>NZ_JBIUCS010000004.1:0-263099 GCF_044538485.1 Acinetobacter sp. ABJ_C5_2 | reverse complement strand
ATCCAATATTTGTTGAAAATTATTTTAATTAAAAGTTTTATATAACAAGTTTCAATATCTTAATAAAATAAAATATATTATTAATTAATAATATGCAGAAAAATGGCTTTAGTTAATATTTTACTATTACACTAAAGCCTTATTTTTTAATTTAAATAAAAATACTTTTAATTTTATTTAAAAATTATCTGGACTCTCAAAACGTTTTACTTCTTGCAACTTATTCGGATCATGCATAGTTGCAATACCATCTTCTGTTTTTTGGTCAACAATTACATCGGGATTAAAGATAGTAATTGTTTCTCTTCCTAATGCATCTTCCCCTACAATATATTGAAAGCCACGGCGATTCATTTTATGGCATAGCTTCTGGTAAAAACCTTTAAGGCCTTCCGTTTCTTCATTAGGGTTGTAATAAAATGCATTCATTACCGCTGGTAAGCCAAGACCACACACCACACCAGATAACAATACGCTAATAAAAGTATATCCAATCAGAATACTACTATAAGGGCTAAGTGCTGGAATATTGGCGACTGCCAAAATTAAAGCAAGTGAAATCCCTCCTCGTACCCCACCCCAAGACAAAATGGTTAAACTACCATTGTAGCTTTTGGTCTTACGCATTGTTGGGAAGAAAGCAAAAGACATAAAATTTGCTGCAAAGCGTGAAATATGCAAAATAAAGAAAGCGACTATTCCACCTAAAATCAAGCTAAAGTTTAAATCAAGAATAAATAGCTCAAGACCAATTAAAGTAAATAAGAATGAGTTAATAATTCCTTCTACAGTATGCCAAAAATGGTTAACTTCCCTAATTTCTCGCTCTTCACGGATTTCTTTCCACTTATTACCAACGATTAAACCGCCAATCACACAAGCAATCGGTGCAGATGCATGAGCAAATAAAGCAACTAAATATGCTCCGCTAGCAAGTAAGGCAGTTGTTAAGATCAGAGATTCCATTTCATGTTTGCCACGTAATAGACGTAATGTTCCTATACCAAATGCCCATCCAATACCGACAGCAACCACAATTTCATAAAGCAAAGCTTCTAATGTCGCAACTAATGAAAAATGTTCACCTTGTAAAACATTCAACAACGTCATAAATAATGCAATACACATCGCGTCATTAAATAAAGACTCACCCTCTAATTTGACAATAAGATGATGGGGTGCGCGAATTGAACTTAAAACACCTTTAATACCGATCGGGTCTGTTGCACCCAATGCCGCACCTAATAACAGAAGAACTAAAATTGGCACATGATGACCAACCAGCAATTGGAAGCCGTAAAGTAAACCACCAAACAATACCGCACAGATGACTAGCGCAATAGTCGCTAGTATACTAATTTGTCTCCAATAACTTCTTAAGTCTGAAATTTTAAATTTCAGTGCAGAAGATGTCAGAATAAAACAGATGACGCCATTAATTAAAAAGTCATAAAAATCGATATGACGTACTGCTTCTTCAATATTATGAATATTAATAGTAATAAACTGATTACCATTTAAGAGACTGGCTCCCCATTGCAAAATGAAGACAAAAATTGCAGAAACAAGAGGCACGCCAATCGCTTGAGGGAAGCCTAAAATACGCTTATTGAATATAGTGGTTGCAATTGATAAGGCAAATACAACCGTAAGTGCTTGTAATAAGAAAAAATTACCCATGAACACCCTTCTTCTGGGTCAATGACCAAATAAGAAAACCTAGACAGCTGAACTGAACAGAATGACAAAATAGGCACTTATATGTGCCCAAACAGTTAAAAATTGAAATATAAGTTTAACGAATTACTTTAATCATTCTATCGATCAGTTAAATTTCTTAACATTAATTATGAATCAGAGGGGTATTAAAAAGATGAGTCTATTAAAAATGCTTTAATAAACTCATCTTTCGCATTAGATAGAATTATTAAAAGTATCACATTGATTGATATCACCAGACTTTAAGCCCACTTGAAACCAGTGCATCCGCTGCTCACTCGTACCATGGGTGAAGCTATCAGGTACAACTTGTCCAGTTGCACGTTTTTGCAAATAGTCATCGCCAATTTTTTGAGCTGCATCCATTGCTTCTTCAACATCGCCAGACTCTAAAAACTGAGTACGCTGTTGATTATGATTTGCCCATATACCTGCTAAACAGTCGGCTTGTAACTCTTGACGAACAGATAGCTGGTTGCCCTCTCTTTGACTAACTTGCGAACGCGCTTGTTGCACTTGAGAAGAAATACCAAGCAAGGTTTGAACATGATGACCCACTTCATGAGCAACAACATAGGCTTGGGCAAAATCCCCTGCCTGATCTTGGCGAGAGAGCTCTGATTTATTTTGTTCACCCGAGATACCCATTTGCTCACGCATATCTTTAAAGAATTCGGTATCAATATAAACTTTCTGGTCAGCTGGACAATAAAAGGGTCCCATAGCAGATTGAGCGGTACCACAACCTGAGCGAGTCACTCCACTAAATAAAACCAACTTTGGCGGTGTATAAGTTTTACCTAACTGTTTAAATATAGGTGTCCACGTATCTTCTGTATCAGCTAATACAGTTCCAACAAAATCTGACGCTTCTTTTTGCTCAGGTGTTAAACTTTCTGGTGAAGTTGCATTTGATTGTTGTGAAGCAGTAACCTGCTGCGTTGCCTGATAAGCCATTTGTGGATCAACGCCAAAAAATTTCCATGCGACAAATGCCACAACCAAACCAATAATACTAATACCACCTGCTTTAACACCGCCCCCACCTCGACGGTCCTCAACATTGGTACTGACTCTACGATCTCTCCAACGCATAACTTCCCTCTTCTTTTAAATGGCCTGATTAGTCAGAAGCTTTTGGCCACATTTTCTGTATTAAACTCACCACAAGCAACACAACTGCACCAGCAATCATACCAATCGCAAAGTTCATTAATGTCGGTGTTAAAGCACCAATAATATTTCCTACTGCCGGTATAGTTTCTACCTGATCAACCGTATCTTCAGTAACATGGTGAAGTAAAGGAATCGTATGATTAATAATCCCTCCACCTACTAAAAACATTGCAATAGTTCCAACAATAGAAAGTAGCTTCATTAAAAGAGGAGCAAAAGCAAGTAAACCACGTCCTAGAGTTTGTTTGAAAGAAGCAGCTTGTTTTGTTAAATATAATCCTAAATCATCAATCTTAACAATCACGCCAACCAAGCCATAAACGCCAAGCGTCATCACAACTGCAATAATGCTAAGCACACTAACTTTAGTTAATAACGTAGCAGTCGCCACCGTACCTAACGAGATTACGACAATTTCAGCTGATAAAATAAAATCTGTACGAATAGCCCCTTTTACTTTCTCTTTCTCAAAAGTAGCCATATCTAGCTCTTCATTGTTAAATTCTTTTTCTGCTTCCTCAGAGGTCGAAGCTTTTTTATGCGTAATTGTATGAAGAACTTTTTCAACGCCTTCATAACATAAAAATAAGCCACCTAGCATCAAGAGCGGATTAATTAGCCAAGGTGCAATAACGCTAATTAATAAAGCTAAAGGAACTAAAATAAGCTTATTAACTAAAGAACCTTTCGCGACCTTCCACACAATAGGCAATTCACGATCTGCTCGCACACCTGTTACCTGTTGTGCATTTAAAGCCAAATCATCACCTAAAACACCGGCAGTTTTCTTTGCTGCCATTTTGCTCATTAAAGCGACATCATCTAAAATTGTTGCAATATCATCTAGTAATAAAAGTAAGCCACTTGCCATTTCTTATCCAGGTTTGTATTTATCTGACTATTGTAAGATGAAATATTCCAATTTCTGTAATTTTACTGAATAAATTCACAATATTATTTTAAGAAAGTTTAACCAATCGCTGACGAAAAAATTTTATTTCCCGTACAATAATGCCAATCTTGTATATTACAGGGCTTACTATCCCTGATTAAGCCAATACGATAGTGGAATAAATAATGAGTAATGTTGATCAGCGTCCAATTATTTTGACAGGCGACCGCCCTACCGGACAACTTCACCTTGGGCATTTTGTCGGTTCTTTGCGTTCACGTGTAGGTTTACAGGATAGCCATCATCAACATCTCTTATTAGCAGATGCTCAAGCATTAACAGACAATGCTGATAATCCGGATAAAGTACGCCGTAACATCTTAGAAGTTGCTCTAGATTATTTAGCAGTTGGTATTGATCCAACTAAGACCACGATTTGCGTACAGTCATGTTTACCGGCATTGAATGAGCTTACAATGTTATATCTTAACTTTGTAACTGTAGCTCGTTTAGAACGTAACCCGACCATCAAATCTGAAATTCAAATGCGTGGTTTTGAACGTGACATTCCTGCTGGTTTCCTTTGCTACCCTGTTGCACAGGCAGCTGATATTACGGCTTTTAAAGCAACTGTAGTACCAGTGGGTGAAGATCAGATTCCAATGATTGAGCAAACCAATGAAATTGTACGTCGTGTAAATCGTCAAATTGGTCAAGACCTTTTACCTGAATGTAAAGCCTTACTTTCTAATATGGCTCGTTTACCAGGTTTTGATGGTAAAGCAAAAATGTCTAAATCATTAGGCAATACTATTGTTTTAAATGCTTCTGACAAAGACATTAAAAAAGCTGTAAATGCAATGTACACAGACCCAAATCACCTTCGTATTGAAGATCCAGGTCAAGTTGAAGGAAACATTGTATTTACTTATTTAGATGCATTTGATCCAAATAAAGAAGAAGTTGAAGAATTAAAAGCGCATTATCGCCGTGGTGGTCTTGGTGATGGTACTGTTAAAAAACGTCTTGAAGGTGTGTTAAAAGAATTAATTACACCTATTCGTGAACGCCGTGAAGAACTTGCTAAAGATCCTGACTATATTATGGATGTTTTACGTCAAGGTACTGACAAATGCAGAATCATTACTCAACAAACTTTAGATGAAGTTAAAGATGGCTTAGGCTTATTTAAGTTTTAACTCTAGAGTAAATATATAAATGAAAAGCCCTACGGGGCTTTTTTTATAATTATATTAAGATTCAATAGTTTAAAATTTCACATTGTTAATATATTTATAATGATTCACATGCACTTACCCTTTTAACGTGAAGTAACACTAATTAACGCGAACCTTAATGAAGAAATATTAAACCTTAACTAATATAGCTCAAGTAGGTTGATATGAACCTCACGACATTTCTCCTTAAGCCGAAACTGTTTTTAACAGATTCGTTGTTCTACGCAATGATCACCCCAATCATTGCGTATTTTTTTGTCTTTTTTTCGCCTTATTATTTCTTATTTCATTTTATGCTACTTTTCAATGATGCAAAAAAATACCGCATCATTTTTCAGATGCGGTATTTTTTAAAGATTCAAGGAAGCTATTAAGCTAAACCTTTCTCTTTTAATACTTGCAACATAGTTGAACCAAGCTCAGCTGGGCTACGAGTGTAAGCCATACCTGCTTTTTCAAATGCAGCAAATTTCTCTTCAGCAGTACCTTGACCACCAGAAATGATCGCACCAGCGTGACCCATACGCTTACCTTTAGGAGCAGTTACACCAGCGATGTAACCTACTACAGGCTTAGTCACGTTAGATTTGATGAATTCAGCAGCTTCTTCTTCCGCTGTACCACCGATCTCACCGATCATGATGATTGCATCAGTATCTGGATCGTCTTGGAACAATTGAAGAGCTTCAATTTGGTTCATACCTGGGATTGGGTCACCACCAATACCGATACAAGTAGACTGACCTAAACCAAGCTTAGTTGTTTGAGCAACCGCCTCATAAGTCAATGTACCTGAACGTGAGATAATACCAATACGACCTGGTTGGTGGATGTGACCAGGCATAATACCGATCTTACATTCACCCGGAGTGATCACGCCTGGGCAGTTAGGACCAACTAAACGAGTACCGTTACCGTTAGTTTCTAAATAACGTTTTGCTTTAAGCATGTCGATTGTTGGAACACCTTCAGTGATCACAACGATTAGGCCAACACCTGAATCAACCGCTTCAACGATTGAGTCTAAAACGAATGGAGCTGGTACATAGATTACAGATGCATCTGCATTTGTTTCACGTACAGCTTCTTTCATTGTGTTGAATACTGGTAAGTCAAGGTGAGTTGTACCACCTTTACCTGGAGTAACACCACCAACAACTTTTGTACCGTAGTCTAAAGCTTGTGCAGAGTGGAAAGTACCGTTTTTACCAGTAAAACCTTGTACCAATACTTTAGTGTCTTTATTAATTAATACGCTCATGATTGATACTCCCCTTACGCTTTAACTGCAGCTACAACTTTTTCTGCGGCATCAGACAAACCGTTCGCAGAAATTAATTTCAAACCAGATTCATCAAGTAATTTAGCACCTAACTCAGCGTTGTTACCTTCTAAACGAACAACAACTGGAACAGTTACGTTTACTTCTTGAACCGCTGCAATAATTGCTTCAGCAATCATGTCACAACGTACGATACCACCGAAGATGTTAATTAAAACACCTTGTACAGAAGTATCAGCAAGGATGATTTTGAACGCTTCGATTACGCGCTCTTTAGTTGCACCGCCACCAACGTCAAGGAAGTTTGCAGGCTGACCACCATAAAGTTTAATGATGTCCATAGTTGCCATTGCAAGACCAGCACCGTTAACCATACAACCGATGTTACCTTCTAAAGCAACATAGTTAAGATCAAATTCAGATGCTTTTAATTCACGCTCATTCTCTTGAGATTTGTCACGTAAAGCAGCAACTTTAGGTAAACGGTAAAGCGCGTTAGAGTCGATACCTACTTTCGCGTCTACACATAAAATTTCGCCATTTTCACGAACTGAAAGTGGGTTAATTTCAAATAAAGCAAAATCATTTTCAACAAATGCTTGGTAAGCAGCTGTCATGATTTTTACGAATTGACCGATTTGTTTGTCTTTCAAACCTAAAGCAAACGCAACTTCACGTGCTTGGAATGGTTGTAAGCCAACTAATGGATCAACTTCAACTTTGATAATTTTTTCTGGAGTTTCTTCAGCAACTTTCTCGATTTCTACACCACCTTCTGTAGAAGCCATGAAAGTAATACGACGGCTAGAACGGTCTACAACCGCGCCCAAGTAAAGCTCACGCTCAACTGGATATACGTCTTCAGCAACAATGATGCTGTTTACTGGTTGACCATTTGCATCAGTTTGATACGTTACAAGACGAGTACCAATGATATTGTTTGCAAATTCGATAACATCTTCTTTAGATTTTGCAACTTTAACGCCACCAGCCTTACCACGACCACCAGCATGAACTTGCGCCTTCATTACAGCGAATTTACCACCAAGCTGTTCAAATGCAGCAACTGCTTCGTCTGCATTGGTTGCCAAGATACCTTCTTGTACCGGCATACCATATTCTTTCAATAACGCTTTAGCTTGATACTCATGTAAGTTCATTTAGTTACCTACTTAACTTTGTTTGTTGTCTTCAATTTGCGCAACATTCTCATGTTGTATATGCAAATTGCTGTCTACGTCTATCAACTTGATGATTTTTTAATCACACCATCGAATGTGAAAAAGAGCGGAGAACCGCTCTTTAATTTTATTTACGCTTACGTTGAATCGCGTGAATTGCACGACCATCTACAGCAAGTGCAGCTTCATGAACAACTTCAGAGAATGTTGGGTGACCAAAAGTCATCAACTGAAGATCTTCAACAGAAGATACAAATTCAAGAGCGATCATACCTTGGTGAACGATATCAGATGCAGCAGGTCCAATGACATGCATACCTAATAAACGGTCAGTTTTTGCATCAGCAACAAACTTAACAAAACCTGCGCCTTCACCAGCAGCTAAAGCACGACCATTTACAGCAAAACCGAATTGACCAGTTTTTACTTCATGACCTTTTTCTTTAGCTTGCTCTTCAGTTAAACCTACCCACGCCGCTTCAGGGTGTGTATAGATAACAGAAATGATTGTGTCATAGTTCACTTGAGCTGCGTGACCGTGAATACGCTCAACAGCCATTACACCTTCTTCCATTGCTTTATGAGCAAGCATTGGACCGCGAACCAAGTCACCAATCGCATATACACCTTCTACAGAAGTTGCACAGTGATCATTTACTTCAACTAAACCACGTTCAGTTAATTTAATGCCTGAATCTTCAGCCAATAAACCTTCTGCATATGCTTTACGGCCAACACAAACGATTAATTTGTCAAAAGTTTGAGTTTTTTCTTCGCCACCTTGAGTGTATTTAACAGTCACTTCACGACCATTAACTTCAGTGCCAGAAACTTTAGCACCAACGCGAATATCAAGACCTTGCTTAGTTAAAAGCTTTTGGTATTCTTTTGCCAAAGCTTTATCAGCCATTGGCAAGAATGCATCCATTGCTTCAAATACAACAACTTCAGCACCAAGACGACGCCATACTGAACCAAGTTCTAAACCGATTACACCAGCACCAATCACACCTAAACGCTTAGGTACTTCTGGGAAGTTTAATGCGCCAGTTGAATCAACAATAATATCTTGATCTACAGGAGCTACAGGAATATTTACAGGCACAGAACCAGACGCAAGAATCACGTATTTAGGTTCTAAAACTTGAGTTTCACCTTCATGAGAAACGAACTCAACTTTTTTACCAGCAAGTAATTTACCTGTACCTTTTAACCACTCAATACCGTTGCCTTTAAGCAATTGATCGATACCGCCAGTTAATTGGTCAACAATTTTGTCTTTACGAGCAAGAAGTTTTGCAAGATCGAAATTCACTTCACCAGTTGTAATACCGTGATCAGCTAAGTGATGCACTGTATCTTCATAACGATGAGAAGAATCAAGCAAAGCTTTAGAAGGGATACAACCTACGTTTAAGCAAGTACCACCTAAAGAAGGCTTACCATTGTGAATACGTTTTTCAATACAAGCGACTTTGAAGCCTAGTTGAGCAGCACGAATCGCAGCTTCATAACCACCAGGACCACCGCCGATGACAACAAGATCAAATTGTTGAGACATTTTTATCTCCATAAACCAAGATAGAGGATCGCTCTACCCTGGTAGGTATTTATTCGAAGAAATTAAAGATCAAGGATGAGTTTAGCTGGCTCTTCTAACAATTCTTTGATTGCTACTAAGAAACCTACAGCTTCTTTACCATCGATCATACGGTGGTCATAAGAAAGCGCTAAGTACATCATTGGCAAGATTTCAACTTGACCATTTACCGCCATAGGACGCTCTTGGATTTTGTGCATACCCAAGATACCAGTTTGCGGTTGGTTCAAAATAGGAGTTGAAAGCAATGAACCGAAAGTACCACCGTTAGTAATTGTGAAAGTACCACCAGTCATTTCTTCGATAGATAATTTACCGTCACGTGCTTTACCAGCATAAGCAGCAATACCTGCTTCAACTTCTGCATAGCTCATACGGTCAGTATCACGTAATACTGGTACAACAAGACCACGATCAGAAGATACTGCAACGCCGATGTCATAGTAACCGTGATAAACGATATCGTCGCCATCAATTGAAGCGTTTACAGCTGGGTAGCGTTTAAGCGCTTCAGTTGCTGCTTTAACGAAGAATGACATGAAGCCTAAACGAGCGCCATGACGTTTTTCGAAAGCATCTTTATATTGCTTACGCAATTCCATGATTGGCTTCATGTTAACTTCGTTAAATGTAGTTAACATTGCAGTTTCTTGAGTTGCAGCAAGAAGACGCTCAGCAACACGCTTACGTAAACGAGTCATTGGAACACGTTTTTCGATACGCTCGCCAACAGCAACACTTAACGGAGTAACGTTAGCAGCTGGTTTAGCTTGATGGTTTGCAACATCTTCTTTAGTGATACGACCACCACGGCCAGTACCTTGTACATCAGCAGCAGCAATACCAGATTCAGTTAATGCTTTACGAACTGCAGGAGCTTGATCAGATACAGTTTCTGTACGTTCAACAACAGGAGCTGCACCAGCTTGAGTTTGAGCAACTGCTTGTTCTACCGCTGCAGGAGCAGCAGCTGCGCCAGCACCAGCTTCGAATTGAGCAATAACTTCGTCAGAAAGAACTGTATCGCCTTCACCTTTAATGATTGCAACCAAGCTACCATCTGCAGGAGCAACAACTTCTAAAACAACTTTGTCGGTTTCAATATCACAGATTACTTCATCACGTGATACAGGTTCACCCACCTTTTTATGCCAAGTTGCGATGGTGCCATCTGCAACAGACTCTGGGAATACCGGTGCTTTAATTTCGGTTGCCATTATTGAGAATCTCCTGATTGTTCAGCTTCGATTGCCAATGCATCATTAATTAGCTGAGCTTGTTGTTTTGCATGCAAGTACGGTGAGCCACAAGCTGGTGCAGCAGAAGCTTCACGACCTGCAAAACTGATACGGATTTGTTTGCCAGATTTTAAGATATCGTCATATAAACGCGGTGCGATAAACAACCAAGCGCCTTGGTTCTTCGGCTCTTCTTGCGCCCAAACGAGTTCTTTCACATTTGGATAAGCAGCCAAGATTTCCGCAAGACGTTGCTCTGGGTATGGATACAACTGTTCAATACGTACGATTGCAACATTAGTTAAGTTTTGTTCACGACGTTTTTCGAGTAAGTCGTAATAAACTTTACCGCCACAAAGTACAAGACGAGTTACATCTGACTTGTTAATTTGATCGATTTCGTCAATTACAGTTTGGAATGAACCATGTGCTAGCTCTTCTAAAGTAGAAGTCGCAAGTTTATGACGAAGTAAAGATTTCGGTGACATTACGATTAATGGCTTACGAATTGGGCGTACAGCCTGACGACGTAATGCATGGAAAATCTGTGCAGGTGTCGTTGGAGTGATCACTTGCATGTTGTCTTCAGCACATAACTGTAAGAAACGTTCTAAACGAGCTGAAGAGTGCTCTGGACCTTGACCTTCGAAACCGTGTGGTAACAACATTGTTAAACCACAAACACGCTCCCACTTAGTCTCACCAGAAGCAATAAACTGGTCAATCACAACTTGAGCACAGTTTACGAAGTCACCAAATTGTGCTTCCCAAATAATCAAGCTCTTAGGAATTGTAGTTGCGTAACCATATTCGAACGCAAGAACTGCTTCTTCAGATAAAAGAGAGTCGTAAATCGCAAAACGTGGTTGGTTCTCTTTAACATGACAAAGAGGAATGTAAGTTGAACCATCAACTTGGTTATGCAATTTCGCATGACGGTGTGAGAAGGTACCACGACCCACGTCTTCACCAGTAATACGCACTAGATAGTCTTCATCTAATAAAGTTGCATAAGCTAAAGTTTCTGCTGCACCCCAGTTTAAAGGAGTTTCACCAGTTTGCATTTTCACGCGATCTTCAATTACTTTTTGAACCTGACGCTGCATTACAAACCCTTCAGGAAGTTTGCTCATGCCCTCGCCTAATTCTTTAAGACGATTCAAGTCAAATGAAGTATCCCAATCGTCTGTATAGTCATGGCCCAAATATGGAGTCCAATCAACAAACATTTTGGTATTTGGTTCAAGAATCAATGCATTTGCTACATGATTACCTGCTTCTAAATCAGAACGGTAATCTTCAACCATTTGGTCTGCTTCAGCGCGATCAAGTACTTTCTCTTGAACAAGTTGATCAGCATAAAGTGTACGAGTAGTTGCTTTCTTCGCAATTACTTGATACATCAATGGTTGTGTACCAGATGGCTCATCTGCTTCGTTATGGCCGCGACGACGATAACAGAACAAATCGATAACAACATCTTTACGGAATTCGTGACGGAAATCATGTGCTAATTGAGTAGCAAAGATAACTGCTTCAGGATCATCACCATTTACATGGAAAATTGGCGCCTGAATCATTTTAGCAACGTCTGTACAGTACTCTGTAGAACGTGCATCACGTGGATCAGAAGTTGTGAAACCAACTTGGTTGTTCACAATAATATGAACTGTACCACCAACCGTATAGCCACGAGTTTGTGACATTTGGAAGGTTTCCATGTTCACGCCCTGACCTGCAAATGCAGCATCACCATGAACAATAACTGGCAATACGTCATCACCGCCGATGTCTCTACGACGTACTTGACGTGCGCGTACAGAACCTTCAACTACAGGACCAACAATTTCCAAGTGAGATGGGTTAAATGCCAATGCCAAGTGAACTTCGCCACCTGGAGTCATTACATTACTTGAGAAACCTTGGTGGTATTTAACGTCACCTGAACCTTTCTTATGAATTGATTTACCTTCGAACTCACCAAATAAGTCCGCAGGGTTTTTACCCATAATATTAACAAGAAGGTTCAAACGGCCACGGTGTGGCATACCGATAACAACTTCTTTACAGCCTACAGCACCAGCACGCTGGATAATCTCGTTTACCATAGGAATAAAAGATTCGCCGCCTTCAACACCAAAGCGTTTAGCACCGACGTATTTATTACCAAGATATTTTTCTAGACCCTCAGCAGCGGTTAAACGCTCTAAGAAGCCTTTCTTTTGATCATTTGAGTAATTGAATTTACCACGGGCACTTTCAAGACGTTGCTGAATCCAACGCTTTTCTTTTGTGTCCACGATATGCATGTATTCAACACCGATTGAACCACAATAGATTGCTTCCATTGCTTCAATCATTTCAGCAAGAGTTGCTTCACTCTTACCAATCTCAAGATTGCCTGTGTTGAATACTGTGTCTAAATCTGATTTGGTTAAACCGTGTGCTGAAAGATCTAAATCAGGAATATCTTCACGCTTAGCAAGACCTAATGGATCTAATTTAGCTTTTTGATGTCCGCGATTGCGATAAGCAGCAATAAGTTGTAAAACGCCAATTTGACGACGCTCATGCTCAGTACTTACAGTACTTTGTACAACAGGTTGAACACGATTAGCATTACGTCCTAGTAATAGGAATTGCTCACGCACAGCGCTGTGTGGTTGGTCACCCTTTGGATATTTATCGAAATATTGGCGCCAGTCCTCAGCGACGGAGGTTGGGGAAGTCAGGTACTGCTCGTAAAGTTCTTCAATATACGCTGCACTATCAGCGGAAAGTTCAGTGTCAAGACGCAATGCGTCAGCAACTTCTTGCATTTGTGGACCCATTTCCTATTGCAAAAAATATTACAGGCTGCCTTTTAAGCACACCCATGATGCATAATGTCAAATTGGTAAAAATGACACTACTTACCCAACAGGTCTTCAAGACCATGGGGCGTCATACTACCTAGAGAGAAAACTCCATAGGTAATTAATGAATCACAACGCCCTCAATGGCATCATCACTCACCTTATACTCGATTAAAACCGAGCAATTTTTTGCAAATCTTTTTAGAAAAATTAACTACACAATTAACTTTTCTAAAATGACTTTGACCATAAAAATTAAGCACTGATCTAAGATCGTGCCACTTAATTTAATTTCACTAGTATACGCTTTTTTCACCTACAACTTTGTGGCAAATCGTATCATGTTCTTAACGAACGATTGATTTTTTTGACACATACCATCTATAAATTGGCGAAATACATATCCAATTTTATCTATTAATATATGGTGCTTGATATAAAAACCCCTCTTTTAGCGACTAAAGTATAAGACGCCTATTATAAAGTTAAAAAAAAACGCACATCAAGGATGTGCGTTCTCTATTTGTGCAGAATTAACCCGCTTGATCTAACAACATGTTACGGATGTGACCGATAGCTTTTGTTGGATTCAAACCTTTAGGACATACTGACACACAGTTCATGATACCTTTACAACGGAACAAACTGAATGGATCGTCAAGACGAGCCAAACGATCTGCAGTCGCAGTATCACGAGAATCGATAATAAAACGGTATGCATTCAACAATGCTGAAGGACCCAAGAACTTATCAGGGTTCCACCAGAATGATGGGCATGAAGTTGAACAACATGCACAAAGAATACATTCATACAAACCATTCAAGTGTTCACGCTCTTCAGGAGACTGTAAACGCTCTTTAGGTGGGGCTGGTTGGTTATTGATCAAGAATGGCTGAATTTTGTCATATTGATCATAGAATTGGTTCATATCAACAACCAAATCTTTAATAACCGGCAAACCAGGCAATGGACGAATTACAATTTTCTCAGGTAGGTCGTTTAAATTCCATAAACAAGCCAAACCATTTTTACCATTGATGTTCACACCATCCGAACCACAAATACCTTCACGGCATGAACGACGGAATGTTAACGTTTCGTCTTGAACTTTCAAAGCAAGCAATGCATCAAGCAACATACGGTGCTTATCAGTCAATTCAAGTTTGAAAGTTTGCATGTACGGCGCTTTATCCTTATCAGGATCATAGCGGTAGATTTCGAATGTACGAGTACCTCTACTCATCTTTATACTCCCGATTAGAATGTACGTGGTGCTGGTGGAATTGCATCAACAGTTAACGGCTTGAAGCGCACTGGCTTATATTCCAAACGGTTATCTGATGAATACCATAAAGTATGTTTCATCCACTCATCATCACGGCGACCGTATGAATAAGTTGGGTGATCAGCTGGTAATTCATAGTCAACTACCGTATGCGCACCACGACATTCTTTACGCGCTGCAGCTGAAATTAATGTAGCTTTTGCAACTTCATATAAGTTTTCAACTTCAAGCGCTTCAACACGTGCAGTGTTAAATACTTTAGATTTATCTTTCAAGTGAATGTTACGCACACGTGGTTCAAGAGCAAGAATCTCTTTAACACCTTTATCAAGCAATGCTTGGGTACGGAATACACCAGCGTGGTCTTGAACGATATCACGAATTGCGTCAGCAACTTCTTGTGCATTTTCGCCAGAAGTTGATTCATCTAACTTACGTACGCGATCTAAAGTTTGCTCTAATACGTTTGTTGGAAGTGGCGCATATTCATCACCATGATGCTTAGTTACGTAATCGATAATGTGCTCACCAGCAGCTTTACCAAATACAACCAAGTCAAGAAGTGAGTTAGTACCTAAACGGTTTGCACCATGTACTGATACGCAAGAACATTCACCAATTGCATAGAAACCTTTTACAGGTTTAGTGTAGTTGTCTGTACCAGGCTCTGGTAAGCACACTTGACCATGCATATTCGTAGGAATACCACCCATTTGATAATGGATTGTTGGTACTACTGGAATTGGTTCTTTAGTAATGTCTACGTTTGCGAATTTTTTACCGATCTCAAATACAGATGGTAAACGCTTCATGATTGTGTCAGCGCCTAAGTGAGTCATATCAAGTAAGATATAATCACCTTTTGGACCACAACCACGACCTTCTTTAATTTCTTGGTCCATAGAGCGTGATACGAAGTCACGTGGAGCCAAATCTTTTAAAGTCGGTGCATAACGTTCCATGAACGGTTCGCCGTCTTTGTTACGAAGGATCGCACCTTCACCACGACAACCTTCAGTTAACAATACGCCTGCGCCCGCAACACCCGTAGGGTGGAATTGCCAGAATTCCATATCTTGTAATGGAATACCAGCACGAGCAGCCATACCAAGACCGTCACCAGTGTTGATATAAGCATTTGTTGATGCACGGTAAACACGACCAGCACCACCGGTCGCAAACAATGTTGCTTTTGCTTGGAATACTGCGATGTTACCAGTTTCTTGGTCAATTGCAGTTACACCAAGCACATCACCTGCTTCGTTACGAATCAAATCAAGAGCGATCCATTCAACGAAGAATTGAGTCCCCATTTTCACGTTGCTTTGATAAAGCGTGTGCAATAATGCGTGACCAGTACGGTCAGCAGCAGCACAAGCACGTGGAACTGGTTTATCACCATAGTTCGCAGAGTGACCACCGAACGGACGTTGGTAAATTGTACCATCAGCGTTACGGTCAAACGGCATACCCATGTGTTCAAGTTCATACACAACTTTTGGTGCTTCACGACACATAAATTCGATTGCGTCTTGGTCACCTAACCAGTCAGAACCTTTTACTGTATCGTAAAAGTGGAAATGCCAGTTATCTTCTTGCATGTTACCTAACGACGCACCGATACCGCCTTGAGCAGCAACTGTATGTGAACGTGTTGGGAAAACTTTAGTAAGTACTGCAACTTTCAAACCTGCTTGAGCAAGTTGGTAAGATGCACGCATACCAGAACCACCACCACCAACGATAACAGCATCGAAAGTGAGGTTTTGAATATTTGAATAATCTTCTTTAGGGGTTATCGCGCCCATGATATCTTCCTATCAATTCGCCCAGAAAATCTGGATACCCCAGATTGCGTACACAAACACTGCAATAATGACAGCCGTCGTCAGTACAAGGCGTAAACCTTTCGCTGAAGGACCCATTTGACGAGTAGTGACGTAGTCAGTGAAAACCTGCCACATACCAATCCATGCGTGTGCGATAAGCGACAAAATTGCCAACAAAGAAAAAATCTTCATTGGTAATGTCATCATGAAACCAGCCCATTGTTGATAGTCAAATCCGCCTTTGCAGAGAATCCAACCCAAAAGAACAACAGTATAAGCTGCCAATACTACAGCACTTACACGCTGGATAAACCAATCACGAGAACCTGAACCTGTTAAACCTGTAGCACTTTTCATTAGAACATAATCCATACAAAGGCTGCGATAATGGCTACCACAGATAAGATCAATGAAATTGTCGCTGCAATACGACCGCTTTGCAGTTCTTCAGCAAAACCTAGATCTGCAAGCAAATGCTTAACCCCAGCAATAAAGTGGAAAATTAAGCCGGCTACAAATACCCACACGACAAAACGTACAAGGATATTTCCAAAAACGACATTTTTAACGTAGTCAAATCCTTCTGGTGAAGATAATGATTTATCTAGAATCCATAAGAGAACTGGTACTAATAAGAAAACGATGACACCTGATAAACGGTGTAAAATTGATGCAATAGCCACGGGTGAGCGTAAATTTACCGCTAACACCTGACCCATGGACAAATTGACAGGTCTGTTGCTTTTCACAGCGGGCATCCTGTAGGTAGAAACTCCGACCGGAGTTTGTTGAATTAATTCCAAGGAAAGCTGGCATTGTTAGGCAAGCACAGCTCATGCCTAACCTATAAACGACACTGAATTATAAAACGCGAAATATCAAAATACAAACAATCCACTTTGCCTTTTCCGCAAAAACTCATCAAATAAGAATCATTCACATAGCCAAACAGCAGTCTTCCCTATCCAAAAGTTAAGATAAAACAAAACATGTGCTTGTTTAACCTCATTTTTTATAAAAAATATCTTTTCTACTGCTTTATTTAAAATAAGTGAGTTTTAGACTAAAGATAAAGTTAATAAATCATCAAGTCTAATCGAAAGCATAAACTAAAATTATTCTTACTTACTAATTTTGAACATTTTTATTTTTAAAATGGTGACTATCCATACTTATCTTAAAAGTAATAAAGCGCTACTTGACTCTTAACAGTGAGCAGTATTTTTACAAAAAATTCGTTTTAATTTTTCAAGCATGATCAACAAGCTATTTTTTAGACAATTAAACTCAAAAAAAGTACAACTTTTAGAATTGTCAAATGGTGATAATGAAGCAATTTTTGAATCGCAATTTAAAATTACAGACTGAGTTTTATGATTTTTTTAAGCCGATTGGCATTTTATGACCACTACGAATTCTTAATTTTTATTTAAAAATTTGCTTACAATTGTACTCACGCTTCATTTTTTTTCTGCACGTTCTTCTTGAATTGACTTATGATACCATCCCGATGCAGTGATTTTACTGACTTTTTTGCTCGGGTCTTGATGACTAACTCTCTGTGGGAACGTCATTTTTTATCCATAAGTATAATTGACAAAATTTCAGTACTCACTAATCTTATAGCAAATTTTGACACCGTCTGATTCGCACATGAGAAAATTAGGATTTCGAGTCAGATAATCATTCACCAGGACAGGAGATCTATTGAATGTCTGAAGCAACTGGCAAAAAAGCCGTATTACATCTTGATGGCAAAGAAATTGAATTACCAATTTACAGTGGCACATTAGGTCCCGATGTAATCGACGTTAAAGATGTATTGGCCTCAGGTCACTTTACTTTTGATCCTGGTTTTATGGCGACAGCTTCATGCGAGTCTAAAATCACATTTATCGATGGTGACAAAGGTATTTTATTACACCGCGGTTACCCGATTGACCAGTTAGCGACTCAAGCAGACTACCTTGAAACTTGTTATTTATTATTAAATGGCGAGTTACCAACTGCTGAACAAAAAGTTGAGTTCGATGCTAAAGTTCGTGCTCATACTATGGTTCACGATCAAGTTAGTCGTTTCTTCAATGGTTTCCGTCGTGATGCTCACCCTATGGCAATCATGGTTGGTGTAGTTGGCGCATTATCTGCGTTCTATCACAACAACCTTGACATTGAAGACATCAACCATCGCGAAATTACTGCGATTCGTTTGATTGCTAAAATTCCAACGCTTGCTGCTTGGAGCTACAAATATACTGTAGGTCAGCCATTCATCTATCCACGTAATGACTTAAATTACGCGGAAAACTTCTTACACATGATGTTTGCGACTCCTGCAGATCGTGACTACAAAGTAAACCCTGTTCTTGCTCGCGCAATGGATCGTATTTTTACGCTTCATGCTGACCACGAACAAAACGCGTCTACATCTACAGTTCGTCTTGCTGGTTCTACTGGTGCGAACCCGTATGCATGTATCTCTGCTGGTATCTCTGCACTTTGGGGACCTGCACACGGCGGCGCGAACGAAGCAGTTCTTAAAATGCTTGATGAAATCGGTAGCGTTGAGAATGTTGCTGAGTTCATGGAAAAAGTTAAACGCAAAGAAGTTAAACTTATGGGCTTCGGTCACCGCGTTTACAAAAACTTCGACCCACGCGCTAAAGTTATGAAACAAACTTGTGACGAAGTTCTTGAAGCTTTAGGTATCAATGATCCACAATTAGCTCTTGCTATGGAACTTGAACGTATTGCGTTGAACGACCCGTACTTCGTTGAACGTAAACTTTACCCTAACGTAGACTTCTACTCTGGTATCATCCTTAAAGCGATTGGTATTCCAACAGAAATGTTTACTGTAATCTTCGCTCTTGCACGTACAGTTGGCTGGATCAGCCACTGGTTAGAAATGCACAGCGGTCCTTACAAAATTGGTCGTCCACGTCAGCTTTACACTGGTGAAGTTCAACGTGACATCAAGCGTTAATATTCGAAAGAACATTAATGTAAAAAAGCTGCCTTATGGCAGCTTTTTTTATAAATAAGTTTTTTAAAAGTTATTCTTCTTCAAACATATTTAACAAGTGATGACTAATACCATCCGCTCTTAACCAAGCCAACTCATAACTTGCTTTAGCCAAAGCCAAGACACGTCTTTCAAATTCAGTCCATATCTCTTTAACTTGCGCTTCTGAAATCCCTAAACCACTTTCAGATGCAAGATATTTATTTTTTTCACATATTTTTAAGGCATGGTAAAGTTTACGACCTTTACTCGCCCCTTCCATTAAACGAACACGCTTGCTTAATATAAATCCTTCCACATGCTGGACATTCGCCTGTGACAACATAGGTACCAAAATCTGGTCTAATTGATCATCTAAGCGCTTCCAGACAGCTAAACGCTGCTCTGCTGTATAAGTATTCCATTGAATCACTTCATGGTTAAAACGGCGACAACCACGACATACCTGATCACCAAAAACTGTTGAACAACGCCCTGCACATGGGGTGAGAGAGAGCATTCGATGATCATTACTCAAAACAGACTCCTTAAATAAACCATATACTTTTTATGGTTTTCTCGCTTATTACAAATTTTCGCGCTAAAATACGCGCCTTAAATTTCTATCTTAATACATTTGGAGTTTTCCATGAACGCTACTGTAGAACAGCTTGCACCTGTAGAACAGCAAGCGACCGCGGGTTGGGTTGTTGCAGCACTATATCAATTTAAAGAAGTTCAAGATCCTGCTGATCTTCAACAACGTCTTTTAGACTTAGTGAAAACAATTAACCTTTGCGGAACTCTGATTGTAGCAGGTGAAGGAATTAATGGTACCGTTGCTGGCGACCGTGAGGCAATTGATAAAATTCATCAATTTTTGTTAAACGAAGGTTTTAACGCTATGGAATATAAAGAGTCCCATAGCTCAGACAAGCCTTTCCGTAAAATGAAAATTAAGCTTAAAAAAGAAATTGTAACTTTAGGCGTAGAAGTAAAACCTCGTGATTTAGTAGGCCACTATCTTGACCCTAAAGAATGGAATGAGCTTCTTGCACGTGATGATGTAATTCTAATCGACACGCGTAACGACTATGAATATAAAGCTGGTACTTTCAAAGGCGCGATCGATCCTAAAACAGAAACATTCCGCGAGTTTCCTGAGTACGTTAAAAAAGAGTTAGAACAGCATAAAGACAAGAAAATCGCGATGTTCTGTACAGGCGGTATTCGCTGTGAAAAATCGACCTCTTTACTTCTTCAGGAAGGCTTTCAAGAGGTTTACCACCTCAAAGGCGGTATTCTTAAATACTTAGAAGAAACTCCAGCGGAAGAGAGCCTTTGGGAAGGTGAATGTTTCGTATTTGATGGACGTACTGCTGTAACTCATGGTGTCGAAGAAGGTGCAAACATTAAATGTCATGCTTGTGGCTGGCCTTTAACTCCTGAAGAGTCTGCTCTACCAAGCTATGAACATGGTGTTTCTTGCGTGTACTGTATCGACAAAACAACTGAGAAACAAAAAGCTGGTTTCCGTATGCGCCAATCTCAAATTGCCGCTGCTAAGCGTAAACGTTTATAATTAAAAGAGGGCATCAAACGATGCCCTTTTCATAATAAATTATATAAAGCAAATTTAAGATATAAGTCGTTATTATTAGGTACGTGATCTAGTTGTTGCACAAACTAAAGCTTCACCTTCCCCATTGCCAGCACTTACACCATTAATTTGCCCATTAGTTAGAAATGAAATTCCAATATTATATAAAACATTCTCTTGGGACGATAAAACAGGATTAGAGGCTACAAATAAAGTACCAATAGATGTTTTCGAAGGAATCTCATCATTCTCATCTTTATTGATAAATGTAGATATAGTCAATTTACCATTACTAACTGTGAGCATATCACCCACTTTTGTTAAACTACACTTTTCACCAAAAGGTGTAATTAACTGATCTTCCTTAAAATCAGGCAAAACATTTGAAGTACAATAATTATACCTTTCGATCATACCTGAGTCATATTGTTGGCAAGCCGTCGTATCTATATTAATATTTAAAGGATTAACAAGAACTTGATCTGATTTAATCGGTATTTGAGATAAATTTCCGTCTTTAATTAACATTAACAGTGCATCATAGTCTTTAATATTTCCATTATTCTTAATAGCTTCCAACAACTCTTGAATAGCTTGAGGAATAGGGTTGTTTGCTTTCATCTCAGCATTAAATAGATCCATATCATTATTAATACGGTATCCCTTTTTAATAAGTTCGGCCACCAAAGCAGAATTTGCCGAATTTAACTTTTCTGTAGTCATGCTTCCAGATTGATACCACGTTACAGGAACCTGGTTACTTGCATAAGCAACAACCATATCTGTAAGCGGGTTAATATTTACACTATCCTCATGGTCGATATAACTATGATAAGTTTGCCCATCAGCTTTTGCCTCTAAACGACAAGGAAATTTACTGGTGTCTATTTCACCTTGCCATTGCCCTTGTGCATTAACAATTACATTATCTTTAAAACCAAGCCCATCTTTACAAATCGCTGTTACATTTGCCCCATTTAAAGCAGAAGTTGAAAATGCAGTACCGGAGATTACTTTATAAGCAACTTGATTTTGGGTAGATGGTGCAATTTTTTCTTCACTGACACTGTTGCTATTTTCATCACCGCAAGCTACAAGTAATATTACTGACAGTACGCTAGTAATTTTAAAAATTATATTCATATTAAATCACGTTGTTAATGCATTAAAGATTTTCATATCGCCTATAAAATATTTATGGCGAAATAAATTAATTTTTTGATTAAGAGATTGATATCAAAAAATTTTGCAAGTGATTATATAGAAATAAAATTAATGTAAAAATATTATATTTAATTATGTATTAAAAATACTAAAAACATAAAAAACGCCCTAGAAAGGACGTTATTTATTATTTCTTCTAATAAATTAATTTGGAGTATGGTACATCAAATATAATTCATTCAAATTATCTGGAATTTCTTCTGCCAGTTCATCCATTAACTGTCCATTGCGACGGAAAGATTCCATCTGTGGATCTTCTTCATCAATTCCACTAAAAACCATGATCGGTAAAGTTAAATCAACCAATTGTTCTTCATACTCAGGAGCAAACCACGCCTCTTCGTTTAAGAACATTGCGTCAACAAACCCTACACTCCAATCGCCTAGGCTTGATTCAACGTCAGCTTCTTCAACTTCAAATGGAAATTCAATCCCATTTTCATTTGCTAAATCTTGACGAATCGACTCTAGCCAAACCTTGATTTGTTGAATAATTTCTGCCGGAACCTTTTTCTGGTTACCTTCGAACAATTCATCTAACCAGCGGTCAAACTGAGGACCTACTGCAATTGCACACAAAAAACCATGAGTTGCAGCAAAGTCTAGACCATACTCATTGTGGTCTCCATCTAGATATTCACTTAACCGGTCTAAATCTAATGCACTCATTGTGTTACCTGACTTTAAAAAGAAATTGACGATAGCATAGCACTTAAGCCGACGATGCCCTATTTAGTTTTGATCAGTCTTCATCATCAAGATCATCGTCGTCTAAATCATAATCGAAATCTTTCAACTCACGCTCTAAACGGCGCTGTGCCAATAGATCATCAATTAATCTACGTTTTTCCAACGATTCTTTTGCACTGATTTTGCCTGATGACTCATCAAAACCGACATCATCATCATCGCCGTAGTTATCATCTAGTTCAAAATCTGTAGAAGACACTAAAACTACCTCATAATGAAAAAATGTGAATGGGTCTAGCCGCTATTTATCTGTCTTACTTTTCCTTGTCAAGTTTTATTTATATTTTTTTCATTTAATTGCCTATTTGTACTTTTTTTCGCCCAAAAAATTGTGTATTTATAAAACAGCACAGTCTTTTGATAATCGAAGATTTCTACAAATTTTTCTATGATTTAAACTTGAAAAAAATGATTTTAGCCCAATATTCAAAAAATAGTCGTGAATTCAAAGATATTTTTTATTTAACGGTCACCGATCAAAGCCGAAACATTTCAAGCAAATTGTGCTATCATGCACGGTTTTTCACTGCCACAGATTCAACAAAGAGTAAGCAAAGATGAGCGATATGCATTCCCCTACTTCTCAAGTAGCGGCTCTGATTAGCCGAGGCAAAGAACAAGGTTACTTAACTTACGCTGAGGTTAACGATCATCTGCCGGACTCGATTACTGAAAGCGAACAGATTGAAGACATCATCCAGATGCTTCAAGACGTTGGTATTCCTGTACACGAGCGTGCACCTGAATCTGACGATACCATGTTCGGCGAATCAGCTGATGCAACTGACGAAGTTGCTGAAGAAGAAGCTGCTGCCGTACTTGCATCTGTTGAAAATGAGCCTGGACGTACGACAGACCCTGTACGTATGTACATGCGTGAAATGGGTACAGTAGAACTATTAACCCGTGAAGGTGAAATCAGCATTGCCAAACGTATTGAAGAAGGGATTCGTGATGTCCTGAACTCAATCGCTTACTGGCCAAATGCTGTTGAAGTTGTATTAAAAGAATATAATGATTTTTTAACTGGCGAACGCCGTCTTGCCGATATTTTATCTGGCTACCTCGACCCTGAAACTGATGAAGATATTCCTGAAGTTTTAGAAGAAGTTGAAGAGATTGAGGAAGAAGACGAATCATCTACAAAGTCAACGAAAGAAGTTAAGCTTGATGATGACGATGAAGAAGAAGAGCCTGAAGGTGATGATGACTCTGAAGGCGATTCAGGTCCAGACCCTGAAGTTGCAAAAGTTCGTTTTGCTGAATTAGAAGCTGCATGGGCTCAAACTAAGGCCGTGATTGAAAAACATGGTCGTAATAGCCGTGAAGCAAATGAAGCACTTGAGTCATTAGCAACTGTATTCATGATGTTTAAATTTACTCCACGTTTATTTGACATCATTTCAGAAATGATTCGCGGAACTCACGAGCAAATCCGTGCCAATGAACGTGAAATTATGCGTTATGCAGTACGTCGTGGCCGTATGGACCGTACTCAATTCCGTACATCTTTCCCTAAACAAGAATCTAATCCAGCTTGGTTAGATGAACAAATTGCTAAAGCTCCTGCAGAAATCAAAGGACATTTAGAGAAAGTTCGTCCAGATGTTTTAGCATTCCAGCAAAAGATTGCAGATATTGAGAAAGAACTTAATTTAAGCGTTGCTGAAATTAAGGATATTTCTAAACGTATGGCGATTGGTGAAGCCAAAGCTCGTCGTGCGAAAAAAGAAATGGTAGAAGCTAACCTTCGTTTGGTAATTTCGATTGCGAAGAAATACACCAACCGTGGTTTACAGTTCCTTGACTTGATTCAAGAAGGGAACATTGGTTTGATGAAAGCTGTAGACAAGTTTGAATACCGTCGTGGTTACAAATTTTCGACTTATGCAACTTGGTGGATTCGTCAGGCAATTACCCGTTCTATCGCAGACCAAGCACGTACAATTCGTATTCCTGTACATATGATTGAAACGATTAACAAAATTAACCGTGTCTCTCGTCAGTTATTACAGGAAATGGGCCGTGAACCTACTCCAGAAGAGTTGGGCGAACGTTTAGAAATGGACGAAGTCAAAGTTCGTAAGGTTCTTAAAATTGCTAAAGAACCAATTTCAATGGAAACTCCAATTGGTGATGATGAAGATTCGCATCTTGGGGACTTTATTGAAGACCAAAACATCACTTCTCCAATTGATGCTGCGACTTCAGAAGGCTTAAAAGAAGCAACTCGTGAAGTTCTAGAAAACTTAACTGAACGTGAAGCTAAAGTATTGAAAATGCGTTTTGGTATCGATATGCCAACCGATCATACTTTAGAAGAAGTTGGTAAACAGTTTGATGTAACACGTGAACGTATTCGTCAAATCGAGGCGAAAGCATTACGTAAATTACGTCACCCTTCTCGTTCTGAACACTTGCGTTCTTTCTTAGAGAATGACTAAGTTTTGAAATCTTGAAATTTCGACACTAGTCCCCATTTAATAGAAAGAGCTACAAACGCCTGCGATGATGCAGGCGTTTCACATGATGAGGTTACTTATGTTAGACCGCACTCCATCTCGCGAACTCCGTGAAGACCTTTGGGTATTTCCAATGGACTATCCAATTAAACTCATTGGCGATGCGGGTGAAGAATTACGTATAGCTGTAGTTGATATTCTAGTAAAACATTTTCCTAACTTTGACCAATCAACGTTAAAAGTACAAGAATCTCGTACAGGCAAATACCATTCATTAACCGCACAATTACGCTTTGATGAATTGGAACAAGTTCATGCTTTATATGCAGACTTGGCTGCTTGTCCGCAAATAAGAACTGCACTTTAGTTTTAAGATGCCATGACAACTTTAATGTCGTGGCATTTTTATTTATATCAATCTTATTATAAATGACGATAAATATTTAGAACCGTTTAAGCAAAATACTTTAAACTCATCAAGAGCATACTCTCATAACTTAATATTGTGAGACTGCCCTTCTGTTTAGTACATCGCACAGGAAAATGTTTAATGAGCCTTGATAAACCCACTTTGATTATTCGTCAGTGGAACGATTTACAAGATTATCAAAGCAAATTCGAATTGATGAAGAACTTGACCAATCAACGTGATGAAAACACAGCAGATGAGCTGTGGTTGCTTCAGCATCATGAAGTATTAACTCAAGGTCAAGCTGGAAAACCAGAGCATATTCTAATTCCATCTAATATTCCTGTAGTTCAAACTGATCGTGGTGGGCAAGTGACATGGCATGGCCCTGGTCAATTGGTCGCGTACTTTATGTTTGATCTTAATCGGCTAAAGTGGAATGTGCGCACATTGGTTAGTTTTGCTGAACAATTTATGATTGATGTTTTAAAGAAATATAATATTGAAGCATATGCAAAACCTGATGCTCCAGGCGTATATGTAAATGATAGAAAGATTGGTTCCTTAGGTTTCAAAATTCGTCGTGGACGTAGTTATCACGGTTTAGCCCTAAACTTGGACTGTGCATTAACAGGTTTTCAAACCATTAATCCATGTGGATATGCAGGTTTAGAAATGGTTCGCATACAAGATTTGGTGACTCCATATCCATCATTTGAACAACTTTGTCAGGACTTTATTGAGTATATTAAGGCCTCGGGGTACTTTAATGACCCCGAAGTCAAAATTGAATAAATGATTTTGAGATGGAATAAAAATAGATTAGAGTAATTACTCTAAATTTGCTTTTGCATAATTTTAAGAAGGGATAGCAAGTGATTTCGACAAAAGCTGTAAAGCCCACTCTGCAACTTGCCTACGTTAAGCTCATGATGGATGTTGTTGGTCGTGGCTTAGTCATGGCGAGTCAGGTAGATAGTGAAATACAAGAGGAAGTATCCAAATTTCCTGTTCACTTTGTACTTTCAATGAATGTCTTCCCAAATGGACCAGCATTTTTTGCCCGAGTGACAGAGAACAAACAATTAGAACTGCTGAAAAGAGCAGAAAAAAAGCCTGATTTAACCATTACATTTAAGCATGTAACCCATGCATTTCTGGTTTTCTCATTTCAGGAAAGCACTGCTCAAGCATTTGCAAATGATCGAATGATTGCCGATGGTGACGTATCCGCAGCAATTCGTTTAGTACGCTGCCTAAACAAAATGGAATCTCTCATTTTACCGAAATTGGTAGCTTCACTCGCAGTTAAAGAATACCCAACCGAACTCACCCTAAAAGAAAAATTCAACGAAGCTGCAAACATTTATTTAAAAGTAGCTAAGTCTTACTTCAAGCGGAGCGCATAACATGGCTAAACCATATTACGAATTCTTTTGTCCTGTAAAAGTCATTGCTGGTAATGCTGCTTTAGAACATATTCCGTTTGAACTTGCGACTTTAGGTGCAAAGCGTCCTCTTATCATTACCGATAAAGGCGTTCGCGCAAATGGCTTACTCAACCCGATTGAAGCTGCATTCAGCACAACTGATGCTGTGATTGGTCATGTTTTTGATGATGTTCCACCAGACTCAAGTCTTGAAGTAGTTCGTCTTGCAGCAGAAGCTTATCGTACAAATAAGTGTGACGCGATTATTGCTGTTGGCGGTGGCTCTGTTATTGATACCTCTAAAGCAACCAATATTTTAGTCTCTGAAGGTGGAAATGATCTTCTTCAATATTCTGGTGCACATAACCTACCAAAACCATTAAAGCCATTTTTTGTGATTCCAACCACATCAGGTACAGGTTCAGAAGTGACTATGGTTGCTGTGGTTTCTGACACACAAAAGAATGTGAAATTGGCATTTGCTTCATATTATTTAATGCCACATGCTGCAATCTTAGATCCACGTATGACATTAACTTTGCCACCTCACTTGACGGCAATGACTGGTATGGATGCGTTAACACACTGTGTGGAAGCTTATACGTGTATGGCTGCTAATCCACTCAGCGATGCTTATGCAAGTGCTGGTATCAAAAAGATTAGTGAAAATCTATTTAACGTTTTAGAAAATCCAAATGACTCGCAAGGCCGTTTAGAACTCGCACAAGCTTCTACAATGGCAGGTATCGCATTTTCTAACTCGATGGTAGGCCTTGTACACTCATTAGGGCATGCATTAGGTGCAGTTGCTCACCTGCCCCACGGTTTATGTATGAACCTATTCTTACCATATGTGCTTGAATACAACAAGCAAGTCAATGGTCAGAAAATTGGTGAGTTACTATTACCTCTAGCTGGTGCAGATATCTATGCACAAACTCCAGCAACCCAACGTGCAGATAGAGCAATTACAACTATTTTAGCAATGCGTGATCGCTTATTTAGCTTAACCAAGTTACCACGTACCTTGCGCGAAACTGGTAAGGTTACTGAAGCACAACTTGATGAAGTTGCAGAAAAAGCACTAAATGATGGCTCTATTATTTACAACCCTAAAGAAGCAAGCTTAAAAGATATACGCGAGATCTTACAAAAAGCTTGGTAATTTAAGTTTTAACTATCTAAAGAAAAAACCTAAGGGTCTGATTTTTATGATAAATCAGACCTTTTTTATATCTATGAATTTTTATTCATCATTTTCTTTGGAAATATGGCAAAAAATTTGCTAAAAAATCCACGAAAGTACTGACAATTTGCATCAATTTAGGATAGATTGGCGCACTTTATCTTTTATGTAGGGGGGATCGTTCGTCTCAAACGATCCTTAACACCAAGCTGATCCTTGATCAACGATTATGAGGATAACGCCGTTGACAAACTTATCTGGGACTAAACCAACAGCTAAGCTCCAAAAGAATCTTGTGCTATGGCACATCATTATTATTGGTTTAGCTTATATTCAGCCATTAACTTTATTTGATACTTTTGGTTTAGTATCAGAACGAAGTGGTGGTCATGTACCTACTTCTTATATTTTTGCGTTAGTTGCAATTTTATTGACGTCGATCAGTTATGGACACATGATCAAACGCTATCCTTCTTCAGGGTCAGCATACACCTATGCCCAAAAGTCAATTCACCCTAATGTTGGTTTTATGGTGGGTTGGTCATCTTGGCTAGACTATTTACTTTCACCACTCGTCAATATCATTTTGGCCGATATTTATTTAAGAGCATTGTTTCCAGAAGTAAATAATTGGTTATGGGTAATTGGCCTAACTGCATTAATGACTGTTATTAACTTATTCGGCGCACGTTTCGTTGCTCGTTTTAACAGTACAATTGTAGTTATTCAACTTGGTGTTATCTTTTACTTTGTTTATCAAGTGTATACCTTGCTTACCCAAGGTGTATATGCCGATGGTACGCTAAATCCGGATA
The DNA here is from genome assembly GCF_044538485.1 of Acinetobacter sp. ABJ_C5_2. Lineage (NCBI taxonomy): Bacteria > Pseudomonadati > Pseudomonadota > Gammaproteobacteria > Moraxellales > Moraxellaceae > Acinetobacter > Acinetobacter sp. ABJ_C5_2. Next base: position 233,923 of record NZ_JBIUCS010000004.1, on the reverse strand, counting down.
AAGCTGAATTATGGTCACTCACTCCTTTTTGGAATGATATGACTTCTATTAGTGCTTTGATTGGTGGTGCAACGGTACTTTGTTTCTCTTTTACAGGTTTTGATGCTTTATCTTCACTTGCCGAAGAAACAAAAGATGCTGAAAGAACACTTCCAAAAGCGATTTTTTCAACAGCATTGCTTGCTGGTGTTATTTTCATCATAAGTACTTACTTTATCCAGTTGTATTTCCCAAGCAACCCAACGACTTACTTTAAACCGTTAGATGAATCACAACCTGTGATGGTTGCAGCAATTGGTAGCATTGCCTTTAAAACATTAGTTTTATACTTTGCTGTGGTTGCAGTAATGGCATCTGGTATTTCAGCACACGCTGGCGTATCTCGCTTAATGTATGTCATGGGACGTGATGGCGTTATCAATAAAAAGTTGTTTGGTCATATCAGCCCAAGACTACATACCCCAACTTACAACATTCTTATTGTTGGTGTAGTTGCGTTGTCTGCTGGCTTTTTAGATCTTGAACATATTGTTAACTTAATTAGTTTCGGGGCCTTAACTGCTTTTAGTTTTGTAAACTTCTCTGTAATTTCGCGTTATGCGCTTAGAGATGGTAAAAATAAAACTATTAAAGATATTATTAACTACATTATTGTACCGACGCTTGGCTTTGCCAGTGTGTTCCTAATGTGGTTGGAAATTGACAAGCTTGCTTTACAAATTGGCTTAGCTTGGGCAGTGGTTGGTGTAGGTTATCTTGCTTACAAGACCAAAGGCTTTAAATACAATGCTCCTCAACACAACGAGCATGAATAATAAAAAAGGCGCTTAAAGCGCCTTTTTTATGGACTTATTATCCGAATATTTTATTTACAATACCTTGTACGCGTTTTGCATAAAGTTTTGCTGTTTCTAAGTCCCCTGTTGGAATCTCATCTACACTTGCATCTGATGGCGACTGAACAAGTAGACCTACCGAACCACCCAAGTTATTTACATCTTCACGTTTTGCGTTTTTAGTGTTTGCTGGCAATAGGCCTAAGCTCACCCAAATGCCACCGTGTTGTGATGCTAAAGTTTGTAATTGAATAAGCGTAACTTGCTTATCACCATTTAGGCTTGCACTGTTGGTAAAGCCTGCAAATACTTTATCTTCCCAACCACGTGTAAACCAAACTTTTGAAGTTGCATCAGCAAATTTTTTAAACTGCCATGGTGCTGTACCCATATAAGTTGGAGCACCGAAAACAATACCTTTTGCATTGTTTAATGTTTCCCAATCTTGCTCAGTAATATTACCTTCCTGATCAATCTGGATAAGTTGAGCATTAATTTCATTAGCAAAAGTTTCAGCAACTACTTTCGTGTGGCCATAACCAGAGAAATATACAACCGCAATATTAGAATTAGACATGGAAGAACCTGTGTTTTATTAAATTCCATTTTATGATATATTTTAGAAACTAGGTGTCAATTAGTTACCACTTGGTAACTAGTATATTTTTTTTAAAATAAGTAGGTAAATGGTATGAATGAATGTCTAAAATACAATATTTTTCAACAACATTGCCCTGCTCGTTTATTTTTTGAAAAAATTGCAGACAAGTGGGTTTTACTCATCTTAAACATTCTTGAAGAAGAAACACAGCACTTCAATTTGCTCAAAAAGAATATTCAGGGTATTTCACCTAAAGTCTTGTCACAAAAGTTAAAAATGCTAGAAAGAGATGGCTTTATCGAACGCAAGATTCAAGACACTTCACCTATTCGTGTTGACTATTCACTTACACCATTAGGCCAAAATGTCGCTTCAATGGCATTCCAGTTAAAAGAATGGGCTGAGACAAACATCGAACAAGTTTTAGCAGCACAAATCATCTATGATGAAAAAGTACTAGAACAAGCTTAAATTAAAATTAGATCAAAAAAATAAGGCCACCAAGGACCTTATTTTTTTGTATTTATGAAACTAACCTAAATTTTTAAAACCTTGCTGACGCCATGCTTCATAAACAATCACTGCAGTCGCATTAGACAAATTCAAACTTCTAGAATTTTCCGCCATTGGTAAGCGAATCCACTGCTCTTGAGGGAACATCAAACGCACATGTTCAGGCAAGCCACGTGTTTCTGGCCCCATCAGTAAAGCCACAGGTCGGTTTAAATCAACTGTATGCGGAGTTGCAGAACCCTTTGTCGTTAGAGGAAAGACATGCTCGACACCTTTTGACTTTAAGTCTGCAAGGCATGCTTCAATATTGTCCCAAATCTGCATTCTTGCCCATTCATGATAATCAAGCCCTGCACGTTTAAGCTTTTTATCATCAAGCTCAAAACCTAAAGGCTTAACCAAATGCAATTGAGCCCCTGTATTCGCACATAGTCGAATAATATTCCCCGTGTTTGCAGGAATCTCAGGCTCGTATAGAACAACATGAATCACTTAATTACTCACTTAAATTACTTATTGGTTAGCTCAGGCAATCATTAACTTGATCAAAGATAATTATTAGCCCACTAGTTCCACTGTAACTGTTCACGCAAACGTACGACTTCACCAATAATCGTGAGAGTCGGCGCATGAATTTGATGTTCTGTCACTTTAGATGCAATATCAGCAAGTGACCCCACCACAACCTTTTGTTCAGGGGTAGTACCCTTTGAAATTAATGCAACTGGCATATCTGGACGCTGTCCATGTGCAATTAACTGCTCGCAAATACGTTCTAAGCCCACCAAGCCCATATAAAGAACTAAAGTCTGGTTCTCATATACCAGCTCATTCCAAGGAAGCTCAGGAGAGCCTTCTTTTAAATGACCAGTTAGAAAACGTACACTCTGCGCATAATCACGATGAGTGAGCGGAATACCCGCATAAGCTGAACAGCCTGATGCTGCAGTAATACCCGGAACCACTTGAAATGGCACACCAGCTTGAAATAATTCTTGGATCTCTTCACCACCACGCCCAAAAATAAACGGATCACCGCCTTTTAAACGACAAACGCGCTTTCCTTGTTGAGCATATTCAACGAGTAAAGCATTGATACCCTCTTGGGGAACCGAATGATTTGAGCGAGCTTTACCAACATATATTTTTGTAGCGTCTCGACGGCATAACTCTAAAATGGGTTGAGATACCAAACGATCATAAATGACCACATCAGCTTGCTGCATCAAACGTAAAGCTTTTAAGGTAAGCAGTTCAGGATCACCAGGACCTGCGCCCACTAAATAAACTTCACCTTTAGGTGCTTTCCACTCCTGCAATGCTTGTTCAAGCATGCTATCTGCAACATCTAGATTATCGTTAAAAACCTGCTCTTTTAAGGGACTTGCATACAAGTTTTCCCAAAAAATACGGCGTTCATCGGGATTAGAAATTTTTTCTTTAACCTGATTTCGCCATTTTCCTGAAAACTCAGCCAATTTCCCCATTCCATGTGGAATGGATGTCTCTAACTGTGTACGGATTTGACGAGATAAAACAGGAGATGTCCCATTTGAAGCAACCGAAATCACTAAAGGTGAACGGTCAATAATCGCAGGAACCATAAAGCGGCAATGTGGAATATCATCAACACTATTTACAAGTAAATGACGTACTTCACATTGCTCGAAGACTGTTTTATTGACTTGCGGATCATTGGTCGCGGCAATGACGAGTCGATATGGTGTACTTAAAAACTTCTCAGAGAAAACTTCAACGAAATGCTGACCATTTGTTGTTGCCACTAATTGCAGAAGCTGTTCTTCAATTTCAGGAGCAACAATATCAATTATTGCCCCCGCTTTAGCTAATAAGGTTGCCTTGCGTAAAGCAATATGCCCTCCGCCCACAATCAGACAACGTTGCTGTTGCAACTTCAAAGAGATTGGAAAAATATCCACCTTAAACCTCTACATCAATCATCTGACTATGTTTAAGCAAAAAACGTGCACAATTTAGATGCAAAGTTTAGTCAATAAACGTTGCACCACCCATATATGGGCGTAATACTTCTGGAATCTCGATTGAGCCGTCTTCACGTTGGTAATTTTCCATTACTGCAAGCAAAGTACGTCCTACTGCAAGACCTGAACCATTTAGCGTATGCACTAATTCAGTCTTCTTCTGATCCATACGGAAGCGTGCTTTCATACGACGCGCTTGGAAATCACCCATATTAGAGCAGCTTGAAATCTCACGATATGTATTTTGGCTTGGAACCCATACTTCTAGATCGTAAGTTTTCATCGCACCAAAGCCCATATCACCACCACAGAGCAAAATTTTGCGGTATGGCAAACCAAGTGCTTGCAAAATGCCCTCAGCATGTGCAGTAAGCTCTTCAAGTGCCTGCATAGATGTTTCAGGTTTAACGATTTGCACCATTTCAACTTTATCAAACTGGTGCTGACGGATTAAACCGCGCGTATCACGACCATAAGAACCAGCTTCACTACGGAAACATGGTGTATGCGCCGCATATTTTAGTGGTAAACGGTCTGCATCAATGATTTCATCACGAACAAAGTTAGTGACTGGAACTTCAGCTGTAGGAATAAGGTAGTATTCTTTTTCGCCTTGAAGTTTAAATAAATCTTCTTCAAATTTTGGTAATTGTCCTGTCCCACGAAGTGAGTCAGCATTGACCAAATAAGGCACATAAGCTTCTGTGTAGCCATTCTTTAAAGTATGAGTATCAAGCATAAACTGAGTTAAAGCACGTTGTAGACGCGCTAAAGGCCCCTTCAACACGCTGAAACGTGAACCAGTGAGCTTGGTCGCAGTTTCAAACTCTAAGCCACCCATCCACTCACCTAAATCAGTATGATCTTTGATCTCAAAATCGAACTGACGAGGTGTACCCCATTTTGAGATTTCAACGTTATCACTTTCATCTTTACCAACTGGAACAGACTCATCTGGTAAGTTTGGAATGCTTAGAGCTTTTTGCTCAATCTCATTTTGCAGTTCTGATAAGGCAACTTCGGCAGCTTTAATCTCATCACCAATGGCCTGCATGCGTGCCATGATTTCAGAAGCGTCGCCACCGGATTTTTTAATCTGACCCACTTGTTTAGCACCGGCATTTCGCTCTGCCTGTAACTTTTCAGTTTTTGATTGCAAGTCTTTACGGCGAGTTTCTAAAGATGCCCATTCTTGGACATCTAGCTGAACACCACGTTTTGCCAAAGCTGCATTAACGACTTCAATATTATTTCTGAGTAACTTAGGGTCGATCATAATTAATCATAATATGGGTAAAAAACTGGCTATAGTGTAAGCCCTTAGCACTAAAAAATATAGTGATCATCTTCATATCGAATAGCTTTCACACAATTCTAAGAAGACACCAGATATTTTACATGTTGTAGCTCGGCACACTTGGTAAGTACTCAGGTTTAATGAACTTAGCTGCCTCAAAATACGGCAGTGTTAATTCAGTCATCCCTTCTGCATAAGAAGCTAGCTCATAAACGGGATAAACAAAAACAATCCCATTGGCGCCGTAGTAGTAATTATCACTTAACTGCAGTTTTTCACGGCTGATATTATGCTCTTGAAGCCAGTTGGTATTCGCATCAAAAAGTGCATCAACGAGTTGTTTTTCTACATCTGGCTTAATAAGTTCAGCAACAGTAATGTGCTTTTTATTTAATAAATCAAAATTTACGAATTCTTGATGTGACATGCCATGTGCTGCACCTGCAGAGTATGAGTATGTCTGTAAGGCAAAGGTTGCTAGATTATAATTTTGTCCCAAATAACGGACATAAATTGCACTTTGACTTGAACGAGGCTCCCCCTCTGGTACTTCAACAGGTTTATCAGCCAAGTTTGCAAAAGCATTCGGGTCTGCTTTTTTTATACGGTTCGTAAAATAATCATTAATCCATTTTTGATTCGTTTGTACTGTCTGAAAGTCATATTCAGTACAGCCATCTTCAAGACAAACTTTAGACTTTGGTAATTTTACTGGAATTACTTTTGCCTGAATAACAGGAACTTCTGCTTGTTTTTGCTCTTTTACTGAAGCACTTGATGTGGGTTGCTCATCTTTAGCTGCAGATTTTGGCTGACAACCACTTACTGCCACCATGGCAGCTACCATAGGAAGAATGAAAATAATTTTCTTATCGTAAAGTCGCATGTTAATCCCCGTTTGTTCACTTTTATCACTATACAAAGCGTAAGAATAAGACGGGGTTAAAAAATGTATCTGTAATTGATATATAAAAAGAAAGCCACCCTTTCAGATGGCTTTCTTAAAGAGGCGCAATAATTATTGGTCAATAATATCTGTGCCTTTAGGTGGCGTAAAATTAAAAGTTGAAGCTGGAATCGAAGCATTCACTTTTACATTATTAAATTTCACGTAAGTGGTTTGCCCTAAAGAATCTTGTAACACCATTAATGTCGGTGCTTTGTTAGCACCAAAACTAATCGTTAAGCTTTGGAAAGCGCCATCTTCTTTTTTAGGGAATAAAGTGAAATATAATTTAGATTTATCTGGCTGAGTCACTCGGTAAGACTTCATGATTTGACTAGTATTACCAGAGAGCAATAAAGCAGGAGTATCGGCTACTTGCGAATCTAAGCTTTGACGGACAGCTTGTTGTAAATCAGGGTCATAAATCCAGACTGTTTTACCACTCGTCACAATAGTTTGTTTAGACGGACTCACAGTTTCCCAATAAAATTTCCCCGGACGTTCAACTTTCATTGAACCTTTAAATGTCTGGTTCATATGCTGAGCACCTAAGCCTTTTTTCTGTGCTACAGCTTTTGTATTTGCTTTGGTTGTTTGTTCAAAATCAGCAGTTAAACGCTGTAGTCCTGATAACTGATTTACCAGGTTCCCAATCGCCTGTTGCTCCGGTGCTGCTACTGGTGCAGCAAACGCTGTAGTACTCATTACAGGAGCAAGCACTGACGCGCTGAGTGTAATAGCACACATGGTTTTACGAAGCATATTCATGTCATCACCTTTTTAGTTGCTGTAAGATAACTTGTTCACTTTTAATTTCACCAAGCCGAACAAGCTCTTCATTCAAGACCCATATTAACCGACAAACTCTGTGCTAATCATTGAGAAAATAAGATATTTTGTTATGTTATTCATATTGTTTGTAGAATTTCATTCATCATGATGAAGATGAAATTAATGAAATTCCATAAAAAAAGCCCACAAAATGTGGGCTTTTTCTTAAGCTAAAACTTAAACAGTTTCAACTTTTACGTAGCGACGGCCAAATTGACCTTTCACTTCGAATTTTACTACGCCGTCAGCAGTAGCAAATAAAGTATGGTCACGGCCCATACCAACATTTGCACCAGCGTGGAATTCAGTACCACGTTGACGAACGATGATGTTACCAGCAGTTACAGTTTGACCACCGTAAACTTTAACACCTAACATTTTTGGGTTTGAATCACGACCGTTCTTCGTCGATCCACCGGCTTTTTTAGTTGCCATGTCTCTTACTCCTCGTGATTAGCCTGAAATACCAGTAATTTTCAACTCAGTGAACCATTGACGGTGACCTTGTTGCTTACGGTAGTGTTTACGACGACGCATTTTGATAATGCGAATTTTGTCGTGACGACCATGACCAATCACTTCTGCAGTTACTTTAGCGCCAGCTACAACTGGAGCACCGATTTGAATGTTGTCACCGTTTACAACCATTAATACATCATCAAATGTAATAGTTGCGCCAGATTCAGCCTTCAATAATTCAACTTTAAGGGTTTCACCCTCAACTACACGGTGCTGTTTACCACCGCTTTGGATTACTGCGTACATAATGTACTCCAATCAGCCCGTGTCGTCGTGTCGATAAAGGGATATATCGATCTTAAAACGAACGCCACTGGGGTTATACAAGGCGACAGATTTTAAGTGAAATTTGATCAAACGACAAGTGCTTTATCTTTATCTAAGCAATAGAAACCGTTATTCTTACATAATAAAAACAGCTTCAATTCGAATTTAGTACTTTTCATTGATTCTGAATGGAATTTAAAATACAGTTCCAAACACAACTTGCAACAAGAACAAGCTGTATTCATGTTGACGTTATTAAAATTTATTGTTTTGTCGGAAACACATCGTTTTGCCGAAATAAAGAACAAAGAACTCTTCATGAACCTACAAATGATTAATATCAATTGCTTGTTTCCCTGTTTAATGCACTTTTAATTGATACACTAACGCCACTTATCACCAATACGGGGTTTTTCTTCATATGGTCATCGATTTTAAGCAAGACATTCTCGCTCCTGTTGCTACAGACTTTGCTGCGATGGATCACTTGATTAATGAAGGAATTAGCTCAAAAGTCGGCTTGGTCATGTCGGTCAGTAAACATGTTGTTGAAGCTGGCGGCAAACGTATGCGTCCGATCATGTGTTTACTTGCAGCACGAGCTTGTGGCCTAGACAACATGCAAAATGCACAGCGTCTGGCTGCCATTATTGAAATGCTTCATACCGCAACTTTAGTGCATGATGATGTGGTCGATGAATCGGGGCTTCGCCGTGGCCGTCCTACTGCCAACGCAACTTGGAACAACCAAACTGCCGTGTTAGTGGGTGACTTCCTTATTGCTCGCGCTTTTGACCTATTGGTTGATTTAAACAACATGACCTTATTAAAAGATTTCTCAACAGGTACATGTGAAATCGCTGAAGGTGAAGTACTACAACTTCAATCTCAGCATCAACCGGATACAACCGAAGAAACATATTTAAAAATTATTCACGGGAAAACTTCTCGTTTATTTGAACTTGCAACTGAAGGTGCTGCCATTTTGGCTGGGCAAGAAGCCTACCGTGAACCTTTAAGATTATTTGCAGGTCATTTTGGAAATGCATTCCAAATTATTGACGATATTTTAGACTACACTTCAGATGCTGAAACATTAGGTAAAAATATTGGTGATGATTTAATGGAAGGTAAACCGACTTTACCGTTAATTTCAGCATTAGCACACTCAACGGGTGAAGAGCACGCCATTATTCGTCGTAGTATTGCGACTGGTGGGGTTGACCAATTATCCAAAGTTATTGAAATTGTACAAAAGTCTGGTGCTTTAGATTATTGCCAGCGCCGTGCCCAAGAAGAAACAGAAGCAGCACTGCAAGCCTTAACAATCTTGCCTGATACACCTTATCGTCAGGCGTTGATTAACCTTACTCGGCTTGCATTACATCGAATACAGTAGATATTATTTTGCCTATGCATATAAATTTTCCAGATCATTTTTTAGAAATCCAGAAACAGCTTGAAAATCCTCAAGCTGTTATCGACGAAAATATTCTCATTGACCTAGTCAATGCTTTACGGCCATCCGATCCTCACGATACGGATGAAATAGAGCAAAAAATACAAGCATTTATTGATAGCTTATTACTTACTCCTACCGCTCCAGCCCTTTTACAAACCTTTTTATTACGTTTAATTAATCAATATAAGCAAGTGAGCTTATATGCCGATAGCGGCATTTTGTCTTTAGATGGTTTCTGGAACCAACTTGGACAAAGACTCGGCGGCCATTTTCTGCCACTCATTGAAGATGCAAGCCAGCTCAAAATTTTGATTGGAAAAATTTTCTATTTAGAAAGTGATTCAGTCTGGTTAAACAACGTTGATGACAAAGATTGGGCAACCTTATTCGGGCTTATTGGGCAAAGTAACAGTAATGTCGATGAAAAACATGCCATTCAACGAGAAATGATTAAGGCGATTACTGTCTTATCTTATCGTATTAGTGGTATTGGGCTTTATCCTGAATTTATTAATGCTCAGCCTGAGTTAACTGAATATGAATCACCGTTTTTAGTACAAAACCGTGAAATTATTGAGTTTATTGAAAAGTATAAAAAACAAGATATTTCTAGCAATGACATTGCAGTTGTTCCCCCGCCAGATGCATCTCAAGCATTTGTAATGTTGGAACAATGCCGTGACGTCGTTTTAAAAATACGTCGTGCCACCAAAAGAATCGGTGTTAGTTTAAGTTTGACTTATTTACTGTCTTTGCTTGAGCAATGTTTAGATCGAATTGAATTATTACTCTACTTGGTCGTAGACGACAGTGAAGGCCGCTATATTTCTTTAGGGAATTTAATTTCGGACTTAACTAAAGCACATTACAGCGAAAAAAGTGTTCGCTCTTTACTAAGTACCACTAGTGAACTGATTGCCTTTCAAGTTACAGAAAATGCAAGCCGTACTGGTGAGCACTATGTGAGTACAGACACTAAAGGCTTTTGGGGTATGTATAAAGCCGCTGCTGGTGCAGGTGTGATTATTGCCTGTATGGCATCATTAAAAATTCTTGCTGCACGTATGACGATGGCCCCGCTTATGCAAGCCTTTACGTTCAGTATGAACTATTCACTCGGCTTTATTCTGATTCATGTATTGCACTTTACTGTTGCGACAAAACAGCCAGCAATGACAGCGGCTGCCCTCGCTGCCACTGTTCAGCAGCGTAAAGGCTCTAAAACTGCACAAATTGCAGAGTTAGCCGCACTTATTATCAATATTATTCGAACTCAGTTTATTGCTATTTTGGGTAATATCTCGATTGCAATCCCTACTGCTGCACTCATTACTTTTGCTTGGCAGTTTTATCTTGATGAACCTTTATTAACCCATACCAAAGCCACTTCTCTTTTACACAGCTTAAATCCATTTACATCTTTAGCCGTTCCACATGCAGCAATTGCAGGCGTATGTTTGTTCTTGTCGGGTCTTATTGCAGGCTACTTCGACAATATGGCTGTTTATAGAAAAGTAGGAGCTCGTTTAAAAGCACACCGACGTTTAAGGAACCTATTTGGGCAAGAACGCCTAAACCGTTTTGCTGAATATATTGAACGTAATTTAGGTGCGCTTGCTGGTAACTTCCTGTTCGGCGTCATGCTAGGAAGTATGGGAACAATCGGCTTTATTCTAGGTTTACCTTTAGATATTCGTCATATTGCCTTTGCATCAGCGAACTTTATTCAAGGTTTAATGACCATTAACGGTAGTCCAGATATTGGCTTGATTATTGTTTCATTTTTAGGTGTGCTCTGTATTGGTCTCACTAACTTATTTGTGAGTTTCACGCTCACTATTATTGTCGCATTACGTGCACGTCGAGTTCGCTTTGAACAATGGAAGCCATTAGCTAAACTGGTCATGACCCATTTTCTTACACGCCCGAGTGATTTCTTCTGGCCTCCAAAACAGCCTTTAGAATTAGAAGAAAATACCCAAGCAAGTGGCGGGAAAAAAGCAGAACACTAGCGTTTTGCTTTGTACACAAATTGTGAATTCCGTCAATTTTGTTGTGATTGTTTTTCCAAATGTTAAAAAAATTTCAAAATGAATTTACGATGATCTATCAGGCTTGAAAAAAAGTGTACTGGCAAGTACACTTTCAACGGCATTCAGTAGTAAAAAACTACATGAATAAGCAAAGGTGTGTATATGCCCTATCTATTGCTTTGTATTGGTTGCGTTTTTTTAGGATTAGGTGTTCTTGGTCTGGTTGTACCAAGTCTTCAATCTTTGGACTTGCTCACCGTTCAAACATTGAGTCACCATCGTTTAGATTATCTTAATAGTATAACCACCTTTCTTGCACGCGTAGGCGGCATGCCTTTTGTATGTTTTTTATCCTTTCTAGTATGTATATATTTAGCATGGTATAAAAAATATATTACTGTTATTTTCATTAGCTTGGGAGTTATTGGCAGTATCACCATGGGTTGGCTGCTCAAGTGGTGTGTTAACCGGCCTAGACCTCCTGAGGCATATCATATTGTTGAAAGTTACGGTGCATCGTTCCCAAGTGCACATAGTGTTTATGCATCAACACTGGCTTGTCTGGCAATGATTATGTTATGCCATAAGCACAACATTAACTCTCCTTATATTGTTTTGATCTCCTGTCTTTGGTTTGTGTGTATGGGGCTTTCAAGAATATATGCAGGAGTTCATTTCCCAACAGACGTACTCGCTGGTTGGGGCATTGGTTTTATTTGGATTGCACTGCTTTGGCTCTGGTTATTACAAACACAAAGTAGGTTAAGTAGAAAACAAATATATTTTTAGATTTTATCTAAACGAGGTGGAACAATGATGTCGGCTAAGCTTTGGGCACCAGCCCTTACTGCTTGCGCATTAGCAACAAGTATCGCGCTTGTTGGTTGTAGCAAAGGCTCCGATGAGAAACAGCAAGCTGCTGCTGCTCAGAAAATGCCGCCTGCAGAAGTAGGTGTTATTGTTGCTCAACCACAAAGTGTTGAACAAAGCGTTGAGCTTTCAGGCCGTACTTCAGCATATCAAATTTCTGAAGTTCGTCCTCAAACAAGTGGCGTGATTTTAAAACGTTTATTTGCTGAAGGAAGCTATGTTCGTGAAGGTCAAGCGCTCTATGAGCTCGACTCTAGAACGAACCGCGCAACGTTAGAAAATGCAAAAGCATCACTCCTACAACAACAGGCAAATCTAGCTTCACTACGTACCAAGTTAAATCGTTATAAACAACTTGTTTCTAGTAATGCTGTGTCTAAACAGGAATATGATGACTTACTTGGTCAAGTCAATGTCTCAGAAGCACAAGTTGCTGCAGCTAAGGCTCAAGTAACAAATGCGAATGTAGATCTTGGTTATTCTACAATTCGCTCTCCTATTTCTGGACAATCTGGGCGTTCTTCAGTAACGGCTGGTGCTTTAGTTACTGCAAACCAGACTGACCCGTTAGTAACGATTCAGCAGTTAGATCCAATCTATGTTGATATTAATCAGTCTAGCGCCGAGTTGTTACGTTTACGTCAGCAATTAAGTAAAGGCAGTTTAAACAACAGTAACAACACGAAAGTAAAATTAAAGCTTGAAGATGGTTCTACCTATCCAATCGAAGGGCAACTTGCTTTCTCTGACGCTTCTGTAAACCAAGATACAGGAACAATTACGTTACGTGCTGTATTCTCTAACCCGAATCATTTATTGCTTCCGGGTATGTATACTACTGCACAAATTGTTCAGGGTGTTGTTCCAAATGCTTATCTGATTCCACAAGCTGCCGTTACACGTTTACCTACAGGTCAAGCTGTAGCAATGCTTGTTAATGCCAAAGGGGCTGTTGAGAGTCGTCCAATTGAAACCTCAGGGGTTCAAGGACAAAACTGGATTGTGACTAACGGCTTAAAAGCTGGCGATAAAGTCATTGTTGATGGCGTTGCCAAAGTTAAAGAAGGGCAACAAGTAACAGCAAAACCTTATCAAGCTCAACCAGCAAGTCCTCAAAGTGCAGCACCAAATGCTGCGAAACCGGCTCAATCAGGTAAACCTCAAGCAGAACAGAAAGCAGCTTCAAATGCATAAGGGGTAGATTGAATGGCACAATTTTTTATTCATCGCCCCATATTTGCGTGGGTGATTGCATTAGTCATTATGTTGGCGGGTATTCTCACGCTAACAAAAATGCCTATTGCACAGTATCCAACGATTGCACCACCGACAGTCACAATTGCTGCGACTTATCCTGGTGCGTCGGCTGAAACAGTTGAAAACACCGTAACCCAGATCATTGAACAACAAATGAATGGTCTCGATGGTTTACGTTATATTTCTTCTAACAGTGCAGGTAATGGTCAAGCATCTATTCAATTAAACTTTGAACAAGGTGTTGACCCTGATATTGCACAGGTTCAAGTTCAAAACAAATTGCAATCTGCAACTGCACTTTTACCTGAAGATGTACAACGTCAAGGTGTAACAGTAACTAAATCTGGTGCAAGCTTCTTGCAAGTTATTGCATTCTATTCACCAGATAACAACCTTTCAGACTCAGACATTAAAGACTATGTAAACTCATCAATTAAAGAACCGCTTAGCCGTGTTGCTGGTGTTGGTGAAGTAACAGTCTTTGGTGGTTCATACGCGATGCGTATTTGGCTCGATCCAGCTAAATTAACAAGTTACCAACTCACACCTAGCGATATTGCAACTGCTTTACAAGCGCAGAACTCGCAAGTTGCTGTAGGTCAGTTAGGTGGTGCACCTGCTGTACAAGGTCAAGTGCTTAACGCAACTGTAAATGCGCAAAGCTTATTACAGACACCTGAACAGTTTAAAAATATCTTCTTAAAGAACACAGCATCAGGTGCTGAGGTTCGTTTAAAAGATGTTGCTCGCGTAGAGTTAGGTTCTGATAACTATCAGTTCGATTCGAAGTTTAACGGCAAACCAGCGGCTGGTCTTGCAATTAAAATTGCAACTGGTGCGAATGCACTTGATACAGCAGCAGCAGTTGAACAACGTTTGTCTGAATTACGTAAGAACTATCCAGCAGGTTTACAAGATAAACTCGCTTATGACACGACTCCATTTATCCGTCTTTCAATTGAGAGTGTTGTACACACGCTAATTGAAGCCGTGATTTTGGTATTCATTGTCATGTTCCTATTTTTACAAAACTGGCGCGCAACGATTATTCCAACGCTTGCAGTTCCAGTAGTTGTATTAGGTACATTTGCAGTTATTAATATCTTTGGTTTCTCAATTAACACCTTAACCATGTTCGCTATGGTATTGGCAATCGGTCTTCTGGTCGATGACGCCATTGTTGTAGTTGAAAACGTTGAACGTGTAATGAGTGAAGACCATACCGATCCGGTTACAGCAACTTCTCGTTCAATGCAGCAGATTTCTGGTGCGTTAGTGGGTATTACCAGCGTATTGACTGCGGTATTCGTACCGATGGCATTCTTTGGTGGTACAACAGGTGTAATTTACCGTCAGTTCTCGATTACCCTTGTAACAGCAATGGTTTTATCGTTAATTGTAGCGTTAACCTTCACCCCTGCTCTTTGTGCAACAATCTTAAAACAGCATGATCCAAATAAAGAACCAAGCAATAATATCTTTGCGCGTTTCTTTAGAAGCTTTAACAACGGTTTTGACCGCATGTCGCATAGCTACCAAAATGGTGTTAGCCGCATGCTTAAAGGCAAAATCTTCTCTGGCGTGCTTTACGCTGTAGTTATTGCTTTATTAGTGTTCTTGTTCCAAAAACTCCCATCTTCATTCTTACCAGAAGAAGATCAGGGTGTGGTAATGACGCTTGTTCAATTACCGCCAAATGCAACGCTTGACCGTACAGGTAAAGTGATTGACACCATGACAAACTTCTTCATGAATGAAAAAGATACTGTGGAATCTATTTTTACCGTTTCGGGCTTCTCATTCACAGGTGTTGGTCAAAATGCTGGTATTGGCTTCGTTAAATTGAAAGACTGGAGTGAACGTACTTCACCAGAAACTCAAATTGGCGCATTGATTCAGCGTGGTATGGCATTGAATATGATCGTTAAAGACGCATCTTACATCATGCCTTTACAGCTTCCAGCAATGCCTGAATTAGGTGTAACAGCCGGATTCAACTTGCAACTTAAAGATTCAAGTGGTCAAGGCCATGAGAAACTTATTGCTGCACGTAATACGATCTTAGGTTTGGCTGCACAAGATAAACGTCTTGTGGGTGTTCGCCCTAATGGTCAAGAAGATACACCTCAGTATCAAATTAATGTAGACCAAGCTCAAGCTGGTGCCATGGGTGTGAGTATTGCCGAAATTAACAATACGATGCGTATTGCATGGGGTGGCTCATACATTAACGACTTCGTTGACCGTGGCCGTGTGAAAAAAGTTTATGTTCAAGGTGATGCGGGTAGCCGTATGATGCCTGAAGACTTAAACAAGTGGTATGTACGTAATAACAAAGGCGAAATGGTACCGTTCTCTGCATTTGCTACTGGCGAATGGACATATGGTTCTCCACGTCTTGAACGTTATAACGGCGTATCATCGGTTAACATTCAAGGTACACCTGCACCTGGCGTGAGCTCTGGTGACTCGATGAAAGCGATGGAAGAAATTATTGCTAAGTTACCATCTATGGGCTTACAAGGTTTCGACTATGAATGGACAGGTTTATCACTTGAAGAACGTGAGTCTGGTGCTCAAGCTCCATTCTTATATGCGCTTTCATTGTTAATCGTTTTCCTTTGCTTGGCTGCATTGTATGAAAGCTGGTCTATTCCGTTCTCGGTTTTACTTGTGGTACCACTCGGTATTATTGGTGCAATCGTATTAACTTACTTGGGTATGATTATTAAAGGAGATCCAAATCTCTCAAATAACATTTACTTCCAGGTAGCGATGATCGCGGTAATCGGTCTTTCTGCAAAAAATGCGATCTTGATTGTTGAGTTCGCAAAAGAATTGCAGGAAAAAGGTGAAGATCTACTTGATGCAACCTTACATGCTGCAAAAATGCGTTTACGTCCAATTATCATGACGACCCTTGCCTTCGGTTTTGGTGTACTTCCACTTGCTCTTTCAACAGGTGCTGGTGCAGGAAGTCAGCACTCAGTAGGCTTCGGTGTACTTGGTGGCGTACTCAGCGCGACATTCTTAGGTATCTTCTTTATCCCTGTATTCTATGTGTGGATTCGTAGTATCTTTAAGTACAAACCAAAAACCATAAACACTCAGGAGCATAAATCGTGATGCAAAAAGTATGGTCTATTTCAGGTCGTAGCATTGCGGTATCTGCACTTGCGCTTGCTTTGGCAGCTTGTCAAAGCATGCGCGGCCCAGAACCAGTCGTGAAAACCGATATTCCACAGAGCTATGCATATAACAGCGCTTCTGGTACATCTATTGCTGAACAGGGCTACAAACAGTTCTTTGCTGACCCGCGTTTGCTGGAAGTAATCGACTTGGCTCTTGCGAATAACCGTGATTTACGTAAAGCAACGCTAAATATTGAACGTGCTCAAGAGCAATATCAGATTACGAAGAACAACCAGCTTCCAACGATTGGAGCAAGTGGTAGTGCAATTCGTCAGGTTACGCCAAGTCGTGACCCGAATAACCCCTACTCTACTTACCAAGTAGGTTTGGGTGTAACTGCTTATGAGCTTGATTTCTGGGGTCGTGTTCGTAGTCTAAAAGACGCTGCTTTAGATAATTACCTCTCAACACAAAGTGCGCGTGATTCGACTCAGATCAGCTTGATCAGCCAAGTTGCTCAAGCATGGTTGAATTATTCGTTTGCAACAGCAAATTTAAGACTTGCAGAGCAAACGCTTAAAGCACAGCAAGATTCTTACAATCTCAACAAAAAACGTTTTGATGTAGGTATCGACAGTGAAGTTCCGTTGCGTCAGGCACAGATTTCTGTAGAAACTGCGCGTAATGATGTAGCGAACTACAAGACTCAAATTGCTCAAGCACAAAACTTGTTGAACTTACTTGTAGGTCAACCGGTTGCACAAAACTTGTTGCCAACACAACCTGTAAAACGTATTGCTCAGCAAAATGTATTCACTGCTGGTTTACCAAGTGACTTGTTAAACAACCGTCCGGATGTAAAAGCGGCTGAATATAACTTAAGCGCTGCGGGTGCGAATATTGGTGCTGCAAAAGCACGTTTATTCCCAACCATTAGCTTAACGGGTTCAGCAGGTTATGCATCAACTGACTTAAGCGATCTATTTAAGTCGGGTGGTTTTGCATGGTCAATTGGTCCAAGCTTAGATTTACCAATCTTTGACTGGGGTACTCGTCGTGCCAATGTGAAAATTTCTGAAACTGATCAGAAAATTGCATTGTCTGACTATGAAAAATCAGTTCAGTCTGCATTCCGCGAAGTGAATGATGCACTTGCTACGCGTGCCAACATTGGTGACCGTTTAACAGCGCAACAACGTTTGGTAGAAGCAACTAACCGCAACTACACACTTTCAAATGCTCGCTTCCGCGCTGGTATTGATAGTTATTTGACGGTTCTTGATGCACAGCGTTCATCTTATTCAGCAGAACAAGGTTTGTTATTGCTTCAACAAGCAAACTTAAACAACCAAATCGAGTTATATAAAACTCTAGGTGGTGGTTTAAAAGCAAATACTTCAGATACCGTGGCACACCAACCATCAAGTGCTGAACTTAAAAAGCAATAAGCTTTAAATCATGTTCTTATAAAAGCTCACTTCGGTGGGCTTTTTTATTGCAACTGATGTGAATATTTTTTATCTTGAAACCTTAAGAAATTTAGATTGATAAAAAACAATGTTATTAAGTAATTTAGAAAGCGTTCCAGGCCATCAAATTTTAAAGCAACTCGATGTTGTTTATGGAAGCACTGTTCGTAGCAAACATGTGGGCCGTGACCTCATGGCAAGTTTAAAAAATATTGTGGGTGGTGAACTCACGGGCTACACCGAACTTTTAGAAGAATCCCGCCAAGAAGCCATGGATCGTATGATTGCCAAAGCCCAGCAGCTTGGTGCGAATGCAATTGTTGGTATTCGTTTCTCAACTTCAAACATTGCCCAAGGCGCTTCCGAGCTATTTGTATATGGCACAGCAGTCGTGGTGCAACCGCAAGCTCCACATCTACCAGACCCATTTAATGCATAGGTAGAAAATGGACAATCTTATTTTTCAGCTTGTTGTTTTTCTCATTCTTTTCAGTATCGGTTGGGCTTTTGGCCGTCATATTGAACAAAAACATTTGAATGAACTTCTAGAAAAAGAGCAACAATTTGCCCATATCAGAATTGATACCAATCGTTTTACAACAAGTGATCAGTTAGGCCACTTTATTAGCAGTAATGTGGTCATTTCCCATGACTATTTTAAATATGTACTGGCTTCTATCAAAAATGTTTTAGGTGGTCGTCTTAGCAGTTATGAAAGTATTGTTGAACGTGCTCGCCGCGAAGCAATTATTCGTTTAAAACAACAAGCACATAGTGTGGGTGCTAACCATATTATGGGAGTTCGGCTGAGTACAACCGAACTCGGTATGCAAGGCGGAATGGTTGAAGTTTTTGCTTATGGTACAGCAGTCAAAGACTAGCACTGCCCCATAGCAGAAAAATGTATACGCGGATTGCCAATATTTTTAGTTAAGTGTTGGCAAATTCCGGTAATTTTCCATTTGTCCTGTTGTTTTGCCAAAGTAAAATAATAGCGACCAAAAGAATGAAAATAATCATTTTCCGAAAAACGGTAAATTTGATAATTACACTCTAGCCATGCACGGTCTTGTTCAATCCGAATAAGAGGATTACTCAAATTGTGCTGTAATCGCAAATGCGACAAAGCTTGTTGCCGCGAACCTTTATATTCATGACAAGACACCACACATAAAGGTTCTCCTCTAAACTGGAAATAGTCCACCTCAAGTTGATCGGCCAATAACTCATCAAACGCATCCCAATTTTTCTGGTCAAAGACCAATTGAAAACGCGTTACAACGTCTAAGATACGATGGTATTCTTGATCCATGGTGAACCTTCTATGTGGGTTTTTCCATCAATTTAGCACGGCGAAATCTCTTTTTTATTTCACTTTTGTTTTTCGTATCATTTTATAGAGTAATTTCGGGGACATACGGGAAACCATTACACCTAATTTTTCTTTCGTTCCGCCCACTACTATATACTCTTGCCCTTGCATTAATGCCTTAACTGACTGTTCTGCAAAAACATCTGCTTCTAATCCATTTTCAATTGCTTCGTCTTGATGGCCTTGAGGCTGCCCTGCACCATTTAACGCATTAAATGAAACATTGGTTTTTACAAAGCCTGGGAAAATCACAGAAACTTCAACGCCTTGATCTGAAACTTCAGCACGTAAACTGTTGGCCCACATGTGAATTGCAGCTTTAGCAGCCGAATAACTTGCACGATACTGCGTACCTAATAACCCTGCTACACTAGAGACAAATACAACTCGGCCAGACTTTTGTTTGAGCATGGTCGGCAGCACAGTTTTGGTTAATGCCACTTGCGAGAAATAATCGACTTCCATAATGGCTCTTTCAGTTTCCATTGTGGTGTCCTGAATCAAAGCACGTTGACTTAAACCCGCATTATTAATAAGCCAGTCGATTCGACCTTTGGCTTTTAAAATCTGCTCATACGCTTCTTGAACTTGCTGTTGGTTGGTAATGTCTGCAACTACCGACAAATGCTGGTCTGGATGGAGTAAACCAACGCGAACTTCTTCTAATTCTTCAAAGCGGCGTGAAGTTAAAATCACTTGAGCACCTTGCAGAGCAAACTCACCAGCTAAAGCTTTCCCTAAACCAGAAGATGCTCCAGTAATCCACACCACTTTATTTTGCAAAGTATCAAGTTTGGCCATGCTTTAAATTCCTATTATCTTTTTAAATTATGCTGCTTGATGCATGAAGGCCAAAAAGTGGTTGATATAGTGAGTTGCTGTGGTCTGATCAACCTGCGTCCCCAATTTTTCCAAACGTTTATAGCCCAAATGCGTTGTCATATTAATGACCCCATTTAGAGTTTTATCGACAACTAAATTAAATTTTAAACGTTTTTTAGGTTCACGTACTAGGCTTGTTACGCCTAAATCCACTATTTGAATCAAGGTTTGAAAAGCTTCTTCTACGCTTTGCATATTGCCCGCGCGTATTTGCTCAGTCAGTGTTTGGGCTTGTTGCACAAGTTGAGGTGTGATCGGGTACGTAATATAAACATCTTGCTCACGTTCTTTCATGAGTGACGTCATATAATCAACTAAAGGTAAAAGTCGTTCATTACCAAAAAAAGAAACTGACCAAGGCATATACTTTCGGAAAGTATCTAAAATTTGTTGAAGAACTTTCTCAGATTCTTGGCGCTGCTTTTCGGTCATGGTCGAGTTGCCTTTCTCTCCTTGTAACAATACGGAGAACACTTGCTCAATAATTTCACAAGATAAATCAGAAAGAACATTACCCAATACTTTAGATTGGCTTTCTTTTACCCCTGCCTGCAATTTCTCTCGAATCGCAGCAAATTGCGTATAGGTCGAGTCGGAAATTTTTAAAAAAACTTTGTAGCTCATGAGTCGCATCCCTTATCAATTCTTTTGTAATTTTTGTGCCGTGCCGCTACACGATTAAATTGTGATCCATGCTTCATAAATCTACCGTTTTTTGAAAAAAATACAAAACCGTTTATCTGTTTTCAGCACATTAATTTCGAGGCATTTTTTTGCTACAATAGATGCAATTTTTTATGCATATTCGATCTAAGCTACTATGACTGACGCTCAAACCGCTCAAAATATTGCAACCACATACGATCCAACCGAGATCGAAAAGAAGTGGTACAAAACGTGGGAAGAACAAGGTTACTTCAAACCTTCTGGTCACGGTGAATCATTCTGTATCATGATTCCACCACCAAACGTCACTGGTAGTTTGCACATGGGCCATGGCTTTAACAATGCCATTATGGATGCCCTCACCCGTTATAACCGCATGATGGGTAAAAACACTTTGTGGCAACCAGGTACAGACCATGCTGGTATTGCAACTCAAATGGTTGTTGAGCGTCAACTTGGCTTACAAGGTGTAACTCGTCACGACTTAGGCCGTGAAAAGTTCATCGAAAAAGTTTGGGAATGGAAAGAACAATCTGGCGGCACAATTACGAAACAAATTCGTCGCTTAGGTTCGTCTGTAGATTGGTCACGTGAACGCTTCACGATGGACGAAGGTCTATCAAACGCTGTTAAAGAAGTATTCGTTCGTTTGCACGAAGACGGTTTAATTTACCGTGGTAAGCGCCTTGTAAACTGGGACCCTAAACTTCAAACAGCACTTTCTGACCTTGAAGTAGAAAGCAAAGAAGAAAAAGGCTCACTTTGGCACTTTAAATATTTCTTTGAAGACAAATCAGTTAAAACTCAAGACGGCAAAGACTATTTAGTCGTTGCAACGACTCGTCCAGAAACATTACTTGGTGATACTGCTGTTGCCGTTCACCCAGAAGATGAGCGTTATGCACACCTTGTTGGTAAAAACATTGTATTACCAATTACAGGTCGTTTAATTCCAATCGTTGCCGACGACTATGTTGAAAAAGACTTCGGTACTGGCTGTGTAAAAATTACCCCTGCTCATGACTTCAATGACTATGACCTAGGTAAACGCAATAGCTTGCCAATCATTAATATCTTCAACAAAAATGCCGAAGTTTTAGGTGAGTTTGAATATATTGCAAAAGCTGGCGAACAGATTTCTAAAACTATTATTGCACCTGCGGAATACGCTGGTTTAGAACGTTTTGAAGCACGTAAAAAATTAGTTGCTCAAGCTGAAGCTGAAGGCTGGTTAGATCAAATCCAACCGTATGACTTAAAAGCGCCACGTGGCGACCGTTCAGGCGTAATCATTGAGCCGTTACTGACTGACCAATGGTACGTGAAAATTGCGCCGCTTGCTGAGCCTGCAATTGAAGCAGTTCAAGATGGCCGTATTAAGTTTGTTCCAGAGCAGTACAGCAACATGTACATGGCGTGGATGCGTGACATTCAAGACTGGTGTATTTCACGTCAACTTTGGTGGGGTCACCGTATTCCAGCTTGGTACGATGCAAATGGCAACATCTATGTTGGCCGTAACGAAGAAGAAGTACGCGCGAAAAATAACATCGCTGCTGACGTTGAACTTAAACAAGACGAAGACGTACTTGATACATGGTTCTCATCTGCACTTTGGACATTCTCAACATTAGGTTGGACTGGCGACGCACAAAAAGACGCAGCAAATGATTTCTTAAAAACCTTCCACCCAACAGATGTGTTGGTGACTGGTTTTGACATCATTTTCTTCTGGGTTGCCCGCATGATCATGATGACCCTGCACTTCATGAAAAATGAAGATGGTTCATCTCAAGTTCCATTTAAGACTGTTTACGTTCACGGCTTGGTACGTGATGGTGAAGGTCAAAAAATGTCGAAGTCTAAAGGTAACGTACTTGACCCATTAGACTTGATTGACGGTATTGATCTAGAAAGCTTAGTTGCAAAACGTACTACTGGCCTCATGAACCCGAAAGATGCAGCGAAGATTGAAAAATCAACGCGCAAAGAGTTCCCAGAAGGTATCAATGCTTATGGTACTGATGCAGTACGTTTCACGTTCTGTGCGCTTGCAAACACTGGTCGTGACATCAAGTTCGACTTAAAACGTGTTGAAGGCTACCGTAACTTCTGTAACAAAATCTGGAACGCGACTCGTTTCGTTCTGATGAATGTTGAAGGTCAAACTGTTGGTACCGACGCTCGCCCTGACCTTTGGGAACTTCCAGAACAATGGATTATGAGCCGTCTGCAAAAAGCTGAAGCTGCTGTACACCAAGCGTTTGCAACGTATCGTTTAGACCTTGCTGCTCAAGCGATTTATGACTTTATTTGGAATGAATACTGTGACTGGTACGTTGAGTTAACTAAACCAGTTCTTAACGATGCAGAAGTTTCAGAAGAGCGTAAAGCTGAAGTACGCCGTGTATTGCTTGCAGTAATGGAAGCTTCTTTACGTTTGGCTCATCCGTTAATGCCGTATTTGACAGAAGAAATCTGGCAGACTCTTGCACCAATGCTTGGTCAAGGCGGCCCAACGATTATGACTGCTCAATATCCTATTCCTGAGCAAGCAAAAATCAACGAACAAGCTGAAGCAGATATGCAATGGCTTCAAGGTTTGATTGGTGCAGTACGTAACATTCGTGGTGAGTTGGGCTTAGGTAATGCGCGCTTGTTGCCAGTATTACTTCAAAACACATCTGACGCTGAACGTGAACAAATCATTCGTATTGAAGCATTGTTCAAAGCATTGGCTAAAGTTGAAAGCATTGAGTTCTTGAATAAAGACCAAGAACCACCTTTGTCTTGCTCTAGCGTTGTTAGCCATGCATCGGTATTTGTACCAATGAAAGGCTTAATTGACCCTAAAGCTGAGCTTGCTCGTTTACAAAAAGACTTGGATAAAATCCAAAAGCAACACGACCAAATCGCGGGCAAACTTGCAAACGAAGGCTTTGTCTCTAAAGCACCAGCGGCTGTTGTTGAAGGTGAAAAAGCGAAGCTTGCTGAATTTGCTGCTCAGTTAGAGAAAGTTAAAGCGAATATGGAGCAAATTGCTGCGCTTTAAGCTTTTTTAGTCGAATAAACCCAGAATCTGTGCAAGCAGGTTCTGGGTTTTTCTATATTTAGAAATTACTTTTTCTGTAGAATCACCATATGAAGATGCCATGATTTTATAAAACCATTCAACAAAGGTAGATTTTCATTCATTTCTTTATGAAACAATAAATTAAAATCATATAAGAATAGATCAACTATATCTTGATAAGTAAAACCTATAAATTTTTTAGGTTCTCTAATAACCCATTCATCTTGAGTCCCCAATAAATCAACTACCAGAATTCCGCCTTCAGGAAGTGCATTTATAATTCGTTTAATTACACTATAAAAATAACTTGGGTCGCAAAAGAATAGACTTGATGAGGCAATAATTAAGCTTGCAGACGGGAAATTAAAGTTTTCAAAAGATTCATGATAGAAAATAAATTTAGAGTCATCCTTGAATCGCTCAGCACAGACTTTTTGTGCATCAATTGAAATATCAAAAGCATGAACATTAAATCCCTTTGAGAGTAGATAAGCAGATTCATTGCCAGCACCACAGCCGCAATCTATAGCAATTAAAGGTAAGTTAGGAAAATGACCTAAAGCCTTCTCTAAAATAGGTCTATGTTTAAGTTCTCTTGATAATTGAATAAATTTTTCATTCATAAATCCGATCTTTTAATTTTTATAATTTTCACACTATATTTTATAAAAAATCCAATCTCAACGATTTCTTATTTCAGAAGCTGCCGACCATATCACGGGCCAACTCGCAAACGAAGGCTTTGTATCTAAAGCACCGGCAGCAGTTGTTGAAGGTGAAAAAGCGAAGCTTGCTGAATTTGCTGCTCAGTTAGAAAAAGTTAAAGCGAATATGGAGCAAATTGCTGCGCTTTAATACAGTAGTTTGATTCAAAAAATCCCCTCTTAGTGAGGGGATTTTTGTTGGAAATAATTACAACTCAGTTCAGAAAGACATATATTTTCAAGCTTTGATATAAATCTATTAGATAACCAAGTCGAATATTGATCAAAAATATAAGTTCAATAAAATCTTAACCTATTAATTTAATGACTTAAAAATATCAATCAATTTTATAAACACTAAATAATAGTTTTCCATTTGCAGAGATTGCCCAATATAAGTGATCATTTTTCTGACCTTCTTCTAAAATAATGAATTTATTTTGCTGGCAAACTTGTTCAACTAAACCAATATTTTTTTCTGAACCATACACATTAAAAGAATCATGTCTTTCAAAATCATCATGATGCCTTAGCATTTCAGGGGGTTGAACATAATGAATGTTGGAGTTAAATGTTTTCCAACGTTTTTTTATAGTTGGCTTAATACATTCAACTGTTGAATAGGTAATTTTCTTCTGGACTTGCAACTGCTTTTTAGATAAAAAATTTACTTTAGTTTTATTATCTAAGGGATAGACTACAATCCAATAACCATCGTCATATGAATCTAATCTTTGATAAAAAAATATTGATTCTGTCAGATTAGGAAAGATTTTATGATCATATAAAATACTATTTTTCAATCTTTTCTTATTTAGACTCTCTTCAAAAAAATTATCCGCCAGAAATACTAAAGAAATTATTAAAATTACAAAACCTACAATTGAAATAAAGATATAAATTACAAACTTTAAAATTGTACTTAACATAAAAACTCAAATTTAAAATTTAAAATTTAAAAAGGCTCATCTAGGCCTAATTTCTTATAGCTATATTAAAATAGCCCCCAATTTTTTAAAATTCGCCCAAGTCATCACTACTAATCTCACGACATCATATAACTTCTGAATGCTAATTACTCCTGCTATAAGTTAATTAATTTGGAGTATTATTTAATAAATTAAAGCACCCCATGCCCCAACAACATTTCTACCCCACTCACCTTTTTCATATACTTTAAACGTTCTTTCTCCCATTTCAACTGCTGCTTTAGCTCAGCACAGTCGGCATCGACAGCTTTATAAACATCACTAATGTGTACATGCTCTGCTTTCACGTTCTTCACTAACTGAAAAGAATCTAAAATCTCAGCTATTTGACTTTCAAGCTGCTGACTTTGTGCATCTAAAGCCAGTTTATAAAACCTCAATTGCTCGGCAGATAAGTCTTTAGCACCTAGCCCTTTATTCTGTTCAAGCTGTAACTGGAGTTTGAGTAAATAAAACAAATCCTGCTTTTCGTAGGCCTGACTTGCCTGTTGAAACAGCTCGGTTTTTTCTAATTTTTTAGTTTCATCTTGCTCACGGTCTGGGTGAATCATCGCGGCAATTTTTAAATAAACTGTTTTTAACGACTGCGCTGCCATTTGCTCAGCTTGTTCACGTTTCTGCTGCTGTCTTTGCCGTTTGGCTTGTTCACGCGCTTGTTGTTGCTCGGCTGCATACTTTTCAAATTCTTCTTCAAGTTCTGCACTTTGATCAACGCTTTCTTGGTATTCTGATTTTATTGGCTGAACTTTTTTATTCTTTTTTACCGATTCTCTCGCATGTTGCTGATAAAAGTTATCGATCTGTTTCACTAAATCCAATTGTTCAGCAGACAGCATTTTGGAGCGCTTCAACATTTGTGCAAGCTGGGCAATTTTTTCGTCTAGTTGTTGCATGTCTGCTTTGGAAAACTCATGGCTATGCAGCATATTCCAAAGTTGCTCTAGCTGCTGAAAGAGCACTGTATGTAAATCATTATATACAGGCATTAGTTTTTGTCGCATGTGCTGTTGAATCTCAGCTTGTGCATTTTGCCATGTGCTCAGGCTAACTTTTTGCTGTTCTATTTTATCAATCAGGCGATTCAATTTTTTCTGCTGTGCAGACGGTTCAGACCTTTGCTGCAAGCTCACTTTGAGATCAAAGGACATAATCATCCACCTGAAAAAGAAAAAAGTGTATCAATAATCAGATGAGGAAGGTAGCCAGCATTCTTTAAGTGTTAAAAGGTCTAAAATTTATATCTTAAGAAATCCACCAAATCACTAATGGCAAAGTCACGGCGGCGCATAACGTTTGAAAGCTAATCACGGCTGCCATGAGCTGACTATCGCCACCCAAAACTTTGGTTAAAATGTATGAAGCTGAAGCAGTCGGTAGCGCAAAGAAAATGACTAAAATTTGTGTTTGTAAGCTTGGTAAACCAAACCAAGTACAGACCATATAAGCCAAAGCAGGTACTACTAAAAGTCGAGCAAAAGTGTCTGCTGCCAATATCACAATGTCTTTTTTTATTTGCATAAACTGCAAAGCTGCGCCAACACATAACAAACCTAGTGGCAAACTCGATACTGAAAAAAGCTTAATAAACTGAGTAAAGCCTTCCCAAATTGGGATGTGAAGTGTATTGACTGCTGCACCGACTATACATGATGCAATTAAAGGGTTTTTAAGCAGTGCAATCAAAACAGGTTTAATTGCCATATGTTCTTTAGAAGTTAAAGCAAGCACCGAAATAACATTTACCAGTGGAATGCAAAGTGCCAATAAAATTGCCAGTATTGCCATTCCTTCACTTTTAAAAAGTGAAGTCACTAAGGCCAAACCAATATAAGTATTAAAGCGAACCATACTTTGTATATGCACACCAAAACGTGCAGGCGGTATATGCCAAAACATTCGGAGTATGTATAAAAAGGCGGTTACAGCTAAGACCACAATCAACATCGCAATAATGGCTGTACTCAAGCTTTGTAAGTCAATTTTTGCAGTCGAGAGCGTACTGAAAAGCAAAGCGGGAAACAAAATATAGTAATTAAGCTTCTCTGCCCCAACCCAAAACTCATCGCTGAAAAAATGATATTTTTTAAATAAGTATCCCGATGCAATTAATGCAACTAAAGGAAAAAGAGATAAAACAATGCTATTCATTTCTTTACTCGAGTTTTGTTAGGGCTTGCTGCTTTGGCAATTAGCTTGGTTTACTCATATATTAAAGATAATGAAAACTCATGATAAAATGAGTTTTTACTCATAACAAATACAACATGACCTTTACCCAACTTGAAATTTTCGCACTTATTGCTGAACTAAAAAGTTTCACTGCGACCGCTGAAAAGCTGGGAATTTCACAGTCGGCAGTTTCCCATGCGCTTAAATCATTAGAACAACAATGGGGCATTAACCTCATTTCAAGAACACAAAGTGATATTGAGCTCACCACCACAGGTCAGCAGTTATTGACCCATGTAAAAGAGTTATTGAGTATTTCCGATACCTTAGAAAAAGAAGTGGCTGCCATCCACGGTTTAAATGAAGGCACATTACGTATTGGTTCTTTTGGAGCTTCATCATCCATTTATCTATTACCTGAAATTTTAGAAAGCTTTCGGCAGCGCTATCCTAAAATCGAAATTTATATCGATGAAGGCGAAGATAAAGAAGTAGCTCAGTGGTTGCTAGAACGGCGCATAGAGGTTGGTTTTTTGATTATGCCAGATGAGCGATTCGATACATTCCCATTAATTGAAGATCGTTTTGTTGCATTAATTCCTAGTCACTACCCGCTCGCGCAACAGCTCTATATTGATCCAGCACAGTTAGAAAACTGCCCTTTCATTATGACAATGGCAGGTAGTAGACATCAGGTCGAATTAATTTTAAAAAACTTTAATGTGAAACCAGATATCAAATTTTATGTTTCACAAATTCTAAGTATCGTCAGCATGGTTCACAACCAGTTAGGGGTTTCGATTGTCTCTGATATGGTCATCACCAAAGAGTTACTCTCACTCTATCCAAACGTGGTCAAACGCCCTTTTAAACCGAACCTTAAACGCTCTATTGGCCTTGCAGTAAAAAACAAGAAGCACATCAGTCCAGCCGTAAAAGCATTTATAGAAGTTGCTCAAGAGGTTTGGTCTAATAAATAATTTGGTCAGAATTTAATTCGTTTTATATTTTAATAACGAACTTTTTTAGGTCATTTTACAAACACATTAGATGACTTGTAACGTAAAAAGCGCCCCAATTGCCCCTCTTTAACCAAATCAACGCACCATTTATCGCCAAAAACTACTTATTTAATCCAAATTGGTGCGCTTATTGCATATTCACTTTTATGCAATTGAGTTTGTTTCGACAAACTTAGGTTTTTAGATTCCTTAAATCTATTTTGGTGCAATTTACAGACCCAGATTTGTTCCAAAATGGAATTTAGCACTTTTTTCGAGCATGCTATGCAAAATGTAGATCTATTTTTCTTATTACTTGGTGCTGTTTTGGTTCTTGCCATGCACGCAGGTTTTGCATTCTTGGAACTTGGTACAGTTCGCCATAAAAATCAGGTGAACGCACTTAGTAAAATTCTGACTGACTTTGCCCTTTCTGCAATCGCCTATTTCTTTGTTGGCTACTACATTTCGTATGGCCAGCATTTCTTCCATGATGGTACAGCTCTAGCAAATGATCATGGCTACAACTTAATGCGTTGCTTCTTTTTACTGACGTTTGCTGCGGCAATTCCTGCCATTATTTCCGGCGGTATTGCTGAACGCGCCAAAATGCGTTCGCAAGCAATTGCAACGCTCGCTTTAGTTGGTCTGGTTTATCCCTTTTTTGAAGGTATGGTCTGGAATGGTAACTACGGTCTACAAAAGTGGTTAGAAACAACTTTTGGCGCAGCTTTTCACGACTTTGCAGGTTCAGTTGTGGTACACGCCATGGGTGGTTGGATTGCACTTGCTGCAGTTATTTTATTAGGTGCTCGCTCTGGTCGTTATAAGAAAGATGGTCGCGTAAGTGCTCACCCACCATCTTCTATTCCATTTTTGGCACTTGGCTCATGGATTTTGATTGTAGGTTGGTTTGGCTTTAATGTAATGAGTGCTCAACGTCTTGATGCAATTTCTGGCCTAGTTGCTATTAATTCACTTATGGCAATGGTTGGCGGAACCATTACAGCAAATGCAATTGGGAGAAATGACCCCGGTTTCTTACATAACGGTCCTCTTGCTGGCTTAGTTGCAATCTGTGCAGGGTCTGACATTGTTCACCCTATTAGTGCACTTGTGATTGGTGGTGCAGCTGGTGCCATGTTCGTATACCTATTTACCTACACTCAAAATAAACTCAAAGTTGATGATGTATTAGGTGTTTGGCCTTTACATGGTGTATGCGGTGCATTTGGTGGTATTGCAGTAGGTCTGTTTGGTCAAAAATGGCTGGGTGGTTTAGGTGGTGTATCTTTTGCCTCTCAGCTCATCGGGACAGTTCTAGCGATTGCAATTGCACTTGCTGGTGGATTTATTGTTTATGGCATACTTAAAGCAACTATTGGTATTCGTTTATCTCAAGAAGATGAGTTTAGAGGTGCAGATTTATCTATTCATAAAATCTCTGCCAACTCTGAAGAAGGTATGTTTTAATTCAGCGATTATGAAGCAGGGTTTAAATATCCTGCTTCTGATTGCCTAATATAAATAAAACTTTTTAAATAAAAATAGTTACTATTGATTAAAAAGTGTGCTTTTAAGTCTCTATACAACCAGCTTATAATATTGAAAAATATATTAATTTTAATATTATTTTAAGATTTATAAATGAAATCCTGTTTAGTTTAAGAACAATTTAAGTTTTATTTTATGTAATGCCCTCAATTCACGCTTAAATTGATGTTACAACACAATGAATCAACAAAAACATTTCTTTCAGCTTCAACTCATTTTTCTTGCTGTCAGTTTTTTTATACTTTTATTTGTATTTCCAGTGGGTGGAAAAATTGATATGTACCTCATCCAACCTTGGATTGATTCAACAGGTCAATTTTTTAATCGAGAAAATTGGTATCTCGAAAAGCTTAATCATCAAATCGTAAAAGATATTATTACAGCGGTTTATGTTATGTTTTTTGGTCTCTGGCTTGCTTCATTTAAAGTAGAAAAGCTAAAAATATATCGCTGGCAATACGGCTATATGTTTTTTGTCAGTATGATTGGTAGCGGTATTGTGGGTTTATTAAAATCACAATCTGCTCATGCCTGCCCTTGGAATATGGTTCATCCTAACAGCTTAGGTGGCTATATTTGGGACTTTACTGCGAAACATGGTCATTGTTTTCCAGGTGGTCATGCTAGCGCTGGTTTTATCATCATGACCGGTTATTTTGTTTATCGTCTTGAACAACCTAAACGTGCTTACTTTTATTTATTCTCAGGCATTTTATTAGGATTTATGATGGGTTGGGCACAAATGATGCGAGGAGCACATTTCCTAAGTCATAATTTATGGACAGGTTGGGTTGTTTGGGCAGTCAATATTTTATTTTACGCGATTTGTATTCATCGCTTTGAATTTGAGAAAGAATTAAAACAAGAGCTTTAAGCTCTTGTTTCATGTAAATGTAAAACTTTAGGTAACTTCACTAAGACTGAAAGACCACCAAGTTCTAAACTCTTGTCGAGAGTTAAAGTTCCACCAAGTCTTTGAGTGGCACGGTCTACAATTGATAAACCTAAACCACTTCCTACTTCTAAATGATGGTGCACTCGATAAAAACGTTTAAGTACTTTATCGTAATTTTCAGGGTCTATACCTGCACCACTATCTTCGATTTGAATACACGCATAGTTATCTGGGTCGGTATAAACTGAAATATTAATAACGCCCTGATGCGGTGTGTATTTAATTGCATTATCAATTAAGTTAAAAATGATCGAATGTACAGTGGGTTCAATACTATGCATCTCGACAGGGTCGTTTTTAACAAAGCCTAAATCAATTTCTTTTTGCATGGCTAAATTAACCAACTGCTCAACGCAATTTAAAGCCACATCGTTAAGCTGAAAATAGCCAGTAGGTTCAACCATACTTAGCGTTACGTCTTGCTTTGCTAATGCCAAAAGCTGTGTAACTAGATGCTGAATACGTGCCAATCCCTTGCTTAAGTTGTGCAACGACTCATGTTCAGGGAACTGACTTAGCAAAATCTTGGTTTGTAAGTTCAATGCAGTAACAGGTGTTCGTAGTTCATGAGCAGCATCTGCAATAAATTGCTTCTGTTCATTTTGTGCTTTAGAAATACGTTCAAATAGGCGGTTCATTTCATCAATGGTAGGTAAAAGCTCCTGAGGATAATCATGCACCTCAATCGGTGTTAACTCTTCAGAATCTCGTTCCATTAACTCATTTTTAAAGTCATCTATTGGTTTTAAACCACGACTAATAATAGCGGCCAAGGCAAATATCGCAAAAGGTAAAATGATTAGATAAGGAATGAACATACTGCCCGCAAGCTCCCACGCGAAAGCTTCACGAACCCGCTCTTGTTGACTGACCTGAATTTGATAGTCTTTTAAGGGTAAAACATATGTTCGGACTACACCTTCAGCGGTTTTATGTGAATAAAAACCAGCTTGTTGAACAGGAGGAACCAAAAAGTGAAGATGATGAGATAAATTCGCTTGGTCTTTATAAGCCCAAATATCTAAAAATAAATCTTCTTCGTGGTAAGTTCGATGTAAATCAAACTTACTACTTACTGTTTTTAAGGGATACTCAGCCGTTCTTTCCGCTAAATACTGCATTTGAGTATCTAAAATTTCATCGACTTCCTGAAGTGCAACTTTATAAGCACTAAAAATTAAGATACAACCTAAGACGACACTAAAAATTGAGGTGCCCCAGAGTAATCGCTTTTTTAATGAATAATGCACGTTCATAAAGCCCCGAATTCTTAAATTATGATTGCCCTAGACGGTAACCTAACCCTCGAATAGTTCGAATAAAGTCTTTACCTAGTTTGGCTCTCAAATGGTGAACATATACTTCAATCGTGTTGCTAGTCACATCACTATCAAAGTCATATAACTTATCTTCCAAGTTAGCCTTCGAGAAAATTTTATTCGGATGACTCATAAGCGGAATCAAAATTGCCCACTCACGATTCGATAAATCAATACGCTGCCCTTTAAAGGTTGCAATATGCTGTTCAACATTTAAAACCAGATCACCACTTTGTAATAGTTGATCTTGGCTCGCAAGTTGAGCCTCTACTCCACTACGGCGCAATAATGCGTGAATGCGAGCAAGTAACTCATCAAACTCATATGGCTTAATTAAGTAATCATCTGCACCCAGATTCAAACCGTCAACACGGTTTTGCAACTGGTCACGCGCAGAGATAATTAAGACAGGCGTTGCTGCTCTTTGACGGATTTGCTTTAAAACCTGCATACCATCCATCATGGGCAATCCCAAATCCAAAAGAATGAGATCAAACTTATTCTTTGCCAGTTGGGCCAAACCATCTAAACCATTATTGACCCATTCCACCTCAAATTGATGATATTGCAGCAACGTAGTCGTTGATTCTGCAATCATAAAATCATCTTCAATCATCAAGATTTTTGTCATGTTCTAGGCTCGCTTTAGTTTACATTGGCACAAGAGTGCAACATGTCCAGTTGAGGGTTGATGACTTGGGTTTTTACATCCAACATACTTAACAAGCTTGGGAATAAATTATCCTGACTTAACTTTTGTTTAATTTGTTGATTTAAACAATTTACTTGAGCAAGATTATGTTGTTTCCAGCCATCTGAGAACCACATAATCATTGGGATATGTGTTTGTTGGCTTGGTGCAATTGAGTAAGGTGAACCATGCAAATACATACCATGTTCGCCTGTTGACTCACCATGGTCAGATAAATACCAGAAACCAGTTTGATAATTTGATACTTCTTTTAAAATATTAATCATTTGGCTTAATACATGGTCAGTATAGACGATTGTATTATCATAACTATTTATCAGCTCGGCTGGTGAACAACCCTGTATCGCATTAGTATCACAAGTTGGTTTAAATGGTTGATATTTCTCAGGTGCACGCTTGTAATATGCTGGCCCATGACTACCCATCTGATGTAATACAACTAAACGTGGACGCTTATCATCTTTCGGAATAGAAGCCAAATATTGCTTTAAGCTATCAATCAGAATGTCATCAAGACATTCATCATCTTTACACCATTTTTGCTTTAAATCTTCTGGAATTTGATATTGTTCAACGCGATCACATGCGCCTTTACAACCCGAGTTATTATCAATCCAAGTAACTTGATAGCCTGCACGTTTTGCAATATCAAGCAATCCTTCACGATGACTCGCTAATTGCTCATCATAATCAGCACGTGGCATACCAGAGAACATACATGGCACAGAAACCGCTGTTGCAGTACCACATGAACTCACTTGAGAGAAGTTTAAAATATTTTGTTTAGAAAGCTCTGGGTTTGTATTTTTTGCATAGCCATTCAGTGAGAAACTTTCTGCACGTGCAGTTTCGCCCACCACAAGTACCATAAGTTTAGGTAAATCTTTTTGAGTTTGCTGGACTTGATGAGCATCTTCACCATACTTCACAAGAGGAAGATTTTTCTTAGGTGCTTTTTTACGATAATAAGACATAACCGAAGAAATGGTGTTCTGAGGGGAAATCATCCCTTTCAAGTCACGATGCTCCCTAAATATTGCTGCAAAATCAACATAGTAAGCAAATAACAATCCGCCCACAACGGCAAATGCAAGGGCGATGGAAAGGACTTTTTTAAGCAAAAGCGGAAGTATTTTTTCTGATTTGAGTTTTACCTGAGTAATCAAAAATATAGGTAAAACAACAAAGAAAATCGTCCAGAGCACAAAACGCAAAGAGAGTAAATCTGTGGCTTCTGCGACATCTGTTTGAGCAATGTTTTGAATCTGGTCAGGTGAAATAATGACACCTAAAGTATTTACAAAATACGAGCTAAACCCACCAATGAATACTAACAGAATGGCAAAAATTTTGGCGGTCCATTTCCAGTTTAAAATTTGTAAAGCTGCATAATAGGTAGCAACAACAATCACTACAGTAGCTGCTAAGAATAAGGTTGCTTTTATACCTAAATATGGTGTTAACAGGTGAACTTTCTTATAAAAACCAATATTTAGAATTGCACCTAACCAAATGGCTATAATGACGTTGAACATAAACAGGGAAATCTGCTTATTTCTTAATTTAGAAAAAAAACTCAGCATCTCTGGTTACTACGACCTTTTTTATGATCTTCTAATGTAAAAATTGAAACTTAAAAATGACTTAAATACTAGAATGATCGGTATAAACCATTTTTAAGCGCTTAGTGTCATTTAACTCAACTACAAATAAAAAGTCGAGATTCACTTGAACCTCGACTTTTTCAGACTTAAATCTTTGAAAAATTAGAAGCTATACTTAGCCATTAAACCAATACGGTTATCTTTGTAAGACTGGCCAGCAAACGTTTCACGCTTACCATTGATATATTCAAGACCTAAATCAATTGGTTTAACAGGCGAATAGATAAAGTTAATCCATGCTTGTTGAACTTTTTCGTTAGCAGATGCATTTAAGCGGGCAAAATCTGTACCATCATCTGCAAACTGTGCACCGTACGCTAAAGTTGAACGCAAGTTAGGCAAGATTTTATAAGTACCACCTACTTGTACAGCAACAAATTTATTTTGCTCAATATCTTTATTAGCAGCTACAGCATACGCAGCATTACTACCATATAAATAAGTACTATCACCTACTACATATGAAACATCAGCAAATACTTTTAAAGGATCAGAAACTTTGAAGTCTGTACCTGCAGCAATACCCCAGCCAGTTTTATTATCGTCAGCAAGCTGTGATTTGTAGTTTTCTACTAAAACACGAGCTGATGCAGAACCTTTACCCTCTGCATAACCTTGGGTGATTTTAGCAGTTAATGCAGGTAGACGATATTTAAGGCTATCACCTGTAGCAGATGATGAACTATCAGCTTTTTCAGCAGAAACAAACAATTGAGTTGCAGGTGCTAATTTATAGCTATAACGTACTTGAGGAACACGTTTCGTACCGCCACCAATGTTTGTCGAGAAATCGATCATTTCTGGTGCATGAGTTGATAAGAAGTTAGATGTCGTTTGACCAAACAACCAGTCATTATATGTTACATAAGCATGACGAATACGGAATGCATCGTTTGTTCCACCAAAGTCAACTTCGATTTTACCGCCTACTTTAGCATCGCCCACAGGTGTATTAAAATCTAAACCAAGACGTGTAGTTTTAGCTGTCGCACGTAATTTATCCTGTGTGCTAGCTGTACCACCTGTACCACCTACTTTATTTACAGCATTAAAGTCGTCATCCGCACCTTCGATAATGTAGTTAGCATCACCACGAACAAAACCATAAAGGTTCACATCAGCACCAGCTTTAGATTTAAAACCTGCTAATGGAGAAGCTGGCGCAGCAACAGGCTGAGGCTGTGCTTTAACTTCAGCTAACTGTACTTGCTGTTGTTGCTGTACTTGTTGCTGTTGCTGTTGAACTTGGCGCTGTTCTTTAACTAATGCTTTTAAAGCTTCAACTTCTTGACGAAGTTTTTGAATTTCCTCTTTTTCAGAGGTTGCCGCATTTGCCCCACTCATCATTAAAGCTGTTACTGTAATAGCTAAACTTTTAACAACAAACGATTTACGATTAAGGAATAGATCCATCAAAAACTCCTAAAAATATATTTTATGTTGCTTGTCCATGCCAAGTTGATTCGTGTGACCATTGAGCACAAAAAAACCAACTATCCTCCAAATTTGATTGCATTAATTTTATTACCGCAATCAAAACCAATTTTAACGCTGGGTAAGATTAAAATTCCCAAATCAAAAGAATTAAAACAGACTTTTGTTTACAGAACTTTTACCTTGACTTCATGTTGTAACGAATCCTACACAACTCTCTTATCTTATAGAATGATTAAATCATTATTTCATTATTCTTTTTTAGACTTTAGGCTAATATACAATCTAATTAAAGATTCTTTTGCTGTCCTGATGGTTTCACATGATTTTTCTTGTTATTCGCATCCCTTTTTCTCCTTCTAGCTTCCATTCGCTACCCAAACAAGATGGCACAATTAATAAGCCATTTGAATAGCTAAAAATATACATTTTCAAAAGAATGACTAAAGGTACAAGTACAATTTTTCAGCATGACTTAACCTGATTTAAGTCTCTTTATTTCATCAACTTAATGCCATTTTTTATACAGTCTTTGTACCTTTCCATATGTACATAGGAATTAAAAAGAGTACTCCAACACTGACAATACATATCAAATAATGGTAATAACCAAGCGCATCTCCAATAACACCACTCAAGGTATAAAGACCACCACTTACTGTCGCCATGACCGAAACTTGGAGAGTAAAATCAGTGCCTGCGTAGTTCTTTCGGCTGTAATGCATGACTAAGGTTAACATTACAACGAGTAGCATGGCGGCAAAGGCATCTTCCAAAGCATTTATAGTATAAATAAGCCATGCATTTATTTTTATCTTTTGCTCATAAGCATAGGCCAAGTAAACATACGCACCTAAACTCATGATTTTTAATATTGAAAAACTAATTAATGTATTTGGTCTAGAAAAATACTTTAATACCCATCCTGCAATAAATGCCCCCACTAAAGCAGCTACAGCGCCTAGCATAGTGATGTAAACACCAATTTGGGTAAAACTTAATCCCATATCTACCATTAAGGGTTTGAGTAACGGCCCAGCTAAGCCATCTGCCACTTTAAAAGTGATGAGTACCATTAACCAAGAACGAAGTTCTTTATTTTGAGAAAAATAACTCAAATAAGCCTTAATTTTTGTGACTAAATTTGGCTGGCTAGGTTCATTAATAGAATGAGAATTATGAAGAGGCTCTTTAAATAGTAAAATAGGTAAAGTATTGATAAAGACTAAAGCAGCTAATAATAAAAATGTCGGCTGCCATGACAACCAGTCTAGACACCACAGCACAGCTCCCCCACCCACGATAAAACCAAGCCGAGAACCTACGACTTGAAAAGTATTTCCCCAATGCTGCTGATCGTGTTGCAATAAATTAACAGCTAACGCATCGGTTGCAATATCTTGTGTTGCGCCCGTCAAGTTCATAAATAACAGTGCAATAAAAAATATAAATAAGTACAGCGGCTGATCTAAGGCTTGAATGGGGAAGAAAGATAAAACACAAAGTACGGCCACCGTCAAAAGCTGAGTAGGTAAAATCCAGCTACGATAGTGTCCTAAGCGTGAAATCGCATGTCGATCTACCCACGGTGCCCAAAATATTTTGATTGACCAAGGCAACATGAGCAACCCAAAACCACCAATATGGGCAAGTGATACACCTTGAGCTCTTAATATTACGGGCAAAGCATGGGTCATAAACCCCACAGGTAAGCCTTGTGCCCAATATAAGGAAAATAGCAAAAGATAAAGATTTTGCTGTCGGAACATATATACCTACTTTTATTTCTTTATGCGGTAATCACATGAAATACCATGCGTGGCCTTACATTTTGCCAATGAAGCATAGATTTCAAAAGATTAAGATAAAGCAAAGGATGATTTAAAACTTAAAAATATGGAACAACATTTTCCCAATCTACCGTCTCAGGTTCCTCAACGTGGTAATGCTTTAAGCCGAGCATTATTTAAGAAACTTTTTTTGGCTCAAGGCTGGACCATAGAAGGTGAAGTTCCCAACTTTCCTAAAGCAGTAGCCATTATTTCTCCCCATACATCTAACATTGATGGTTGGTATGGTTTTCTTGCTATTTTTGGACTCGGTATTCAAATTACGGTGTTGGGTAAAGATAGTTTATTTAAGCCACCGTTTAAACGCGCTCTAGATTGGGCAGGTGTTATTCCTGTAAAACGTGACTCTGCTAATGGTCTGACTGAACAAGTGGTTGCCACTATTCAGCACTATGACAAAATCTGGATTGGCATGGCGCCTGAAGGCACACGTAAGAAAGCAAAAAAAATGAAGAGTGGCTTTTACCATATTGCTGCAAAAGCCAATATTCCGATTGTAATGTTTTCTTTTGATTATGATCGCAAGACTATTCATTGCTTAGACTATTTAATACCTAGTGGAAACTATGAGGAAGATCTCGCCAAGATTTTTGAGCGCTATAAAGGAAAAATATCACCTAAAAATCGTAATTGGCTTGCGGAACCTTTACAAAATCTTGTGAAAAAAACCTAGCAAAAATTAAACGAATCTGGTCTGATGGGCCATCTTAATTTATCTTGCCATAGATTGTTTTTTAAAGATGAAAATTGCTCAATTTGCCAGTATCGGATTTATCTCTTTAGCCCTATTCGGCTGTGATAAATTCAGCAAAACACCAACACCGACCACTTCAGTTAAAGCACGCGAACCAGTAATCGCACTTGCCTTAGGTGGCGGTGGAGCAAAAGGATTTTCACATATTGGTGTTATCAAGGTTTTAGAATCACATGGTATTAAACCTAAAATTGTTACAGGTACAAGTGCCGGCAGTTTTGTAGGAAGTATCTACGCCAGCGGACAAACACCTTATCAGCTCCAAAATCTTGCACTTAAATTGCAAGAATCTGATATTCGTGATTTAACGCTTAATCGCCAAGGTATTATTCTTGGGCAAAAGCTACAGGACTACGTGAATCGTAACGTGGGTAACAAACCTATTGAGAAATTCCCAATTCGTTTTGCAGCAGTAGCAACCCGTCTTGATAATGGTCAAAAAGCTGACTTTATTAAAGGTAATGCAGGTCAAGCTGTACGCGCGTCTTGTAGTATTCCAAACGTATTTGTACCTGCCACTATTGGTAATCAAAAATACGTAGATGGTGGTTTAGTTAGCCCAATTCCTGTAAAAACAGCACGCGATATGGGTGCAGATATTGTGATTGCGGTTGATATTTCAGCACGTCCAGCAGGTAATCGCCCAGCGAATATGTGGGGGTTACTTGATCAAACCATTAATATTATGGGGCAACAAAGTATTAATGAAGAGTTAAAGCAAGCCAATGTAGTGATCCAGCCTAAAGTTGGGCACTTAGGTACACTCGATTTGAAATCAAGCAATGAAGCTATTTTAGAAGGTGAAAAAGCTGCTCAAGCACAAATACGTCAAGTTGAAACTGCAATTGCGAATTTCAAAAAATCTCCAGCCGCATTTAAGCCAGCACCACGTCCTAAATTTTAATTGAGGAGGTTTTTTTCTATCCACACCTACCATCATCTGCTACAGTGGTAAAAGTGATATGAGATCACTTTTACCCATCATAAAGATATATAAAAGAGCAGATCTATGGAGTTTGTTGTAGAACCTTGGCACTGGTTTGTATTGGGTATCTTACTTATTCTTTCTGAGCTGATTATCCCTGCTTTTGCCGCTCTCTGGTTTGGTATTGCAGCCATTATGGTTTGCTTTCTCTATTGGCTATTTCCAGATATTAGCCTCACAACACAAATTATATTGTGGATTATTTTATCGGTGCTATGCACTATTCTTTGGTTCAAATTTATTAAACCATTGTCGATTGATAAAACTAAAGCGGGTTTACCTCGTGAAGCCACCATTGGGCAAATTGGTATGGTGATTCAAACTGAACTCGCTCATGACCAAATTATTGTTCGTTTCCCTATGCCTATTTTAGGGGCCGATGAATGGAACTGTCGAAGCATCACCCCTGTGAAAGTCGGTGATCGGGTTCGAGTCATTGATATTTCGGGTAATGACTTAATCGTTCAGCCCCACAGTACTTCATAAACATTAAAGATAAAGAGAGGTTATTTTCATGCCAGTTGGTACCATTATTGTTTTAGCCTTTTTGGCTTTTGTTGCAGTTACCATTTTTAAAGGGGTGCGTATTGTTCCTCAAGGTTATAAATGGATTGTTCAGCGCTTAGGGAAATATCATTCTACGCTTAATCCGGGGCTTAACTTCGTTATTCCTTATATTGATGACGTAGCTTATAAAGTCACCACTAAAGATATTGTGCTTGATATTCCATCTCAAGAAGTGATTACCCGTGATAATGCTGTATTGCTTATGAATGCAGTAGCCTATATCAATTTAACAACCCCTGAAAAAGCAGTGTACGGCATTGAAAACTATACTTGGGCAATTCAAAACCTTGTACAAACTTCACTACGTTCAATTGTCGGTGAAATGGATCTAGATGATGCTTTATCATCTCGAGATCACATTAAAGCAAAGCTCAAAGCTGCGATCTCTGATGATATTTCAGATTGGGGTATCACTTTAAAAACCGTAGAAATTCAAGATATTCAGCCATCTTCAACCATGCAAGCTGCTATGGAAGCGCAAGCTGCTGCTGAACGTCAACGTCGTGCCACAGTAACCAGAGCTGATGGTGAAAAACAAGCTGCAATTTTAGAAGCTGATGGTCGTTTAGAAGCATCTCGCCGTGATGCAGAAGCACAAGTTGTTTTAGCAGAGGCATCTCAAAAAGCGATTGAGATGGTAACGAGCGCAGTCGGCGATAAAGAAACACCTGTTGCTTACCTGTTAGGTGAACAGTACGTTAAAGCAATGCAAGAGATGGCGAAATCAAGCAATGCCAAAACTGTTGTGTTACCTGCCGATGTTTTAAATACAATCCGTGGCATTATGGGAAAGCATAATTAATTTAATTGCTTCAAATAAGTCATTGAAATAAAAACGGCGACCATCATGTCGCCGTTTTTATATTGAGTATTATTGGTTGTTTAATCTTTTCTGATCTTTCAAAGGGAGCTTTTTTACAACCAAGTCATAAGAATCTCGAATCAAGTCTTGAAGTAAATCCCGAGTTAAGTTTTTATGCGGAGTAATAGAGATCCAGTGTTTTTTATTCATGTGATACCCTGGAATAATAAAAGGATAAAGCTCCTGATATTCCTGACTTTTATAAGGGTCACATTTGACATTAATCATTTTTACGCCAGACACTTCCACTGTCAGCATAAACATTTTTTCTAAAATTTTAAAAACTTCATACTCTGGACCAAATGGATGAGTTTGCTCACTAAAAGGAAGA
Organism: Acinetobacter sp. ABJ_C5_2; assembly: GCF_044538485.1. Classification (NCBI taxonomy): domain Bacteria; kingdom Pseudomonadati; phylum Pseudomonadota; class Gammaproteobacteria; order Moraxellales; family Moraxellaceae; genus Acinetobacter; species Acinetobacter sp. ABJ_C5_2. The sequence goes on along the minus strand of NZ_JBIUCS010000004.1, from coordinate 192,044 downwards.
TTACACGCAATCTCTATCGCGACTTGGTGGAACTGATCACCATTCATTCTTATCTCCTTTATTCATTAAATATGAATATAAGCAGGATTATTAATTTAGTTTTTTATTAGTTAGTCCGGGCTAAAAGGAATTGTGAAATCTCAACTAATTCTTTTGCATTTTCACCAAAATACGCTAAAGCTTCAAAAGCTTGGTCATGCAACTCTTTTGCATAAACCTGTGCTTGCTCAAGTCCCATTAAAGCAGGATAAGTCGACTTTTGTACTTGTTCATCCTTACCCGCAGTTTTACCTAAAGTTTCAGTGCTTGAGGTAATGTCCAAAATATCATCTTGCACCTGAAAAGCCAGTCCAATTGCTTGTCCATATTGGCGTAATTTCGGAATTGCCTGATCTGTTCCAGAGAAAATTGTCACTGCACCCATCATAATGGCAGCCTGAATAAGCGCTCCCGTTTTATTGCGGTGGATATTTTCTAGTTCATCTTGAGAAATTTGTTTAGCTTCAGCTTGTAGGTCTAAAACCTGCCCACAAACCATTTTAGAGCTGGCTGTTGCTAAAATTTGAATTTGCTTTAATACAATTGCAGCATCAGTTCCCTGCCCTTGTTCATCAAACAAACGGCTACCTAAAACCTCAAAAGCCATCGACTGTAAAATATCGCCTGCAAGTAAAGCGGTATCTTCACCAAATGCTACATGGCAAGTTGGCTGACCACGACGAAGTAAATCATTGTCCATACAAGGCAAATCATCATGCGCTAGCGAATAACAATGAATAAGTTCAACCGCAACCGCCGCACGGCGAGCAGCCGCAAAATTTGGATTGTCTTGTAAAGAAGCTGTGGCGTAACACAAAGCTGGGCGCACACGTTTTCCACCAAGCATAACTGCATGGTGTACTGCGCTTTTTAAAGGTTCAGGAATTGAAAATGCAGCGAGTGTCGTCAATAAATCTTGTTGAATACGTTGTTGAGCTTGTTTTAAAACATCCGCATTAACTTGAGAGAGTGATGACACAGTCGCCTCGTAAAATCAGTAGAGAAATTTTATTAAATGTTATGAAACATTCATGTACTACATCATACACGATTCGTTGTGAAAAGTGCGTGATGAGTTATGGATGTCACATGCAAAAGAGCCTCTCTATAGTAGAGAGGCTCTCTCATTTAAATAACTTTTAGAAACTGTCGCCCGGAACGCGTACCCAACCTTCCATTAAGACACGTGCACTACGGCTCATAATGGCTTTTTTCACAACCCATTGGCCATTCGTAAGTTCGGCTTGAGCACCAACACGTAATGTTCCAGAAGGATGTCCAAAACGCACTGCTTCACGCTCTCCACCACCAGCTGCTAAATTTACCAATGTGCCCGGAATAGCAGCTGCCGTACCAATTGCTACAGCTGCTGTACCCATCATGGCATGGTGTAATTTACCCATCGACAAAGCACGAACCAGTAAGTCGACATCATTTTCTGAAACATTCTTACCACTAGATGCCGTATAGTTTTTCGGTTTAGAGACAAAAGCAATTTTTGGTGTGTGCTGACGCGCAGCTGCTTCTGAAATATCTTTAATTAAACCCATCTGAACTGCACCATACGCACGAATTTTTTCAAAACGTGCCAGCGCAGTTGCATCACTATTGATATGATCTTGCAACTCTGTACCTTGGTATCCTAAATCTTCTGCATTTAAGAAAATGGTTGGAATACCAGCATTAATAAATGTCGCTTGGAAACGACCAATATCAGGAACATCTAGTTGGTCAACAACATTCCCTGTTGGGAACATATCGCCGCCTTCTTCACCATCATCGGCAGGATCTAAGAACTCAATTTGAACTTCAGCGGCAGGGAAAGTCACCCCATCCAGTTCAAACTCACCAGTTTCTTGAACTTGACCATTGGTAATAGGCACATGTGCAATAATGGTTTTCTGAATATTTTTTTGCCAGATTCGAACCGTGCATAGGCCATTTTCTGGAATACGATCTGCATCAACCAAACCATTTGAAATCGCAAATGAGCCAACCGCAGCAGTTAAATTACCGCAGTTACCGCTCCAGTCCACAAAAGGCTGATCAATTGAAACCTGCCCAAACAAATAGTCGACATCATGATCTGGCTGTGTGCTTTTAGCCAGAATAACGGTTTTGCTTGTACTCGAGGTCGCTCCACCCATTCCATCAATTTGTTTTCCATAAGGATCTGGGCTACCGATGACACGTAGTAAGAGGTGATCTCTTGCTTGACCTGCCACCTGAGCTCTTTCCGGCAAATCATCAAGTTTAAAAAAGACACCTTTACTGGTTCCACCACGCATATAGGTTGCTGGAATTTTAATTTGCGGTACTGAGCTCATATCAACTGTTATCCTTACTATTGTGTTTTTATATCTCGAAACAAACAGACTTGTTTAGTCATCCGCTTCATCTTAAATCGTTTTGTGATCTAGAGATAGCGTTATGCTTTTATACATCAATCGTATTGACGCAAACTTATTTTGAGAATTTAGATTCATGCTCACAATGACCGAATTAAGCAAAATCATGAAAAAAAGAGTCTATCAAAAAATATATTTTTAGAATATTTTTCAATCATTTTTGAATTATTAAAAGCAAGTTAATGATTTTAAATATTTTTTAGTGTTACTTTTCAGTCACCGCTTGTTAATTTGTAGTCTAGGCTAAAATAAATCCATCTATTAGAATAATTTACTTATTCATAGTGAGTGAAGACCTTTGACCAACGAATCTTCTACACTGCAACGAGGACTAAAAAATCGACATATCCAATTAATTGCTATGGGTGGAGCAATTGGTACCGGATTATTTTTAGGCTCGGCGCAAGTGATTCAATCTGCGGGACCATCCATTATTTTAGGATATGCCATTGGTGGCTTAATTGCTTTTTTAATTATGCGCCACCTAGGAGAAATGATTGTTGAAGAACCTGTTGCAGGATCGTTCAGCCATTTTGCTTATAAATATTGGGGTAAATTTCCCGGATTTTTAGCTGGATGGAATTATTGGATACTCTACGTTCTGGTCGCAATGAGCGAACTTACTGCTGTAGCCAAATATATTAATTATTGGTGGCCTCATATTCCAGCGTGGACGTCTGTCTTATTTTTCTTTGTCGTGATTACGGCAATTAACCTAACAAACGTCAAATTTTATGGTGAGTCCGAATTCTGGCTCGCTATTATTAAAGTTGTTGCGGTTATCTCAATGATTGTTTTTGGACTATATTTGCTATTTACAGCAGATGTAGGTTCAAGCATTTCATTTAGCAACCTTTGGACACATGGCGGATTCTTTCCAAATGGCTTTAGTGGCCTGTTCTACATGTTGGCTTTCTTGATGTTCGCCTTTGGTGGTATTGAACTGATTGGTATGGCTGCAGCAGAAGCAAAAGATCCGAAAAAAACCATTCCAAAAGCAATTAACCAAGTTGTTTTCCGTATCTTGATTTTCTATATCGGTTCATTGGCAATTTTACTTTCATTAGTGCCATGGAACCAATTAGACCTTGGCGGTCTCGATAAAAGTCCATTTGTTATGATTTTTAGTCAAATGGGTATTGGTTGGGCTGCACACTTACTTAACTTTATTATTTTAACCGCTGCCCTTTCTGTTTATAACAGTGGGATGTTTGCCAATAGCCGTATGCTTTACGGTTTAGCTCAACAAGGTAATGCGCCAAAAATTTTCAAGAAAGTAAATAAACAAGGTGTACCTGTACCAGCAGTTTTATTATCTGCATTACTCATTTTTGGCTGTGTTCTTTTAAATTACTTTGTACCTGAAAATGCACTAAGTCACTTAATGTACATTGTAGTTGGAGCATTGGTATTAAACTGGGCGATGATCAGTATGACTCACCTTAAGTTTAAATCAGCAATGAAAAAACTCGGTCAAAAAACTCACTTCCCTGCACTTTGGGCACCATTTAGTAACTATTTGGTTTTAGGTTTCATTGCTGTTGTACTCTACATCATGTGGAGCCAAGGCTTTAAAGAATCAGTGATGATGATTCCAATCTGGATCGTTCTTATGTTTATTTTGTTTAAAGTACTGAATGCTAAAGAACAATAATCTGAACGCTTGTACTTAAAACATAAAAAAGCCATTGTCTAGACAATGGCTTTTTTGTGTAAGACGATAAGATTAAAGTTTTATAGTGATATCTGTTTAGAGCCAATGTTTCGTATCATCAGCCACAGGTGTGCCATGAATAGCGTGCATAATCATTGCATGCGCAATACTACCTTTAAATGGTATTTCGGGTAACTGATCAAATTTGAAAAACTGAGCATCACTGAGCTCTTTCTCCTGAATTTCAATTTCGCCCGCTTCATATTCGGCTTTAAAGGCCAACATTAAGTTACTCGGAAATGGCCATGGTTGACTCGCCAAATACTGAATATTCTTAATGTGTAATCCAACCTCTTCTAATGTTTCACGTCGCACAGCATCTTCTAAGGTTTCCCCTACCTCTACAAAGCCAGCGATTAAACTGTACATCTGGCTCGTATTTCTGGCATTTTTTGCCAGCAAAATCTCGTTCTCTCCACGTGTAATAATAGTAATCACACAAGGGTTAACTCTAGGATATTGACTAAAATTACATGCAGGACAAGTCATAGAATATTCAGTCTTATGCTGCTGGGTTTTATGTCCGCAACGACTACAAAACTGATGATTACGACGCCACTCTAGTAACTGAAAAGCACGACTCGCCTGTTCAAACTGCGGTTTAGTCCAATACTGCAAGAGTTGGCGAATCGATATGAACTGATATCCATTTGGTATAGGTTCACCTTCTTGGAAATCTCTTGCTATTACTTGAGGGTCTGCTTGTATATGTAAATCATGTTCCTGCTGTTGAAGGCAAGGCAAATTAAAATTCGCATCAACCAAAAGTTGTTGCTGCTGAAAAATATAAGCAATAGGAAGGTTGTTGGTATCCATTTATATACTCGAGTGAAGAACCTTTCGACGGCCTCTACAGCTCCTTCAAAAAGATCAGACTTAAAACATATTTTTTCAAAAATCTTACGCATATTGGCAAATACCTTCAATTTATTTAATTTGTATCTTTTTGATTAAAATCACATTTTATTCACGCATACTATGCTTTTAAGTTATATCTATGACTTTATAGCTAACTGACCAGTGATGAACTTAGAAGCACTGCTTCACATAAAATTGATCTCTGAAAATTTAGACTAGTTTTAGTCCCATTTCATGAAGCAAAAATATGCGATTTGGTTTAATTCTGGGTGATCAATTAAATCACCAACTCGCAACGCTCAAGTATTTAAACCGGAATGAAGACATTATTTTGATGGCTGAAGTACTTGAGGAAACATCTTATGTTGCTCATCATCAACAAAAAATAGCGCTGATTTTTAGTGCAATGCGGCACTTTGCAAAAGAATTAAAAGCACAGGGCTGGAAAATCCGTTATCACACATTTAAGCGCGAAAGTCATATAAAAAAGTTAGTCGACTTTATTGCTTTGCAGCAGCAACACTTCTCGGCGAATACTCTCGTCATTACCCAATGTGGTGAGTATCGCTTACAGCATGAAATCGATACTTCATGGGCTAACTCGCTAAAACTACCTGTTATTTGTTTAGAAGATGATCGCTTCTTTTGTACCGTAGAACAATTCAAGCAATGGGCGAACAAATATAAAACGCCAAGAATGGAATACTTTTACCGAGAAATGCGCAAGCAAACTCACTATTTAATGCATGACCAACAACCCATAGGTGGGCAATGGAACTTTGATCAAGCCAATCGAAAAGCGTGGTCAGGCAATCCACCTTTGCCACAAAAATTAGCCTTTGAGCATGATCAAATTGATATAGATGTTATTCAACTGGTCAAGAAAGAATTTTCTCAACATATCGGCAATCTCAATTCCTTTCAATGGGCAACAACCCGTCAAAATGCCTTGCTTGCTTTAGACCATTTTATTTCTAACAACCTACCCCACTTTGGCGATTATCAAGATGCCATGGTTTATGGTTCAGACTTTATGTTTCATAGTCTGCTCTCGCCTTATTTAAATTGTGGATTGTTATTACCAAAAGAGATATGTGACGCTGCCCAAACAGCCTATTACAACGGACAGGCCCCCTTAAATGCAGTAGAAGGATTTATTCGTCAGATATTAGGATGGCGAGAATATGTGCGTGGAATCTATTGGTTATCTATGCCTGACTATAGCGATCAAAATACCCTTCATGCCAGCACGCCGCTGCCACAATATTACTGGACGGGTGATACAAAAATGGCATGTATGGCCGAGTGTTTCAGAAATACCTTTGAACATGGCTATGCTCACCATATTCAGCGTTTAATGATTACAGGTAACTTTGCGCTTTTAGCAGGTGTAAATCCATCAGAAATTTGCGAATGGTATTTAGCTGTCTATGTAGATGCTTATGAATGGGTCGAATTACCGAATACTTTAGGCATGGCGATGTATGCAGATGGCGGCATCATGGCAAGTAAACCCTATGCTGCATCAGGTAATTACATACATAAAATGTCAAATTATTGTCAGCACTGTACATATAACATCAAAACAAAAACTGAACCAGACAGTTGTCCATTTAACAGCTTGTATTGGTATTTTATGAGCCAGCATGAGGCCATATTTCGTCAAAATCCCAGAATGGCTATGGTCTACAAAAACCTTGATCGTATGAAAGATAAAGCTTCTGTCATGCAGCATGCAAAGTTACTTATTCATCAACTTGATGAGCTTTAAGATCATGAAAAAACAGCATCTACCCCAGAAAATATGTGTCTATTGTCAACGCCCTTTTGACTGGCGAAAGAAATGGGAGCGTTGCTGGGAAGAAGTAAAATATTGCTCTGAAAGATGTAAACGACAGGCTCGCTCAAATAAGTAAATATTTCACGCGATTTTTTTTCACTGATTCAACACTACTCTTCATTGTTGAATCAGTTGTCTTTCAATTGATTATATTTGATAGTTTTACGCATATTTATACTGACGAGAACAGTAAGCTCGTTCAACTTCTGGTGAACGTAATTGCTGATGCTTAGTTTTACGCCCTGCCATACGCTTGCGCCAGAGTTTAAAACTGCTCGATTTTAAATTGTATCTCATTAAACGAATAACCTCACTTTCACGCAAGCCATACTCTCGCTCAATTGCTTCAAATGGGGTTCGATCTTCCCATGCCATTTCAATAATTCTAGATAAGTCCTGTTCATCAATTTTTTTCATGTTATGCCCTTTTAAATTATGCTGTAACCAAATCTGATTCTTTAACAAACTACCTTTCGGAAATAGCTTCACTTACCCGATTGCTTGCTTTGAATGTTTTCGTGTTTTGCTTCAGATCATAGAAAGGCAAACATGAATTTTTTGTGATTTTTTTGCTTTATAAACTCTATTTTTTATATAAGACATAAACAGTTCTAAAACCTTTGAGTGGTTTAACTTTTTATTGACCACTATGGCAAAATTTTTAATACCTAAAACATGAAAAAAGCCATTGCCTTGGCAATAGCTTTTTCGTTTATAATCATTAAATTATGCGCCCTTAGCTTAACTGGATAGAGCAGTTGCCTCCTAAGCGACCGACGTGGGTTCGAGTCCCGCAGGGCGCACATATTGAATAACTTAATCCTTCACTTCAGCCAGCAACGTTTCAGCTGCAAGCTTGCCCAAATTGTTAGAAGCAAGCGGACTATCGCCTGTTAGCAATTTACGGTCTCTATGACATTGACCTGTAATACCAGTGTTCAAAATCTTCACACCAAGTTTTTCAAGGTTCTCACCGACTAACCACGGTAAAGCCCCCGGCATATAACCAATGTCAATATTTGCCCCCTTATCTAATGAATCAGGGAATACACAAATTTGATAATCTTTAAAAATATAATTCTCAGGCTGTTCATCTACCGCCGCAGCAAGTAACGAAGCTGGTCCATGACATAAAGTAATAATAAATTTGTCTTGTTCAACTGCCCATTTCAGAACTTTTTTGACATCTAAGCTATGTGGAATCTTAGCTAGAACACCATGCCCACCCGGAATAAATACAGCTGCGTATGGAGAATTTTCGCTAACTACGTTTTCTAAAATATCGGCAAGTTTTAGCGGATTTTTTAGTTTATCTGCATATTTCTGGAAAGTATCTAATACCACCTGCTCTTGCTTTGGCATTGCCCACATTTCAAGCTTGGCTGGATTACCTGAAAGTGTCGCAACATCAATTTCAAAACCCGCATTATCTAAATGAAACATCGGCAAAAGCATTTCTACTGGATGGTTTCCTGTAGAAAAAAACTTACCGTTTTGCATCTGGATATAACGCTCATCAGTTGCAATCATTAAGACCTTTTTATTGCCCGTATACGGCGTTGGGTAGGTCGTACCGTCGTAATCTGTTTTAGGCGAAGTATATTGGCTCAGTGAGTATGGTGATGGGAAGAATGCATTATCTTCTGCCAAATCTGGAGTCGGATTTTTATCATTTGATGCTGGGGTATTCATTGTTACCATCCTTTAGAATTGAAGAACGAAATAACAGCTTTAAGCCAGTTATTATTTCTTAGTAAATGTATATTCAGAACAAGAAACTGGTGCAACACGCCAATAGAATTTGGCAATTTTTATAGAGAAATAGGCACAATCAATAATTATAAATTTCAGTTTAGGCAAACATGACGTTCACCTAAACTGTCACAGATTAAATTAGGTATTAATCTCTAAAACGATCTTTCCAATATGGTCACCTTGTTCCATACATGCATGGGCACTTTGTACATCTGAAAAATCATAGGTTTTATAGATTTGCGGTAAGCACTTGCCTTGCGCTAATAACGGCCACACATGTTCATGTAATGACTGAGCAATCTGGGCTTTTTCTTGGCTATTACGTGCTCGCATAGTTGAGCCAGTAATGGTTGCACGTTTTAAAATCAGTTTTTGTAAATCAAATTCTTTTGCAATTCGACCGCCCATAAAACCAATAATCACAAGTCGGCCATCGCGTTTTAATAGATTTAAGTTTTTCGAGAAATACGAACCACCCACAATATCCAAAATCACATCAACACCTTGGTCTTGGGTGTGTTTTAAAATTTCTTGCTCAAAATCTTGGGTTTTATAGTTAATTGTAGTCGTTAAGTTAGAGAGTGCTGCAACTTTATCTTCACTTCCAACTGTAGCAAAAGTTTTAATCCCTAAAGCATGGCAAATCGCTAAAGCTGTGGTCCCAATACCACTTGCACCACCATGAATCAGTGCTGTTTCGTTTTCTTTTAAACAGCCGATATCAAACAGGTTTGCCCAAACTGTAAAGAATGTTTCCGGAATCGCAGCAGCTTGAGTAAATGTTAGATTTTCAGGTATTGGCAATACTTGAGTTGCAGTGACAGCACAATACTCTGCATACCCGCCACCATTGGTTAAAGCGCAAACCTTGTCTCCAACTTTGAACTGTTGCACCTGTTCACCTACAGCAACTACCACCCCAGCGACTTCCAGTCCTGGAATTTGCGTAACACCTTTTGGCATTGGGTATAAGCCCATACGTTGCAATACGTCTGGGCGGTTAATTCCAGCAGCTTTTACCTCAATTAACACTTCATCTGCTTGAGGAACTGGAACATCTGAATCTTGAAGTTTTAAGACCTCAGGTCCGCCGGGAACCGTAATTTCAACAATTTTCATAGTTGTTGGAAGACTCATTGATATGCTCCATGTTTGGTTTATATTTTAAATGTATTGATTTACTTTAATTCATTGAAGATTTAGGTGGAACTCCAAACAGCCGTTTGAACTCTCGACTAAACTGTGAGGCACTTGCATACCCTACCTGATAGGCAGCTTCCGCAACACCCATTTGATTATTTAAGATTAAATCACGTGCCTTATGTAATCGAGTAATTTTGATGTACTGTAATGGAGAATAGTTGGTGACTTTCTTAAACGCTTGATGAAAAAGAGAGACACTCATTCCTGCTTGTTTAGCAAGTTCCTGAACCGTTAAATTATGATAGTAATCTCTTTGAATAATTTCACAAATTGTATAAATCACACTATTTCGACTTATCATAGCCGAAAGATTTTCGATTAAATCACGACTACCGGCCTGTAAAACCCTATAAATAAGCTCTCGTTTTATCTGCTCTCCCAATATCGCGGTATCTTGTTTAGAACGAAGTAAATTCAATAAGCGTAAAGCAACCTCAGATATTGCCGCGTTCATATCTATAATATTTAAACCACAACTGAGCTTTATATCTCTTTTTTCAAGCTCATCTATGGATGACTGCTGCTCTTTATCCATTTTAGTGGCTAAATCAGCCATCATTTGTGCTTCAAACTTAATCGCAATTGCCAGCATCGGTTCATTTTCAACCAACGTATCGCAATCAAAAGGAATAGCAATCGAGATAAGTAAACACTGGCCTTGTTGAAACTGAAAAGTTTCTTTTCCGATATATCCACGCTTTACGCCCTGTATGACTAAAACAATTGAAGGCTCTTGTAATACAGCGACAGGCTGTGTGGAATGATCAACCCTCATAAGGGTGATATTTGAAATATAAGTGGGGTATAGCCCTTCTTGAGGAGCTAAATATAAAAAAGCCTCTACCAAACTTTTCATCAAATCATTCTGTTGCATCGTTTTATTTTTACGGGCTATTTAAGATTTACTATATCAATCAAACTAAAAGGAAAAAGAGTTTCTTGGTAGTACTTTGTATAAACAAGCAAGTTAAAGCTATTTTTAGGCATAAAAAAACCTAGAAGATCTAGGTTTTTTCACTTAGTCTGACTATTAAGCAGATAAGTTAAAGAACATTGCTGCAATCAAAATAATGACACCGAGCACAATACGATACCAAGCAAATACACGTAGAGTGTGACGTTCAACAAAAAGTACGAGTGCCTTTACTACAAATAAAGCTGCAATAAATGCTGCAACGAAACCAACACCAATATTAATCATGTTGTCTGAGGTCAACACATCAGCATTTTTAATTAAGTCAAATGTAGCAGCACCTAACATGGTCGGCATTGCAAGGAAGAACGAAAACTCTGTTGCAGCTTTACGTGATAAACCTGCAAACATCCCGCCTACAATTGTCGCACCTGAACGAGAAGTTCCTGGAATCATCGCAACACATTGAGCAAGGCCGACTAAAAGTGCCTGTTTAAAAGTGATTTTTGTCGCATCTAATGTTTTATGCTCAAACTGTTTAGATTCAACCCAGAAAATAATGAGTGCACCGACAATGAGGGCAATCGCAACCACAATTGGGCTAAACAAAACGCTTTTAATAAAATCGACGGCTAAAACACCAATAATCACTGCTGGGAAAAAAGCAATTAATACACTAAAAGCGAAATGACGCGACTCTACATCGCCACTAAAGAAGCCTTTAATCAAGTTAATAATTTTTTGTCGATATAACCAGCACACTGCCAAAATAGCACCTAACTGGATCACTACTTCGAATACACGACCACCATCTGAATGGAAATCGATAATATGACCAAATAAAATCAAATGGCCAGTACTGGAAATTGGTAAAAATTCAGTTAAACCTTCAACAAACCCTAGAAATAGTGCTTTTATAACTTCAAAATTTTCCATCACTTGCTCAAAAAGTTAATCACTAGAAAGGTCTAAAAATTTGTTTTATATCATGGATAAACCAACACTTTGGCCTAATTCATGTTCAATATCAGATCATTTCTAGCATTTTGGTTATTGCCTTTAATTAAAGGCCGATTATTTAAAGTGCAATAATGTATCACATCATTATGACAAACTTAGGTTAACTATCGTAAAAAGATAAAATCTAATCAATAACAAATCGTCTTCTAGTTATAAATAAAAGCTCTCACGCTCAAGCAATCCAACAAACCATCTAAAAACATCAAATAAACATGATATTATTTCAAGCATATGTCATTTATATTTAAAATTTAAACAGAATGAAAAATACTAAAATCAACGCACGTCATCTGATTATCGATCTCTTTCTTTCCTCTGCGTACCCTCAGCTGAGTATTAAACAAATTTTGGTGGCAGCCAAACTGTTTAACTTAAGTGAAAATGGTATTCGAGTTGCGACAACTCGTTTGTTAAATGAAGGAATGATCGAAAGCGTAGAACGCGGAATCTATCAACTTTCCCCTTCTACGAAAGATTGGGCAAAAGTAATTCTCAATCGTAAAAATGGTATTAAACAAACTAAAGAATGGCAGCAGCATTATCTTGCTGTGTTTACAGGCACATTAGGTCGTATAGACCGAACTGCTCTTAAAAAGCGTGAACGTGTGCTGCGTCAATTTGGTTTTAAAGAATTAGAAACGGGTATTTACATCCGCCCAGACAATTTAGCTTATAGTTTTGAAAAAACCTGTGAGGAGCTTGTTCTAGCGGGACTAGAGAAAGAAGCAAAAATTTGTATTATTCAGCACTTCGAGCCATCAACGCTTAAGCAAATTTTTTCTTTATGGGATACCAAACAACTCGAAAAAAATTATGAAATGTATAGTCGAGATATCACACACTGGCTTGAGAACTATACTCACCTCTCCTTAAATGATGCAGCAGTTAAAGCCCTTCTTTTAGGTAGGGAAACGATTGCTTTGCTCATGAATGACCCCCTATTACCAACACCATTTGTAAATGAGTCTGCGCGTAATCAATTTGCTCAAGATGTACAACAGCTAGACGCAATCGGCCAAAAACTTTGGAAAAAAATATATGAACAAGAATTAAATCTATAGTCATCTGATTTATTTTTTTACAAACAAATATTTCACTTTTTAAATTTTTATGACTATAGTTGTAATATAAAATATAGATACCGAACTCTAATTTGGGAGAATAAAAATGAATACACAGGTAAGTGTTACGGACCTATTTAGTAGAGAAGAAATACAAGAGCTTACAGAACCTTCAGATGTCTATGGTGCTTGGGCTGTTGCCAGTACATGGGCTGTTATTGGTGGAACATTCGCCAGCTTAATCATGATGTGGGATTACTTACCAAGTTGGGGTAAATTATTAGCATGTATGCTTGCCTTAGCAATCTTGGCGGGTCGTCAGTTATGTCTCGCAATTTTAATGCACGATGCGTCTCACAAAAGTCTGTTCAAAAATAAGAAAATAAATGATTTCGTCGGTGAATGGCTATGCGCCCGCCCCATCTGGAATGATCTTCAAAAATATCGTGTACATCATGTTCGTCACCATGCAAAAACATCTACTCCAGATGATCCAGATCTTTCTTTAGTTGCTGGTTTTCCTGTCAGTAAAAAGTCTCTGACTCGTAAATTCTTACGCGACTTAACAGGTATGACTGGATTAAAATTTAGCTTAGGTCGAGTTTTAATGGATCTAGATATCATGAAATGGACTGTTGCCAATGATCAAATCTGGTTAGACCGCAGTCATAAAAATTTCACGGACTATGCAAAGAGTATTGCAAAAAATAGTACAGGCGCTATTGCAACCAATCTGGCACTTTATGGTGTTCTAAAAGCATTTGGTCAGCAACGTTTTTATTGGTTATGGCCTCTGGCTTATTTAACCCCATTCCCACTTTTTTTACGTATTCGCTCTATGGCAGAACATGCTGGTATGCAAACCAGCAATACTGCTTTAACCAATACTCGAACAACCAAAGCTGGATGGATTGCGAGAAGTTTTGTTGCACCAATCCGCGTAAACTACCATATGGAACATCATTTAATGGCTTCTGTGCCATATTTTAAATTACCGCGTATGCACAAAGTACTAAGAGAACGTGGTCATGTTCCAGTTCCGCCTAGCTATTTTGAAGTGATTCATTCACTTTCATCAAAACAAGAATCATCAACTTAATGCATATTTAGAAGACCACTTTCAAATTTGTAGTCTTCTAGATTATTCACGTATCTCTAAATTTTTTAGTTTTAACTGAATTTGATAATACTTCGGTGTCACTCCCATCCAGCGTTTAAAAGCGCGGGTGAAATGGGATGTATCTGCATAACCTAAACTTAAGGCCACAGTTTCAATTGATGTTGCACTATTTTCTAAAAGATTATGCGCATGTTCTTTTCGAGTTAAATCAACTAATGCTGAAAAACTTGTATTCTCGGTTGCCAAATATCGTTGCAGGCTACGCTCTGACATATTCATTATTTGAGCGACTTGCTTAACTTTTAACATTTCTCCCTGATTATTCATCAATAATTTTTTAATTACGTGACTAATTTCTGCTTTCCATCCGCTGCGTAACTTCAGTTTATCTATATCTTTTTTACACTGTGCTTTTAGTAAAGGTGCAAGCATCGGGTCGGCTGTTAGGATAGGCTGCGATAAATATTTTTTTGGAAAAATCCAGGCATTATGTTTTTCATTAAATAAACAATCTACACCCAATTCTTCTTTTAGTTTTGAAAAACCGACGGGTTCAGACATATTTAACTTAACGGTACCTAAAGAAGATAATCCTGTTAGATGCTTCGCGATTTGAACAAAACCTAATAACAAAAAAATAGTAGCATCTGAACTCAACTGAAAAGCTTTCAAAGGCTGGCGTATAGTCCAGTAAATATAATCTTGTTCTTGTTTTAACTCTGGCTTAAATGCATCACAACGTGATCCAATAAATTGTTCAAGTGTTTTTAGGGCTTCTTCTAAATTGGCACAGACCATGGCCGCCATACCCACCGAACCATAACAAGATGCTTTCATTTCCAAAGCCAAATAACCCGCTAATGCTGGCTCATGAGTGAGTTCAATAGCGCGTTCAAGAAGTTTGTTTAAAGCATTAAATTCAACATACCAATAAGGTTTGGTTAATTGTTCTAATGTTATGCTACTTCCATTTAGAAGCTGATCACCAGAGATATTCCAGCGCTTAACCATATCGACTAATAAATTAATATAAGTTCCAGGTAATTCTGGATTCATGCGTGGTCCATTAGCAATCATAATTGTGGCGTCGAATGGTAAAAACTGTCAGTTCATGAACTATGCCACGTTTTTAAATTGATGCATAGTTGTTCAAAATAGAATCCAGTGAATCACACTAGACAACACAATTTCTGAAAAGAATACAGGTCACCTTATGAATATCCTGATTGTTCATGCTCATCCAGAGTCACAGTCTTTTACAGCTTCATTAAAAACAACAGCTCAGCAAACCTTTAAAAAGTTGGGTCATCATGTAGAAGTTTCTGACTTGTATGCAATGCAGTTCAACCCTGTAGCTTCTAAAGAGGATTTTTTAGAACTCAATCAGCCCGACTATTTCAACTACGCATTAGAACAACGTAATGCCATCAAGCAAAACCTTTTAGCATCTGATATTCAAGCGGAAATTGAAAAGGTAAAACGAGCAGATTTGATCATTTTAAACTTTCCTCTTTACTGGACCTCTGTCCCAGCCATTTTAAAAGGATGGATTGATCGCGTATTCGTTTCAGGACTTTTTTATGGCGGAAAGCGCTTTTATAACCATGGCGGTATGGCGGGTAAAAAAGCGATGCTCTCTTTAACACTGGGCGGTAGAATGCATATGTTTGGCGAGAACTCTATTCACGGACCAATAGAGCATTATCTATCACCTATTCAACGCGGTACCTTAGCTTATACTGGCTTTGAAGTTCTTCCACCATTCATTGCCTATCATGTACCTTATATTAGCCAAGAAGCCCGAGAAACCATTCTTGAGGACTATATAACGTACCTTACTCACCTCGACCAGCTCGAACCTTTAAAGTTTCCCAAACTTGAAGAATTTGATGAAAAGTTATATCCCCTTTAATGCTATGTTTTAGCTCTAAAAGTAGAATAACCAGACCTATTTTTCATTTTTGGTTATTCTTTTAAGTTATAGAGAATTAGAAGTAGTAATTAAACCCTTATAAAAATTGATCAAATGGTCAAAAAATTTGCTCAATTTTCACTGGGTATTTAGGAATATAAAACTTAATCAATAATATACACATGTAAAGAAACTAGACTTATCCAGTAAAAATGATAACTAATACTCAATTCATAACCAATCAATTCATATTTTTACAAAAAAATCTTTGACCATTTTTTTTGAATTTATGACAAAAATGTCATAAAAACAAAGCTTACTAATAATAGATAAAAAATATAAATATCAGTTATTTAAATTGGTTTATTAATGTAAATATTCCTTCATATTTCATCCTTTATTGACTTTTTTTGTATAAAAAGTGAGTACTCTTCAGTTCATATAACAGATTTACTCTTAGTGTAATTATGCTATTTTTGTTACATGGAGTTATCAAAGCTTTGAAACTTGTAATTAAAAGCTTTGAAAGCAACACAGTTTAAACGGTTTAACTCTGTTACTTTTAAAAAAATGTCTTGAAGTTCAAGGAAAGATTAAAATGAAATTAAAACATCTGAGCACTGCAATGATTTTAGCAACGCTGCCTGCAACTGGGGTTTTCGCAGCAGCTTTGGATCGCTCTGGACAATCGATGTCTGCATTCTTACAACCGGGTAACTATTTTGAAGCAGGTATTTCTATTTTAGATCCAACTGTAGAAGGTAAAGAAGCAGGATCAAGCACAACACGTCGTAATATTGACGATATGGGCAATGATTACTACTTTCCTAGTGCAGCATTAAAATTACAACTTAACGATAAATTCTCTTTCGGTTTGCTCTATGACCAACCATTTGGAGCAGATGCAGAATATTCAGGTAACAATGTATTCGTTTCGAATCCAGGCACTGATACTATTTTAAGTCAAAAGGCATTAGGTGACTTAGCAACCACCTCAATTCAGAAGTTAGTTCAAGCATCTGGATCAGCATTTACACCAGCTCTTATAGCTGTGACGAGTACTACTGGCGGTGATCCTACAAAACCGACTCAAAC
This sequence comes from Acinetobacter sp. ABJ_C5_2, assembly GCF_044538485.1. Lineage (NCBI taxonomy): Bacteria > Pseudomonadati > Pseudomonadota > Gammaproteobacteria > Moraxellales > Moraxellaceae > Acinetobacter > Acinetobacter sp. ABJ_C5_2. The sequence goes on along the minus strand of NZ_JBIUCS010000004.1, from coordinate 175,106 downwards.
AGAGATCTTAGGCGCGTTACAACAAGTTGCTAAAGGTGGAAATACAACTGTAGGTGCAGGACTAACAGCTCTACAAAACACCCAAACTGCTATTAATGCTGCAAACAATTATTTAGGACGCGGTGGAACTAAAGTTAAAGTTGATACACAGAACTTATCTTTTGTATTTGGTTATCAACCAACTAAAAACTTCAATTTCTACGCAGGTCCTGTATTACAAACAGTTAAAGGTAATGTAAGTTTACGTGGTCAAGCTTATAGCCTTTATAATGGTTATGATGCAAATATCAAAGAAACTACAGGTGCTGGTTGGTTAGCAGGTGCTGCTTATCAGATTCCAGAAATTGCACTTAAAGCATCTGTTACTTATCGTTCTGAAATTGATCATAAAATGAATATTGATGAAAACTTATCTATATTAAACTTCCCTGGTCTTACTTCAGTACTTGGTGGTTTAGATGTTCCAGCATCTAAACTTCAAGCAATTAACACCTCTGGTAAAACTACAATTACTACTCCACAGTCTGTTAACCTTGATTTACAAACAGGAATCATGGCGAATACTGTTGCATTTGCTAACGTACGTTGGGTGAACTGGAAAGATTTCTCAATTCAACCATATAAGTTCGGTAAAGTTTCAGAAGCTGTAGGCGGTCTTGTTGGTCGTCCAAATGGCTTTAACTTGGTTGAATATTCAGACGATCAATGGACAGTGAATGCTGGTGTAGGTCGTAAACTCAATGAAAAATGGGCAGGTAATGTCTCTGTAGGTTGGGACTCTGGTGCAGGTAACCCTGTAACTACATTAGGCCCAACAGAAGGTTACTGGAACGTAGGTGTAGGTCTTCAATATAGTCCTACTCCACAAACATTTATTGCTGGTGGTGTGAAATACTTCTGGTTGGGTGATGCTAAAGCACAAACTGGTGCCCAAGCTGGTAGCGATCAATATGTTGCAGAGTTCTCTGACAACAACGCGATCGCTTATGGTTTAAAACTTGGTTATAAATTCTAAGTGTCAAACTCATTCATATAAAAAAGGCGCTTAAAGCGCCTTTTTTATTGCCCATTCTTAAGCGGGAATATTACGCTGCGAAACTGAACGGATTGCGTCTTTTAGTGCATCATAGCCATTAATTGCTGGGAACTGTGGAAACTCAGCAATGACATTTGCAGGTGCATCAAACAAGAAGCCATGATCAGCTTCACCAAGCATTGTTGTATCGTTATAAGAGTCACCAGCAGCGATTACACGGAAATTTAAGCCATGAAGCGCTTTAACCGATTCACGTTTTTGATCTGGTTGGCGTAGTTTATAGGCCGTAATCATGCCATTTTCGTCAGTCTCTAATTTGTGACAGAAAATTGTTGGCCAACCTAATTGCTTCATTAAAGGATGAGCAAACTCATAGAAAGTATCGGACAAAATCACCAGTTGGAAATGATTGCTCACCCATTCAACAAACTCTTTGGCGCCTGGTAGCGGTCCCATCTCGGCAATAACTTCTTGAATGTCGTTTAGGCCTAAACCATGTTGTTTTAAAATATTCAGACGCTGAGTCATTAAAACATCATAATCTGGAATATCACGAGTTGTTGCTTCTAGTTCTTTAATCCCTGTTTTTTTTGCGAAATTGATCCAGATTTCAGGAACTAAAACCCCTTCAAGATCTAGGCATACGATTTCCATGAATGCTTCCAACGTTGGTTAAAAATTGCTGTATCATACCATTAAGATTTTCAGATTTGCGCTGTTATTGATCAAATCAATTTTATTCATAAGGATCGAAATTAAAGTGCTAAGTAATTTATTCACTATCCTTTAGAATATTTTTCATAACTCAATGCGCCCAAGCCTTTTGCCAGGAACACCCATGACCGTTATTCCGACTATTGATATCGTTGATGCTCTCGCGGCTGAATATTCAGCTAAAAGCCCACGTGAGATTTTAGAGCTTGCATTAAGCCAACAAGGTGAAATCGCAATTTCGTTCTCTGGAGCAGAAGATGTAGTCTTAATTGATATGGCTTCACGTTTAGGTAAACCCTTCCGTGTTTTCAGCCTTGATACTGGGCGCTTGCATCCTGAAACTTATCAATTTATTGAAACTGTGCGTAAGCATTACAATATTAATATCGAGATTTGCTTTCCTGAATCTGAAGCTCTACAAAGCATGGTGAATGAAAAAGGTTTATTCAGCTTTTTTACAGATGGGCACCAAGAATGTTGTGGTATCCGAAAAGTTCAACCTTTACGTAAGAAACTTGCAACTTTAGATGGCTGGATTACAGGCCAACGTAAAGATCAAAGCCCTGGTACCCGTACGGAAATTCCAGTGGTACAAGCTGATACTGGTTTCTCAGGCCCAGGTAAGCAACTCATTAAATATAATCCGCTTGCGAACTGGTCTAGCGCCGATGTGTGGAGTTACATCCGTATGATGGAAATTCCATACAACCCTCTACACGAGCGTGGTTTTGTTTCTATTGGCTGTGAACCATGTACGCGTCCAGTACTTCCAAACCAACATGAACGTGAAGGACGTTGGTGGTGGGAAGAAGCAACACAAAAAGAATGTGGCTTACATGCAGGCAACTTAAAAAAATAGTCTGGTATAAAAAAACCACTGATGAATCAGTGGTTTTTTTTACAGTTATATCTCGTACACAAAGTCATATTTAATCTGTAATAAACGCTATATACTAAATTTTACGGTTCTATAATTCTAATAAGAGCTCAGTTAAGGGCTTCTTAGAAAAAAGCATGAGGCACAACGAGTTATGCGTCCATTACACCCTATTGATTTTATTTTTCTATCACTAGAAAAACGACAACAACCGATGCATGTTGGCGGATTGTTTTTATTTGAAATTCCTGAAAACGCCCCTGAAACTTTTGTTCGTGATTTAGTAGAAGAAATTCGCCAATCAAAAAGTATTCCTGTCCCACCCTTTAATAACCGCTTGAATGGTTTATTTTGGGATGAAGACGAAGAATTCGATATCGATCACCATTTCCGTCATATTGCCCTGCCTCACCCTGGCCGAATCCGTGAATTACTGGTGTATATTTCGCAGCAGCACAGCTCTTTAATTGATCGAGCAAAGCCTCTTTGGACGTGTGACATTATTGAAGGGATCGAAGGAAATCGTTTCGCGATGTACTTTAAGATTCATCATGCCATGGTAGATGGCGTTGCGGGTATGCGCTTAATTGAGAAATCGCTATCAAAAACACCACAAGAAAAACATGTGGTTCCACTTTGGTGTGTAGAAAGTAAAAGAACAAAACGCTTAAAAGTACCAAAGCCGAGTACTAGTAAAATCAAAAGTATTTTAGGAGGCATCAAGTCACAGCTTGAAGTTACACCTAAAGTCATGCATGAGTTATCACAAACTATTTTTAAAGAAATGGGGAAAAATCCCGACTATGTATCGACTTTTCAGGCTCCCGTTTCAATTTTAAATCAGCGTGTAAGTGCTTCACGTCGTTTTGCAGCTCAATCATTTGAATTAAGCCGTCTTAGAAAGATTTCTAAAGCACTTGGTGTAACCATTAATGACGTCGTACTTGCTGTGTGTTCGGGTGCCCTACGTGAATACCTGATTAGCCATAACAGCTTGCCTAAAAAGCCGCTTATTGCGATGGTGCCCGCTTCACTACGCACAGATGACTCTGACGTAAGTAACCGCATTACGATGATTCTAGCGAATTTGGGGACTCATAAAGACCAACCTCTAGAACGACTGGAAATTATTCGTCGTAGTATGCAAAATTCAAAGCAACGCTTTAGCCGCATGACTGCAAACGAGATTTTAAACTATAGCGCTGTGGTTTATGGTCCGGCAGGTCTAAATATCATGTCTGGGATGCTTCCTAAGCGTCAGGCATTCAATTTAGTCATTTCCAATGTACCAGGCCCACGTGAGCCACTTTATTGGAATGGTGCGAAATTAGATGCGCTCTACCCTGCTTCTATTGTCATGGATGGACAAGCACTCAATATTACGATGACGAGCTATTTAGATAAGCTGGAAGTAGGTTTAACAGCATGTCGAAATGCTTTACCTAAAATGCAAAACCTTTTAACTCATCTTGAAGATGAGATTCAACGTTTTGAAGAAATTATTGAAGAGAAACATCTGAAACATCATTCAGCGAGTTAAAAAATTAAGGGGCTTTGAATTGGCCCCTTATTTTTTAATTGTGCGGCACTGGTTAAGCAACTGATGACATACTGAACGAATCATTGCAGTTGTGATCGGTACTTCTTTACCTTGGTCATTCAACATATAGCAGCTATTTACTGGCGTGCTTTCTAAAACATGTTTAAGACCGTTGCTAATTAAGTTTTCACTTACATTCATGGGTTATACCTCTTATTGTTTGCTAAGACGTTTTAAATGGGGAGAACGTCTAGGGCTACTGTACGTAAGTAGTATTTAAAATTCATGAATGAAAGTAAAATTTCAGTTGTAACAAGGATTAAGCGATATCTTGTTACAACTTTAACTTAAAATGATATCGTATTGCTCTTGCGTATATAAATTTTCGACCTGAAATTTAATAACTCTGTTGATAAAGTGCTCTAAATCAGCCACTGCAGGGGCTTCTGCAGTTAATAATCGGTCAATCACAGAAGGATGTGCAACAACAGTAAAGCCACTCGTTGACTCAAATGCACGCGTATATCGTAATATCTCTCGAAATATTTCGTAACACACTGTCTCCGCTGTTTTGACAAAACCACGCCCCTGACACGTTGGGCACGACTCACATAACAAGTGTTCTAACGATTCACGTGTACGTTTACGTGTCATTTCGACTAAGCCAAGTTCAGACACTTGTGTGATTTTGGTTTTGGCATGATCACGTTCAAGCATTTTTTCAAATTGACGCATCACCTCTTCACGGTGAATCGCTTCTTGCATGTCAATAAAATCAATAATGATAATACCACCGAGATTTCGCAATCTAAGCTGACGTGCAATGACTTGAGTCGCTTCCATATTGGTTTTAAAGACAGTGTCTTCAAGACTACGACCACCGACATAAGAGCCTGTATTGACATCAATCGTAGTCATAGCCTCAGTCTGGTCAATCATTAAATAACCACCAGACTTTAGGGCAACACGTGTTTGTAGCGCTTTTTGAATATCTTCTTCAACGTTATAAAGATCAAATAACGGGCGCTCACCTGGGTAGTGAATCAGTCGACTTTGCATATTCGGAACAAATTCATCTACAAACTCACGCAGTTTGCCGTGAATCTCTCTCGAATCGACATAAATCTTTGCAGTTTCTTCACTGGCCAAATCACGAATAATTCGTTGTGGTAGTGGTAGCTCTTCAAAAATTAAAGAAGGAACTGCAACATCAACTTGTTTACGCTGAATATATTCCCATAGCTTACTGAGATAACACATATCCTGAGCAATCTCAGCATCATCTACGCCTTCTGCAGCAGTACGAACAATCACACTACCAGGTAGATTATGCTCTGCCTGAATACCTTCGATGATATTACGTAAGCGTTCGCGCTCTTCTTCAGACTCAATACGCTGTGAAACACCAATATGGTTACCATATGGCATAAGAACTAAATAGCGAGAAGGAATTGAAAGATCTGTACTCAGGCGAGCGCCTTTCGTACCAAGCATATCTTTCATAACCTGAACGGTTAAAATTTGCCCCGGATGAAGTAATTCAAAAACATTAGGTGTTGGCTGTGAACGAGGCCAAACCATATCATTAATATGCAAAAAGGCTGTTCTAGATAAGCCGATATCAACAAAAGCTGCTTGCATGCCTGGAAGCACACGGACAACTTTACCTTTGTAGATATTGCCGACAAGTCCTCGTTTCACTGTACGTTCAACATACAGCTCATTAACAGTTCCATTTTCGATTAATGCCACCCGACACTCCATAGGTGTGACATTAATAAGTAGTTCTTCTGACATACATAAACTCAAAGCATTATAAAATTTTTATTAAAGAGTCAGAGGGACTGTTAATGTAGCTTTGTCCACTATTCATCGACAATGCAATTCAATCAAGAATTATCAACAACCCCTTATGTCTTCACTCTTTTGAATAACTGTGAAAATTCGTACAAAGGAAGCCCTACCACATTACTATAACTTCCTTGAATTTTGGGAATATATTGCGAAGCAATTCCTTGAATTGCATATGCACCGGCCTTCCCTACAGGTTCTCCTGTGGCCCAATAGTCTTCCATATCTTGCGTAGTCATTGATGCAAACTCAACTTGTGTTTGCACTACTTCACTCAAGATTTGCTGCTGTGTCGCAATACAAATTCCGGAAAACACATCATGCCAACGGCCAGATAATAGTTTCCAAATTTCAAAAGCATGCTGTTTTGAGTCAGGTTTACCAATAATCTGACCATCAAGCCCAAGAATTGTATCGGCAGCAATAACAATTGAATCTGGAAAAATATTTAATACGGCTTGAGCTTTTTCTCTTGCCAAACGCTCAACATATTGATGAACCAGCTCACCGTTATGAACAGATTCATCAATATCAGGGCTATAAACTTCAAAATTTAAGCCCAACTGTTGCAAGAGTTCCCTACGACGCGGAGAACTTGAAGCTAAAATTAAATGCGCCATTTTGCTAAACAATAGTAAACAACAGGCCAAGTTAAAATGCTTGTTATTAACGGTTGCCAATGTCGAGCAATCGAAAAATGAATGCCGCCCATGGTTTGGGTTACCCACATAAATGCCAAGTGCGCAATAATCACTAAAATGGCAATCGTCCATAAATTAACGAAAGTCAAAATCCGACGTTCACGTATTAAAAAGCGGGTAACAAAGGTAACAATAACAAAACTTAAAGCATTTAAGCCCAAAGGTGCATCAAGCAAAAGGTCTGTAAAAATTCCCATGCCAAATGCAAACCACACCCCACACCATGTTGGTTGGCAAACGACCCAAAACAACATCATCATAAGCATGAACAATGGACGCCAGCCAGAAATATCGTAGGAAAGCGGGTAAACCATGAGCACAGAACCCACGATAACAGAGAGAATAATTCCCCATAGTGGATCTTTACGCTTCTCACGCTTCAATTTAGCGATCGGCATAAGGTTGCTCCTTCGCTAATGAGTCAGAGAAAAGCACAACCACGTGATGTCCTGTTGCAAGTTGAGCAGCTGGAGTAATATCAATTTCAGCAAATTCACCTGAATTATGGCGACGAATTTTAGCCACCGTACCCACTGCATAGCCTGCTGGGAAATGCTCACCTAAGCCCGAACTTAATACTTTATCACCAACCTGAATATTTGCACTGGTTGGAACGTATTCCATTTTCAAACGACCTAAATCGCCAGTTCCAGAAACAATCGCACGCATACCTGTACGCTCTAAACGAACAGAGAGTGAATGCTCTTTGTCAGAAAGTAACATCACACGTGAACTATGAGGATATACATTAATGATTTGTCCCATAATCCCTTTATCATCCAGAACCGTTTGACCAACCTTAAGGTGATCCATTGAACCACGGTTAATAATGATAATGTGACGTAGCGGATCGGCATCTGTTCCAATTACTTCGGCAATTTCCATACGGCCATCAATAATTAATGGCGTATCGAGTAAACCACGTAATCGGGTATTTTCAGCAGACAATTCAGACAGTTTCTGCAAACGAACCTGAGCCTGTAACAACTCAGCCTGCATTGCAGTGTTTTCACGGCGCAGTTGTGTTTCAGATTTAGTTTGTTGATTCAGCCATTCTCTCGACAGTACCGGATAGCTTGCAAGCGCATAAATTGGATTATATGCAGCGTACAAGACATCCCTTGCTGGCTGAATTACATAAGGCATGCGCCAATCAAAGAACAGCACAACCAAGCATGTAATGACCGCAATAATGAACGAGCGGAAAGATGGCGGCTGTCTTGAAAAAATATTCGGTTGCACCGCCTAATCCTTAAACTTAACCGACGAAAAGCATGTCATGGTTCGGGTTGTCGAAGAATTCTAATACTTTACCACCACCACGGGTCACACAAGTAAGAGGATCTTCAGCAACAACAACTGGTAAACCAGTTTCTTGAGCTAATAGTTTGTCGAGGTTACGAAGTAACGCACCGCCACCTGTCAACACAATACCGCGCTCAGCAATATCAGAAGAGAGTTCAGGAGGAGTTTGTTCAAGAGCAGATTTCACCGCGCTTACAATGCTTTGTAGCGGGTCAGAAATCGCTTGAGTAATTTCGTCAGAAGTGACAGTAATTGCACGAGGTACACCTTCTGCAAGGTTACGACCACGTACTTCAATTTCTAATGTCGTACCATCAGAAACAGCCATACCTACTTCTTTTTTAATGATTTCTGCTGTGGTTTCACCAATTACGCAACCGTGAGCTTTACGAACATAATTAATGATTTGCTCATCAAATACATCGCCACCAATACGTAAAGAATCAGCATAGACACAACCTTGCAATGAAATAATTGCAATTTCAGTTGTACCACCACCAACATCCACAACCATAGAACCACATGCTTGTTCAACTGGCATACCAGCACCAATTGCAGCAGCCATTGGCTCTTCAATTAAGCGCACATCACGGGCACCCGCATTAAATACGGCTTCACGAATTGCACGGCGCTCGACCAAAGTTGATTTACATGGTACACATACAACTACACGAGGTGCAGGTGGGAACAAACGTTTTTCGTGAACTTTACCAATGAACTGATTCAGCATGGTTTCAGTCACTTCAAAGTCTGCAATTACACCGTCTTTCATTGGACGAATTGCAGAAATATTTGCAGGCGTACGGCCTAACATTTGTTTCGCATCCAGCCCTACAGCAGCAACAATTTTTTGTGAACCACTGTGACGAATTGCCACAACTGTTGGTTCATTTAATATAATGCCGCGGCCTGGTGCATAAATAAGTGTATTTGCTGTACCTAAATCAATGGCTAGATCCGGCGAAAACAAGCCAATTAGTCGTTTTAGAATCACGGTTCGTTCTCAGTTAAACTTTCATGTGGATGCAAGGTGGCAACTTTAAACTAAATGTGATGATTTGAACAAGTCAATCGCTTATTATAACGCACGATATTTTGAAAATTTTTAATACTGATTAGGTGATGTTATGTCTACATCGGATGCACAGCATTCAGCAGATTTAAATGCACAAACAGTTTCAGCAATCGCCAATCTTGCTCGATTGTCGCTCAATGATACGCAATCTGCTGAATATGCTCAAAGTCTAAATAAAATTTTAGGCATGATGGAAACCTTAAAAGGCATTGATACGGAAGGCGTAGAACCTTTGAAGAGTCCTTTTGACAATCCTCAACCTTTACGTGCTGATGTGGTAACTGAAAGCAATCATCGAGATGAATACCAAGCTGTTGCACCTGCAACTCAAGATGGTTTGTATCTTGTTCCTCGCGTGATTGAATAACTTTTAGTCAATTAATCCATCTTCCCAATTTTGAATGTAAAGAAATTTTACTCATGACTGATTTACATCGCTTATCAATTCGTGAACTTGCTGAAGGCTTAAGCCAAGCAAAGTTTTCATCTCGCGAATTGACTGAACACTATTTAAAACGTATTGCTAAAATTGACCCACTGGTAAAAAGCTACGTGACGGTTACTCCTGAACAAGCACTTGCTGAAGCCGACGCAGCCGATGCAGCTTTAAAAGCGGGTAATGCAACCGCTTTAACGGGTATTCCACTTGCTCATAAAGATATCTTTTGTACCAAAGGTATTAAAACAACTGCTGGTTCAAAAATATTAGACAACTTCATCTCTCCTTACGATGCAACTGTTGTTGAAAAAACTAAAGCAGCTGGTCTTGTTACTTTAGGTAAAGTGAACATGGATGAGTTTGCGATGGGTTCAACCTCTGAAAGCTCATATGTAGGTGCAACCAGCAACCCATGGGCGCTTGACCACGTTCCTGGTGGATCATCAGGTGGTTCTGCTGCGGCTGTAGCAGCTGATTTAGCACCTTTTGCAACTGGTACTGATACAGGTGGCTCAATTCGCCAACCTGCTTCTTTCTGTGGCTTAACAGGCTTAAAACCAACCTATGGTCGTGTATCTCGCTTCGGGATCATTGCTTATGCATCATCTTTAGACCAAGCAGGTCCAATGGCACGCTCTGCTGAAGACTGTGCTTACCTCATGAATGTAATTGCAGGTCACGATGCAAAAGACTCGACTTCGGTTAAAAAGGAAGTTGATGACTACGTTGCAAATTTAAATGGCGCATCTGTAAAAGGTTTACGCATTGGTATTCCTAAACAGTACTTTAACGTTGCAGGCTTAGATGCAGACGTAAAAGCACGTGTTGAAGAGTCTTTGAAAAAGCTTGAAGAAATGGGTGCTACGCTTGTTGAGATCGATCTCAACATGACTGAAGCTTATGTACCGACGTATTACCTCATTGCGCCAGCAGAAGCATCATCTAACTTATCTCGTTACGATGGCGTTCGTTACGGCTACCGCTGTGAAAACCCAGCAGACTTGATGGATCTTTACAAACGCTCTCGTTCAGAAGGCTTTGGTCCAGAAGTTCAACGTCGTATTTTGATTGGTACATATGCGCTTTCTGCGGGCTATTACGATGCTTACTATGTGAAAGCTCAAAAAGTACGTCGTTTAATTCAACAAGACTTCTTAAAAGCATTTGAAAATGTAGATGTGATTGCGGCTCCTGCTGCTCCAACAACTGCATATAAAATTGGTGCGAACTTAAGTCCAACTGAAATGTATTTAGGCGATATCTATACACTTGCAGTGAACTTAGCAGGCTTACCAGCGATTAATGCTCCTGTTGGTTTTGATAAAGACAGTTTGCCTGTAGGCTTACAGTTGATTGGTAACTATTGGTCAGAATCACAACTGTTGTCGATTGTTCATCAATACCAACAAAACACCGATTTCCATACTCAACGTGCGGCAATTGCTGAGGAGAATGCATAATGGCTGAAGCTCAAAAGTTGAAACTGATTGACGGTTGGGAAGTCGTTATTGGTATCGAGATTCACACTCAGCTTGCAACCAATTCTAAAATTTTCTCTGGTTCATCGACTGAATTTGGTCAAGACCCAAATACACAAGCGAGCCTTGTCGACTTGGCTATGCCGGGTGTACTCCCTGTTTTGAATGAAAAAGTAGTTGATCTTGCTATCCGCTTTGGTTTAGGTATCGATGCCTACATCGATCAAGCTTCTGTGTTTGCACGTAAAAACTACTTCTACCCTGACTCACCAAAAGGCTATCAAATTAGTCAAATGGACAATCCGATTGTGGGCTTGGGTCATATCGACATTCAACTTGAAGATGGTACGACTAAACGTATTGGTGTAACTCGTGCTCACCTTGAAGAAGATGCGGGTAAATCTGTACACGACCAATTTGAAGGCATGTCTGGCATTGACTTAAACCGTGCTGGTACTCCTTTGCTTGAAATCGTTTCTGAACCCGATATGCGTTCGGTTGAAGAAGCTGTTGCTTATATCAAAGCGATTCACACGCTGGTACGTTGGTTAGGTATTTCTGACGGTAACATGGCAGAAGGTTCATTCCGTGCGGACTGTAACGTGTCTTTACGCCGCCCGGGCCAACCGTTTGGTACACGTTGCGAGCTTAAAAACCTCAACTCATTCCGTTTCATTGAGCAAGCGATCAATGTTGAAATTGAACGCCAAATGGAAATTTTGGAATACGGCGGAAGTATCGACCAAGAAACTCGTTTGTTCGATCCAAACAAAATGGAAACGCGTTCAATGCGTTCTAAAGAAGAAGCGAACGATTACCGCTACTTCCCAGATCCAGATTTGTTACCAGTGATTATTGCAGATGAGCAAATCGAAGCTGCTCGCGCTGCTCTCCCAGAGCTTCCTGCCGCACGTCGTGCACGCTTTATCGCAGACTTTGGTGTAACTGAGTACGATGCACATGTACTTACGCTCTCACGCGAAATGGCAGACTTCTATGAAGCTGTTGTGGCTGCTGCTGGCGGTGCGAAGCAAGGTAAAGTATCTGCAAACTGGGTAATGGGCGAATTCTCAGGTGCTTTAAACAAAGCAGGCCTAGATTTGGCTGACTCACCTGTTTCTGCTGAACAGCTTGGTGGCATGATTGCTCGTATTGTTGACAACACCATTAGCGGTAAGATTGCAAAACAAGTCTTTGGCTTTATGTGGGAATCGGAAGGTAAATCTGCCGATGACATTATTGCAGAAAAAGGCTTAAAGCAAGAAACCGACACAGGTGCAATTGAAGCAATCATTAAAGAAGTACTTGCAGCCAATGAAAAAATGGTTGAAGAGTACAAGTCTGGTAAAGAGAAAGCCTTTAACGGTCTTGTTGGTCAAGTCATGAAAGCTTCTAAGGGTAAAGCCAACCCTGCTCAAGTAAATGAATTAATGAAAAAGTTAATTGGTTAAGCCAATCTAGCTTTTAGATAAAAACCCGCTTTAGAGCGGGTTTTTATCTATTTCAAAAACTCAATCAATCCAAAATAATTTTTAAACTAAAACCATTCTGATAGGTTATCCATGACAAATAAATTACTTATTACTGCTTCTTTATTGTTAATAAACTCGACACTTTTTGCTCAAACGGTTCAAGTCCCAAAGAGTGAAGTAGCATCTATTTTTAAAGCTGCAAATTTCAAAAAAACAAAACATGGCTGGAAAGGTAACTGTGATACTGGTGAAATTATCATTTATAAAGATTTAAATGGCGATGGCTATAAAGATGCGGTTATTCAAGATAGTAGCACTATGTGTTATGGCAATACGGGTGTTGGCTATTATATAGTTTCACAGCAAAAAGATGGTCAATGGAAAAAACTATTTAGCGACTCTGGCATTCCCACCTTTTTGAAAACTAAAGGCAAAGATGGCTGGCCTGATATTGAAAATGGGGGAACAGGCTTCTGTTTTCCTATTTATCGATGGAATGGTAAGGAATACACCCTTAACCGTCGTGAATATGAAGGTAAAGCTTGTGAGTTATAAAAATCAGACCCCATAAATTTAAAAGCCTCTATTTATCGAGGCTTTTTTTATATCACTTACGAAACACTCTTCGACTAAAGAATGAGCTTTTTCCTAAAAATCACACTACCGTTATGCTAATTTAAATTAAAAATAGAAATCACTTATATTTTAAAAAGAGGGATAAATCATGTCTAAAAAGATTTTAATGTTAGTCGGTGACTATGCTGAAGACTATGAAACTATGGTTCCATTTCAGTTCTTAACAGGTTTAGGTTATACCGTGCATGCTGTTTGCCCAAATAAAAAGAACGGTGACCATATTGCGACAGCTATTCATGATTTTGAAGGCGAACAAACTTATAGCGAAAAACGAGGCCACAACTTCGCGATTAACTATGATTTTAATGTCATTAATACCGAAGACTATGTAGGCCTAGTCATTCCGGGTGGTCGAGCACCAGAGTATTTACGCATGAATGAACGTGTTGTCGAAATTGTACGTGAGTTCGATCGAGTGAAAAAACCAATTGCAGCCGTATGCCATGGCGCTCAGTTACTCGCAGCGGCTGACATTTTAAAAGGCCGCCTCTGTTCTGCTTATCCAGCATGTGCTGTCGAAGTAAAACTCGCAGGTGGTCAATATGCAGATATTGCTGTAACTGATGCTGTTACAGATGGACATTTGGTGACTGCTCCAGCTTGGCCTGCACATCCAGCTTGGTTAGCTCAATTTGTGAAAGTTTTAGGGGCTACAATTACGATCTAAAGAGATTTCTTTATCCCAAATACAATAAAGCCTGCTCTTAGATAGCAGGCTTTATTACTAAAATAGAAAACTAGATTTTTATCTTGTAATCCCTAATTTATTCCAAATTTCTGGTGTTAAAAACGTCGTCACTAATTTATTTAAATCGATATAACGCAATGTACCTTGTAACTGCTGTTTAACAGCTGGGTCTTTAACAATATCTTCACCAGCACTTTGACCTAACTGTTGGAAAGCTTCTCCAACTGCCTTAACACCTTCTGCCTTAATCACAGCTTTAGTTTGGGTAGAACATTGCTCCACAATCACCCGTTGTAAAACTTGAGCCAGTTTTTGATCTAACTGATCTTTTTGCTCAGGCGTTACATTACTAAATGCTTTTAGATCGGGATGAGCTGCTAAAGCCGTAAATGTCCACTGAAGCACTGTAGTTTTATCTGAAGCTGTTGTCGCTTTAACAAGACAATCACTGAGCTGATCGACCGTTGGACCCGCCATTGCAATTTGTGTTGTGCCTAGTACAGCCGCCGCCACACATATTGAACGACTCAGATGTGAAAACTTATGGCGAGCAATAGCGTAAAGATGACGTGACATAGGTCTAGCTCCAATAAACAATCTGTTCTTTTTATCACAGAGTCACCAAAGTTACCTGTTATGACTCTGTAACTGTAAAATACTTACTTTACGACTGATTCAATACGATCAAGCTCCCACACCCCACCTGCGGCCAAGCCTTTGCACATACCCGTCCACATATCCTTAGTATGCACAAAACTCTTGCCATCCCAGACCCATTCTTCACTTGCCCAACAATCTCCAATACCTCGTCCCTTTTGAGAACTGCTGATCATACCGCTATCGAAATCCGAAGCGGACTCGGTCACAAACGTTGCCTTACCATTTAAAGACTCATCGAGTACCCAAGCTCCATACCCTTCGTTATAAGCCCCTTTCCAACACAATGTAGTCGCCAGAACTTTTTGATTGGTTAATTTATATAGGTCAATTTCTTGTGGTTCAGCTCCATCACTATTACCGCCATAAACGCCTTCACAAAAGCCGTCTTCTTTCGGATTCGGTTTAGCTGCCATCAGGCTACGGTATATTGTTTGGTACTGTTTATTTTTTGGCTGTAAAGTTAAGTAAGGTTTAGTTGCCGTTTTAATACGTTTTACAACTAGTTTTGGTTCAGGCATCAGCACTTGATTTTCATTGGCACTGCCCTTTTTGACTAAAGCACCAACGGTCCCAATACGCTTCTGAAAATCATCCATTTTTAATAACACAGCAGTCATACCTGCATCAGAAATTTTCCATTCATGTTGCGCATTTTTAAATACAATTTCAGTTTTCTGTTTAGACTGCTGCAGTACAGCATTGGCTTGTGAACTAGTTAATTTACCCATAATTGGCAGCTCAGTACCATCTACAGCCACAAGCCCTAAGTCTTTGCCATTGATATAAAAATGGATATTTTTAAGCTGATTTGCAGGCATGCTTTGTTCATAGTCAGACAAAGCAAACTCAACTTGCACAGGTTGTTTTGGCCCTGCTTTACGCGTTATTAAAATTGAAGCTGGATTATCACCATTGTCTTCATTTTGATAGCCAGCAGCCTTACAAGTACCCGTATTACTACAATAGATTTCCCACTCTTGATGAGAAAATGAAATGCCTTTAATATCTTGAGCAAAACTATAAGAACTTATTGCTGCTAAACAGCAAATTGAAAGTATATTTTTCATTTTTCCATATCTCTATAAATCTGTTTTTATTATGAAATTAAAAACAGTTTTCAATTTTGAACTACCTTATAGTTTAAAAGAATATGTTAGATTTATATAAGATTTTAAATTGATTACTTTCTAAAAATGAAAAAATTAAATTTTTTATTATGCACGGCATTGGTAAGTCTCACTTCAACTGCTTATGCAGAAGTAAAAAGCTTTACTCCTCTTTTTCCAAAGTTTGATAGCTCTGATGCAACCCGCAAAGCAGATAATCAGTTCTACAAGCTTGGAGAAGCAAATTTTTTAAACGGCGTTACAGTCCCTTTTTATGGCGTTACTGCACAAAACCCAATGGAGGATGGTTTACTTAAAGATTTTGAAAAATGCACACCTAAAAGCTGCAATTTTAATTTTAAACTCGATACTCAACATGCTAAGCAACTCAAGCTTCTCGCATTACCTGAAATAGGATTAGTACTGGTTCCACGTAACTGGCAAGATGTAGAAGCAAATGCAGGTGCGAATGGAACTGGTTTTGCTTTAGCAATGAGTCCAGATCAAAAACAAGCGATAGAGCTTTATGACTCTTCTTTTTGCGTTGGGTGTGGATTACCAAATGCAACGCTGTATTTTCCTGAACTGTTAAAAGAAAGTGTTGAAAATGAGTTTGGCGGATTCAAAGACCCTAAGAAACTCATTAATATTGTTCATCCCTCAAAAAAAGTGGCTTTTTTTAGTTATCAAATTCCACAAGTGAACAATAAAACGCATGGTATTGCCAAATATCATGATGAGGACACGTTCAACTATAAAGAGATTCAAGTCACCTTAGATAAATCTCAGCAATCATTAGTTGGCCCTATCCTTAATTTTTATAATGCAACTCATTAAATATTTGCACCTATAAAAAAACCCGCTTTCGCGGGTTTTTATTTATTTATGCAATATTGATTCAAAAGCTTTTAAACGCTTGTAAATCGAAAGTAACTCAATAATGGTTTTCCATGAACTAATTAGATATTGGAATGAATCTCTTACTCGACCAAACACATTTGCAATTTGTTGAATTAAACCTAATGTGAGTTTACCAGCAGCTATAGATGGGAAGAGAACAACCAAGTTATATAAAATATCAAGTTGTCCATACCAAATCGCCGTCATATTGAAATAGGCATAATGAAAGTAAAGTCTAAAATAATTTTTACGTACATTACTAAATAACTCACGTAAGGTAGCAGGTTTTGCACGATCAGCATGATCTTCGCCATAAACCAGTTCTTTACGGTAAGCTGCTTCTACTTTTTGATTATTAAATTGCAATCCTGGCAATTTAATACCAACCACCATTAATAAAATGGTACCAAAAATTGACCATACTATTGCAGCCCATACCAAAGAGTGATCTAACTCACCAACAATTGGTAAAACAGTAACGTGTTTAGAAAGTTGAAATAAAATAGGTAAGAAAGCAATCAATGTAATAACAGCTTTTACCAACTCTACCCCTAAATCTTCCAAAATGGTTGCAAAACGCATGGTATCTTCTTGTACACGCTGCGAAGCACCTTCAATATGGCGAAGCTTTTCCCAATGTTCCGTATAGTATTCATTCATTGCCGTACGCCAACGGAATACATAATGACTTGTGAAAAAAGCATTAATGACAGCTAAAGTCACAGCGACCATTGCAATATAAAGAAAAACTAGGGTTTCACTGTATAGTGCAGAGAGATCCCCCCCTCCACTAGAAAGCATTTTTTGAATTAAGTCCCAAAATGGTACATACCATGCATTAATAGCAACACTGGACTGAACAGCAAACCAGATATTAAATAGAATAAATGCTGATCCCCAGATAGACCAACGCTGCCACGGATTATTAGAAACAATTTTCCAAAAACCAGCAAACAATGCTGTTGAGATAAAGAACCAGAGATAAAACCATAAGAAAGCAGGTGACCAGAAGCGACTTACACCAACAGGCAACTCAGCATCTGCATAACCATGAGGAAAGCCTACATACTGCCCCCAGTGTTCTCCCCCTGTATACCAGAGCACCATATTTAGCGCGAGCCAAATAACTACAGATATAAAAAAATACCGTGGAGACGGAAAAAATGATTTGAACATTGAGTGTTTTTATCCCTATATTTCTTCAAATTTGCAATGAAGAGAATACTAAAACCTAAACCTTAAAATTGTGAATGGCAAAGTTTAGAGAATTGTCAGTTTTTCCCATTTCATTGAAGGATTTGATCGTTTTTTTGTAAATTCATCCTTTTTGCAATTTAATCCATTTAAATTGCTTCGTATATGACTCCCTTAAGAGCCATATACGGCTTTTATATCATAGCGATATCTGTGTTTAAATCTCTTCTTTACGAACAATATAACCTTCAAGCTGCATGGCCTGAATTAAAGGCTCCAGATCTGGAGCACTTTTTAACTCGACATCAACACTGACCGCACTTTCTTTGGCACGACTTGTGGCAGCAAAGCGTTCATGGCGCAGTTCGTAAATGTTACCGCCTTGCTCAGCAATAATTGCTGTTAAACGCGCTAAAGCACCCGGATTATCTGGTAATTCAACACGAATACGAACCATACGTCCTGTACGCGTTAAATGACGCTGTAATACGGAAACCATCACTCGTGTATCAATATTACCCCCAGATAAAACAACCCCGACTTTATGACCTAAAAATAGATCTGGTCGAGACATAATTGCAGCGATACCTGTCGCCCCTGCTCCTTCGCACACTGTTTTCTCAATGTTAAGTAACAGCGCAATCGCTTCTTCAATCATGTCTTCAGTGACAACGACAATGTCATCAACGTATTCTTTAGCGACTTGAGTCGTCAGCTCACCCGGAGTTTTAACCGCAATACCTTCAGCTACGGTTGAACCTAAGGAAACCGCAATTTGATAGTTACAAAGCAATTTCGCCATGCTTGGGTAAACCACCGACTGAACCCCGATGACCTTAATTTTAGGATTTATCGATTTTGCTGCAATCGCAATACCAGAAATGAGACCACCACCACCAATAGGAACCACTAATATGTCCAAATCAGGCACGGCACCTAGCATTTCAAGCGCGATAGTACCTTGACCAGCAATAATTTCAGCATCATCAAAAGGATGAATAATGGTTAATGATTCTTCTTGAGCGACACGGTGCATTTCAGCAGCAGCTTCCGAGAAGTCCTGTCCATGCAAAATTACACGTGCACCGTATTCACGTACTCGTTGTACCTTCACATTGGGGGTCGACTTAGGCATGACAATGGTTGCTGTTACGCCTGTACGCTGAGCATGATAAGCAACCCCTTGTGCATGGTTCCCCGCTGAAGCAGCGATTACACCATGTTGCTTTTCTTGTTCAGATAAACTCAAGAGTTTATTCAATGCGCCTCTTTCTTTAAAAGAAGCCGTAAATTGTAGATTTTCAAATTTCAGCCACATTTCTGCCCCTAGGGTTTTAGAAATGGTTTCTGAAAAAACAAAAGGTGTTTTAACCACTAAACCATCTAAACGCTCTGCAGCGGCATGTATATCTTCTAATGTTGGAAACTCATGTTTTACCTGTTGCTGAATCATCTAATTAATCGGCCTCAATACGTTACAAATCAATTATTTTTTTGAAAATAGCATGAATTTCTCATATCTGTCATGAGTAGTTTTCAGCATAGCTCCACTATACAAAATTTTTTGTCAGCACATACAAATCTTTTATTTTTCAACAAAAAAGCCCTTCTCGGGCTTTTATTTAATTTTCATATACTTGCTTATAACTTATTTTGACTGGGCACTTAAACCATCGGTAGAAAGATTCTGTTCAGCTATTTTTTCATCAATTGCAAACTGAATATCAGACAGTTTTGCATTTGCTGCATCTATACCAGCTCTCATGGTTGCTTCACGGCCTTTCACATCAAAAATATGGGCTTTTTCTCTTAAATCCGGTTGAATCACGACATCTGCATATTGAAGTTCTTCAGCAGCTAAACGCCCTTGCATAATATTAATATTCTGGTTAAATAGCCCCCATACATTCGAGGTTTCCGTATAAATCGGTTGAGCTAAAATATCGACAGCAATAATAACATCTGCACCTAAGTCACGAGCGACTTCAACAGGTACTGGACTGACTAAACCGCCATCTACATATTCAGATTTACCAATTTTAGTGGGTATAAACATACTTGGAATTGAAGCAGATGCTCTAACAGCTTGCCCAGTATTGCCATAGTTAAATACGGTTTTTGTACCATGCTTGAGCTCTGTTGCAACCACATACATCGGTATTTTCATTTTTTCGAGCGGCAAGTTATTTACTTGTTGGTTTACATAGTCTTCAACTTTTTTGCCATCAAAAAAACCTTTTAAACCGATACTAATATCACGAACATCGGCCGCTTTCATTTTCAATGCGGTATCGCGCAGTTCATCAGGTGTTTTTCCACTCGCATAAATTGCCCCAACAATACTGCCTGCACTAGTTCCAACAATAAAATCAGGACGAATACCATGCTGCTCTAAAACTTCAATCACGCCGATATGTGCATAACCTCGGGCTCCACCACTACCTAACACTAACGCAACAACTGGTTTTTTATGTTGTTTCTTGAGCTGGGCAAAAGGCTGATCAACAAAACGTGAGTATGCCTCTGCCGTTTGCGGTTTTAAGGCAGACAAGTGTGAGGTGGTCTGGCATCCAGCCAACACCATAGAAAGTCCGAGAACCCACAATTTAAGCTGTTTCATGGCCCATCTTTGCACTATGACGTTAATTTTCGAATTGCAATTTTAGTTGCTCGTTTTGTGAAAAGCTGTAGTGAATTTATTTAATTTGTCATGTTTAAATTTTATACTCAAGTGTTTTTATGCATCATAAAAAAAGCCCCTTATTGCTAAGGGGCTTTTTTGAAAATTACCAAATATCTGAATCGACTTTTTTCTTCAACTCTGGATATTTATTAATTTTAAATTCTGGTTCTTTAATACCTTGTTTTAATTGCTCACGGTAGTCTTTCAACAAAGTACGAGCTACAGGCGTTAAAAGTAAAATTGCGATTAAGTTAATAGTCGCCATGATACCCATAAACAAGTCAGCCATTGACCAAACGAGTGGAACACTACCAATTGCACCGAAGTACACCATCACCAATACAAAAATACGGAAGATGAACATAACTTTCGGGTTGTTATTAATGAACTGTACGTTACTTTCTGCATAAGCATAGTTACCTAATACAGCAGAATAACAGAACAAGAATAATAGAACTGCTAGGAAGTCAGATCCCCAGTGTCCAACTTGAGTCTCTAATGCACGTTGAGTTAATTCAACACCAACAAAGCCAGCATCTTGGTAAACACCAGAAACTAAAATAATGATTGCCGTACTTGTACATACAATAAATGTATCTACGAATACACCAAGCATTTGTACTAAACCTTGGTTTACAGGATGTTTTACATCAGACGCAGCAGCTGCGTTTGGTGCAGAACCCATACCTGCTTCGTTTGAGAACAAACCACGTTTAATACCTTGCATCATTGCCATTGATACGGCAGCACCAAAGAAACCACCTGCCGCAGCATTGAAATGGAAAGCTTCAGTTACAATGAGTTTTAACACATCAGGTAAAATTGCATAGTTGCTTAATGCAATATATAACGCTACAGATAGGTAAAGACCTGCTTTTAAAGGTACGAACATTTCTGCAAATTTAGCGATACGTTTAATACCACCAAAAATTGCCAACGCAACCATAACGACAAGCGCAAGACCAACCCAAGAGATTTCTAAATCAACGCCACCTAAATGAGCAATAAGATTGGCTTTGTCCCAACCCCATGCATGCGAAGATGCATTAGCAATCGCATTGATTTGTACTGAGTTAAATACAAAACCGTAAGTAAAGATTAATGCTAGTGCGAAAACCACACCAAAGGTTTTACTACGTAAACCTTGAGTAATATAGTAAGCCGGTCCACCACGGAATTGTTTGCTCTTGCTGTCTCGAACTTTAAATAGCTGGGCAAGTGTAGACTCAATGAAAGCCGAGCTCATACCAAGAACAGCTGTTACCCACATCCAGAACACTGCACCAGGACCACCAATTGCGATAGCGATTGCTACACCAGCAATGTTACCTACCCCAACACGGCTCGCAAGACCTGTTACAAATGCTTGGAAAGGTGTAAGACCATGCTCATCTTCGCCTTCTGTACGACTGCTTTTCATGACACGAATACTTTGCAAGAACATGCGAATTTGCACTGCACCTGTTAAGACCGTATAAAAAATACCGACAGCCAGCAAGAAAATAACTAGGAAATCCCATAAAGGGTCATTAAAAAATTTTACCCACGACATCAATGTCGCATTGAGTTGTTCATTCATACTCGGTCCGCTTACGTTCTTGCTAATGTGCTATTAGCACAAGCCAAAATACTGCAATAAACAAAAAAGCCCCTAGCAATAGGGACTTTTTCAGTACATTTAAGAAAAAACTTTTAATGTCAATTGAATAGCAATTATCGTCACAAGTTTAAGCAACATGATGCCCAGCACTAAGCCTTTGAAGGTTGCATGAGAGAAAGCATCCTTCAAATAAAATGAATTCATCGCATCACTGAACATAACCCCATTTGGGTGAACAGTATGCATCGACTCGGCTACAAACTTGGAAACTAACAAATGACCACCGCTAAATCAGCTCGCTTAATGATTCCCATCAATTAATCGAGTTACAAAAAATCTGGATTTAAGCCAATAAGCATATTTACATATACTTTTGAGCGAATGTCTAAACTGCATATAAATTTCAAAGACTGTAACAAGCGATCGCTATGACGCGACTATCTGAGCCCCTTTCTTTACAATTAAAGAAGAGTGCGTTGAGATGTGTACCAAGCTGTTGTATTTTTTGTGGCTTAGTCGTTGCGTGAGTTAAGTTCATTTTCATGGTTGCAATGGTAATCGCCAATCCTTGTTTCATGAACTGCTTGTTGATGAGCGGTAAACTCATGTAAAGCTCCTTATACCTCGTGTATTTCTCCACTTCTGCATAAAATCCTTTTTGTAAAAGTATTTTATTATGCAGCTACTACTTTTTCCTAACGTCAGTATGGAGAAATCATACTTGCGTAAAAAATCGGTATTATGCAGAAATTTAAACTTTTGTGTATGTTTTTCATTAAAATTTTATATAAAAATTGGTCGCATTTCATACAAAATCATCCGTTTTGTACTGTTTTTAAACATATTATACCTTTTTTCTAGTTGAATATTTTTCGCTCATCCACTGTTATACTTTTATTTTTATAACTGACGAAGTCACACTATTTTGTCTATTAGAATAGAAAGTGGCATATTCGAATTATCATTGATTAGACATTATGTCTAAACGAATCGACTCATCATACATGTAAGGATATCTCTTTTCTAATATTTTTTGCTTATAAATGCATCTGTTTCAACATATGAAATTAGACTTTTATAAAGCAGTCAATATTGAAAGAAAGGATCAGGAGTACTCATGAATCTGGAACAAGTCCGCCTTGTTGACGAAGCTATTACCTCTCGACTCTCTGTTCGTGCTTTTTTAAATACTCCAATTGAGTCTGAAGTCATTAAAGACATCTTAAAAGTCGCAAGTCGAGCACCTTCTGGGACCAATACTCAACCATGGAAAGTCTATGTAGTGACAGGGCAAAAACGTGATGAAATGGTAGAGCGCGTTTGTGCAGCACAAGTTGAGATTTCTAAAAATCCAGAACTTGCGGAACAATATAAAGAAACCTTTGCCTATTACCCTGAAAAATGGGTTTCACCCTTTATTGATCGTCGCCGCGAAAATGGTTGGGGACTTTATGGTCTACTAGAGATTAAAAAGGGTGAAAAAGAAAAAATGGCTGCACAGCAGTTACGTAATTTCAAACTGTTTGATGCACCAGTCGGGATTTTCTTTACAGTCAATAAAGCAATGGGAATTGGTTCAAAAATGGATATCGCCATGATGATTCAAAATGTCATGGTCGCTGCTAAAGCACGTGGTTTAGATACATGTCCACAGGCAGCATGGAATCATTTCCACCCGATAGTTTTAGATATTTTGGGCGCAGCAGATGATGAAGAGCTGGTATGTGCAGTTGCATTAGGCCATGCCGATCCTGCACACATTGTAAATACATTTATTACACCTAGAGAACCTGTAGAGAATTTCGCAGTCTTTCTAGATTAAGAGTTTCTGAAAACCCCTCTCTTAAAATTATGAGAGAGGTTTGCTTTTTGCCTGTTGTGCTGCTTTTAAAACAACGATGAAACCACTTAAAGTAAATAGCACCATCATCACGCCCATATTAAGTGATGCAGACCAAACTAGAAAGTTAAGCAGCACTCCCCCTAGTAAACCACAAGCAAATTGCATGCTTCCCATGATTGCACTGGCTGTTCCTGCTCGTGCGCCTTGCTTTGACATGGCAAGAGCCATGGCATTGGGTCCTGTTAAACCAATTCCAGAAATCGCTAAAAATAACCCGATCATTACAAGCCATAAAGGTGCCGCAGGAATTAAACCAGCAATTAATACAATGCTTGCCCCTGTCACTTGTACCATTGAACCAGCTCTTAAACGTTTAGTGATTTCAACACGTGTTGTTAAGTGCTTGTTTAAAGATGACATCAACATAATGCCAAAAGCATTCAGCCCAAATACGTAAGCAAACTCTTGCTGATTTAGGCCATACTGGTCCATAAAAACAGCTGGAGCTGAACTGATATAGCAAAATAATGCGGCACCAGTTAAACACCCTGCGAACATAGGTAACCGGAAGCTCGCATCTTTGAAAATAGCACCATATAAGGTAGCCACTTGATATAAAGATAACTTGAGCCTTTTATCGATTGCCAAAGTTTCTTTAAAAAAGAAATATATGCATAACCAGCAGATTGCTCCAACAATTGAAAGTGCAATGAAAATCGCTTGCCACGGAAACCAGATTAAAATCCAAGCTCCAATCATGGGTGCCAAAATAGGTGCTAAACCCATCACGATCATCATGCTAGAAAAAGCTTGTGCCGAACCTTGAACATCTAACCGATCACGTATAGCAGCACGAGCCATAACCACACCTACACAACCACCTAAAGCCTGCAAAATACGCGCTGCTATTAGACTCCATTCATTTGTAGCGAGCACGCAAAACAAGCTTGCAACTGCATAAAGCGCAAGCCCAAAATAAAGTGGTTTCTTTCTTCCGATACGGTCGCTTAAAGGTCCATACACTAATTGACCAATGGCTAAACCAAAAAAATAAGCAGGTAATGTGTTTGCTACCATTTGTGTACTTACCCCAAAATCATGAGCCATTTGAGGCAACGCTGGTAAGTACATATCAATGGATAATGGCCCTAAAGCAGTGAGTAAAGCGAGCAACATAATCCAGCCAATTGAATATTGACGCTGGGCTGTTTGTTCAGACATAACGATATTTCATTTTTCAATCATTTGCATACAGACAAGCTTACACTGTCTATCGTATGATTTGTGCAACATTGGTGTAGAAATACGCAAATCCTTTATCACTCAGGTTGATCAGCAAGGACTTCATTTGAAATCTTGGTTTAAACGCCTAAAAAGAGCGACTTATAACACATCATTTATGTATAACGTGCGGATGCTGATCGCCTTTTCAGGAACTGCATTCGTGCCTTATTTTCTAGGCCATCAATTAGCAACAATTCCCCTTACTTTAGGTGTGGTCGCAGCTGGTTTAAGTGACATCGATGATCGCTTTTCAGTGCGTATCATGAATTTGATTTATACCTATATTGGTTTCTTCATTACCGCAGCTTCCGTACAATTACTTTTCCCTTATCCAATGCTTTTTGCACTAGGACTAATCGCCTCTTGCATTGGCTGGATTTTACTGGGGTCATTAGGCCGCCGTTACGCAACAATCTCTTATGGATGTCTGGTTGTTTCGGTTTATACCATGCTCGGAGTCCATTTATTTGACCAGTGGTATATACAGCCAGCGCTTTTGGTCGCGGGTGCAGCATGGTACGGGCTTATTGCAACCATTAGCTTTTTATTATTTCCGGTTCGTCAGCTTCAAGACAAACTTGCCGCGTCTTATGCTTCACTAGGCGACTTTCTATTTGCTAAATCTAATTTATTTGATGTTGATATGACTCCTGCGAGTTATCAGCAGAGCATGATTGATCTTTCATTAGAAAATGGCAAATTAATAACAATTTTTAATGATCTTAAAACCGCCCTTTTAACCCGTTTAAAAGGTGACCGTGGACAAAAAGGTACTCGCCGTAGCTTACATTATTACTTTGTTGCACAAGATATTCATGAACGTGCAGACTCTGCCCATATTGACTATCAAAAGTTAGCCAAAATTTTTCAGCACAGTGATATTTTATTTAGATTTCAGCGTATTTTGGCGATTCAAGGTAAAGCTTGCCAAGAGCTAAATGAATGTATTTTACAGCGCAAACCATATATCCATAACAAACGCTTTAAGCAAAGTTTTGAGAACTTACGCTTATCTTTAGTAAAGTTAAGAAATGATCAACAGTATGACTTACTCTGGGTAAATGCACTTTTCGCCTTATACCGAAATTTGAAGTCTATCGACTCACAATTACTCAACTTAGAAACGGAACAGCACATTCAGTCTGATAAAGTTAAACAGGCTGAAAACCAACTCAAAGATGATGATTTAAAGGGTTGGAATGATATTGTTGTTCGAATTAAACAAAATCTAACACCTGAATCTGTGCTGTTTCGTCATGCCATTCGAGTATCGATTGTTCTTTTCATTGGATATGTATTTATTCAAACCACTCGGATCGAATATGGCTACTGGATTATGCTGACTGCACTATTTGTTAGCCAACCTAACTTTAACGCGACCAAGCGCCGCCTACGTTTGCGTATAGTTGGAACACTGGTCGGCATTATTGTCGGTCTTAGTGTGGTGTTTCTAGTCCCTTCTGTGGAAGGGCAATTAGTCATGCTGATCTTAAGCGGCGTACTATTTTTCGAGTTACGTAGTAAGCAATATGCCCAAGCAACCGCTTTCATCACAATTTTGGCATTAATTAACTTTAACTTAGATGGCTCGGCAGTCGCTGCGGCTATTCCTAGATTTGTTGATACCTTAATTGGATGTGCTTTAGCATGGTTTGGTGTCACCTTTATTTGGCCTGACTGGAAGTTCCGCCGCCTACCGCGCAGTATTCGACGCTCCTTACAAGCACAATGTAATTATTTAGCGGAAGTGGTAAAGCAATACCATGAAGGACATAACCATGCGCTTAATTATCGTATTGTTCGCCGTGCCGCCCATAATACCGATGCTGAGGTCGCTTCACTCATTTCAACTTTAGCCACTGAGCCAGATTTTGACCCTACCCGCAAGTCAGATATATTTGAATTTCTATGTCTCAATCATACATTTTTAAGTTATATCGCAGCACTTGGAGCACATCGGGAAAAGATTCAAGATCAAGCGGTTCTTAAAGTTCTAGATCAAGCGTTAGACGACATACAAGGTGCGCTATTAAGAGATGAAATGCCTGATCTTACAGCACAAAACATGCTAAAAACGATACGTCAGCGTCTAAGCCAAAATGATGAAGATGACCAGAAATCACTCATTATTTTACAGCAGTTATCACTGATGCTGAGTGTTTTAAATCGATTTAGTATGTTGAAACAACGACTAAGTCATGATCTTGATAATGATGCCAGTGAACTCGCATCATTATAAATTTGAGTCGGAATTTAGTATGAAATTGGCATAATATCCTTTCCTGACTTATGCCAATTAATGCTAAACTTAAAACAGTTTACAATTTGTTATTTGCACTATGACCGCGAAAACTTTATATGCTTATACGCTTCAGCCAGTTCCTTACGAGGTAACAGAAGCTGAACAACGTAATGCACAGCTTCTTATCTGGCGCAGCACCAATAAAATCAGCACAAAAATCTGGGCAATTATGGGCGTAATTTTAGCCCTTGCGATTTTAGGTCTTATTTTTATTAAGAACTACTCTACAGTGATTTGCTGGGTTGCCATTGTTGGTGTAGTGCTTTATTACCTTGGCCGCACATATGGTTTGGAATGGTACGTGAAGCGTAAGATGAATGAATTTCCTGTACAGGAAATTAAAGGCATTCGCTTAGGTGTACAACCTCACGGTATCGTAATGCGCCAGCAAATGGGATTACAAGAAGGCGTTGGAACTATTGGATGGAAAAACATCTATGAATGGTACAACACCCCTGACTTTATTTTAGTTAACTTTAAAGTAAAAGATCCTAAGGGCCAAGAACAGCAAGGTGCGTATATCTTGCCTAAACGCATGGACTCTAAAAACTTTTCTTTCAATACAATTCGTAAGCATTTGAAAGAAACTGTAGGTGAACCAAAAACTTTATAAGTTCACCTCATTAAAAAACCTCCTTTACAGGAGGTTTTTTATTATGCTAAAAATAAATGATAATGAAAATTAATATTATCTCCAAAATCCATACTATCTACTCAATCTTCGGCTATACTCCGTTACAAGATCTCCATCATATTCACATTTTTCGACCATGTTTAAAAAGTTTTTATTTCAAATTCATTGGTTTATGGGTATTAGTGCTGGCCTCATCTTATCAATTATGGGTGTTACAGGCGCAATTTATTCTTATGATCAACAAATTTTAAAATGGGTAAATACAGATAGTTATGTTGTGCAAGCAGAAAGCTCACCTAAGCTTACCCCTGCTCAGCTTTATCAGCATTTCACAACAACCCAGCCTGAAATTAAAATTAATAGCATTACCATAGCCAAAGATCCTACCGCCTCATCTGTTGTAAACATTGAAAAAGAAGGCGAACGACGTGGCTACAATATGATGGTTAACCCTTATACAGCAAAGGTATTGCCTGATATTAAAGGCCGCGAGTTACTTCTATTAATACAACAAATTCACCGTAACTTAACTGCTGGTGAGTTCGGTAAACAAATTACTGGTGCTTGTGCCCTCATGCTCATTTATTTTGTCTTGAGCGGATTATATTTACGTTGGCCAAAGAAACACTCTGCACGTCAATGGCTTGCTGTTAAACCCAAACTTAAAGGTCGAAATTTTATTTGGGATTTACACGCTGTCGTAGGCACATGGGTTATTGTTTTTTATCTTCTTTTTGCGTGTACAGGTTTATATTGGTCGTATGACTGGTGGCGTAGCGGCATGTTCAAAGTACTAGGTGTAGAACAACCTAAAATGCAAGGACATGGCGGAGCTGGACGTAATAAAGACAAATCTTCTGAAGCTAAATTAGATAGCACTCAGCTAATTACTGCCCTCAACCAGACTTGGAGCGGCTTTAACAATAAAATCGGACGCGACTATTCAACTTTAACAGTGAATTTACCGAAAAAAGATGATGGAAAATTAGAATTAACTTTTGTTGATGCAACACCACAACATGAACGTGCACGTAACCAAGCTGTCTATAACTATAAAACTGCCAGTATTGAAAAGATGGAGCTTTATGAAGATAAAAAGCTTAATCAAAAAATCATGAGTAGCATGTTACCCGTACACCGTGGTAGCTTTTTTGGTCCGGTTTATCAATTTGTAGCAATGCTTGCGTCTTTAGCAATGCCTTTGTTCTTTGTTACCGGATGGATGCTTTACCTAAAACGTCGTAAACAGAAAAAATTAACACAAGCTGCTCGCCAATCTTTAGCTGGTCACTACATTGATCAAAATGCTAAACCTTGGTTAATTACTTATGCCACCCAAACAGGAGTTGCAGAGCAACTCGCATGGAGTACCGCAACTAGCTTACAAGAAGCACATCAACCTGTTCAGGTTAAATCTATACAACAGTTAACTGAAGCAGATTTACAACAGCATGAACAAATTCTTTTTGTGATCAGTACTTATGGTACTGGAGAGGCACCAGATTTAGCTTCGAGTTTTGCTAAAAAGCTATTAAAAACGCAATTAGAGCTCAAACATCTCAGATATGCTGTGTTAGCTTTAGGCTCGAAAGAATATCCAGATACTTATTGTAGTTTTGGTCACACTGTAGATGCGTGGCTTAAAAACAATGGAGCTGAAGCCTACTTTGATACGATTGAAGTCGATAATGCAAATCCAGCACATATTCAAAACTGGAATCAAGCTCTTACAAAAGCAACTAAACTAGATTTGCATGCTGTTAATCTTGAAAAAGTATTTGACACTTGGACATTACAACAACGTGATTTACTCAACCCAAATAGTCTAGGGCAACCCGCTTACAATATTGAACTTACTGCCAATCATGAAGCTGTATGGCAAGCGGGAGATATTGCTGAAATACAACCAGGTAATAGTCCTGAACGTATTAATGAGTTTTTACAACACCACCATATTCTTAGAAATGCAGTAGTAGACTCGCTACAAATTTCTATTGAAAAGGCGCTTTGGAATAAAGATTTAACGGGTGAAATTGAACCGTTTGCTAATCTGGATCACTTATTAGAACAGCTCCCTACCCTACCAACGCGGGAATATTCAATTGCTAGCATTCCTTCTCAGCAAGTGCTTCGTTTGGTTGTTCGCCAGCAATCCGATGAATCTGGTGATTTAGGGTTAGGATCTGGCTGGCTGACTCAATACACAGAAATTAATCAGAGTATTGCATTACGTATTCGCACCAATGAATCTTTTCACTTGATCGATGATAATCGTCCAATTATCTGTATCGGCAATGGAACGGGAATCGCAGGTTTAATGAGTTTACTTCATACGCGAACTCGTCATAACTATACTGAAAATTGGCTTATTTTTGGTGAACGCCAACGAACTCATGATTTCTTCTATGCATCAACTATTGAAGCTTGGCAAACAATGGGAATGTTAAAGCGACTTGATTTGGCATTCTCACGTGATCAAGAACAACGTATATATGTTCAAGATTTAATAAGAGAAAATGCAGCGGAATTGGTCAACTGGATTGAGCGCGGTGCAGTTCTTTATGTTTGTGGAAGTATTGAAGGAATGGCTAGCGGAGTAGATCAAGCGCTTATTGATATTTTAGGTGAAGAACAAGTGGATGAGCTAAGACAACAAGGTCGTTATCGCCGTGATGTTTATTAAATTTTAATAAATAATAAAGCCGAGTAATAGCTAAAAATGCTTTACTCGGCTTTTTATTGCAATCAGCATTGAATTAGTAATGATTTTGCATACACTGTCTGCAATTTAAATTGCAACTTTAAACACAATGCAAGTCAGTAAGTGGATTCGGATTTTCTTAGCCATCATTGGTTCGATTTTATTTTTGGACGGCTTATTTCTAGCTTTTCTAAATAAAATTCATGTAGGCACAATTGTTCCTTTAATCTTAGGGGCATTTTTCTGCCTCTATGCATTATTTTATTATCATCTGGAACGTTTTTTCTTTTATCACTATCGACTGCATTCAGTTTGGCGTTTTGGATGGCTATGTCTTTGGATCTGGTTAATCGGCTTAGGCTATTTTTTTAATTTTATTAAAGAAAATAAAGATACAGGTCAAAATATTCCCGCTGTGAAAGCAATTATTGTTTTAGGTAGTGGTGTAGAAAATGGTCAACCTTCTGCCATTCTTGCAAAACGCCTTGATACAGCAGCCCCTGTTGCCCTTTCGCAACCTCAAGCGAAAGTTGTTTTAACAGGTGGTTTAGACTTTTCAGAAAAAGAACCCGAAGCATTAGTCATGTCTCGTTACTTGGAACAACGTTTTCATATAGCAAAAGACCGAATGATTCTTGAAGACAAAAGCACAAGTACTGAACTTAACCTTAGAAACAGCAAACCATTACTTGAACAGAGTCATATTAGTATTGATCAACCTATTGCGATTGTTACAAGTGACTTCCATACCCCACGGGCTGCAGCTATTGCAAAGAAACAAGGCTATACCCAGGTTTATACAGTTGCTGCTGAAACGCCTTTGGTCACCCGCTATAACGCTTGGCTACGTGAATACTTTGCGTATGCGAGTGGCTGGATTCTAAACGAGTATTAATCTTGGTTCAGAAAGCTGCTATTGCTTTACGGCATGGCAGCTTTAGTTAAACCAGATAGTAATCATAATTTAAAGTAATAAAATCTGAACTTAAAAAATTAAGCATAGAAAGGATAGGTTTTGACTAACAATAGAAGAGATAAAATAGATAGATAAGAAATAGGAATAGCAGAAACGCCAAAAACACTAAATAAATTAGTGCATATTTTTTAAAACTTAAAAAATTATGGTGGGCGCTGACGGGATCGAACCGCCGACATTCTGCTTGTAAGGCAGACGCTCTACCAACTGAGCTAAGCGCCCTGATTGAAAAAGACAACAAACGAAGTCTTTATACATTACATCCTCTAGATCAGGGAATCAAGAGAATGGCGCAGCGGACGGGGCTCGAACCCGCGACCCCCGGCGTGACAGGCCGGTATTCTAACCAACTGAACTACCGCTGCACTTGCAATACTTTAAAAATAAAGCATGGTCACAAATTATGGTGGGCGCTGACGGGATCGAACCGCCGACATTCTGCTTGTAAGGCAGACGCTCTACCAACTGAGCTAAGCGCCCTGCAAAAGCGTTTTATAAAAGTGGCGCAGCGGACGGGGCTCGAACCCGCGACCCCCGGCGTGACAGGCCGGTATTCTAACCAACTGAACTACCGCTGCACTTTCACAATATCGCAATTGTGGGGTAAACGATGTTAAGTCTTAAGTGGCGCAGCGGACGGGGCTCGAACCCGCGACCCCCGGCGTGACAGGCCGGTATTCTAACCAACTGAACTACCGCTGCACTTGAGAGCTTAACGTAAAGGCTTGGTGGGCGCTGACGGGATCGAACCGCCGACATTCTGCTTGTAAGGCAGACGCTCTACCAACTGAGCTAAGCGCCCTTAACGTCTTCATCGTTTGTGAGGTGCATTATAGAGAATCTTTAACAGGTGTCAAACGCTTTTCGACAACTTTTCAAAAAAATGCGAATGAATGATTAAAAATAAGTCATTATTAAGTAAAAAACAATTTTTTGTATTTTATTTAAGCACTTATTTTAATATTTTGATCATTCGACGAATAAAACAAGAATGTTTAAAAACAGAATTTAGGTTAAAGATTGTTCAGACAAATAAACAAGAGCATCTTCAGGGACTAAATCAAACAATTCAATGATTTCATCATTACGCATTCGAATACATCCATGTGACATTGGAACACCCATCGGTTCTTTATCAGGTGTACCATGAATATAGATATAACGTTGCATAGTGTCGTGCCCATCTCCTTTGTTAAAGCCCTCTTCTAAACCATCTAACCAAAGAATGCGTGACAATATCCAATCTCTTTCTGGAAATTGTGTAGCGAGTTCACTGCTATAGACTTCGCCTGTTGGCTTACGTGCAATAAAAACTGCATTTTTAGGGGACTGCATACCAAATTTCTGGGCAACACGATGCCATCCACGTGGAGTTTTGCCGGTATTTTCTTGTTCCCCTATTCCATTCTTACCTGTAGAAACCACGTAAAACTTATTATGTTTAGGGAGGCTTAAAGTTTGGTTTGCTAAATCGATAAGAATATCTGCATTTTCAAGTTTAAATTGGGACATGGAATTTCTTCTCTTATATAAACTCAACTCTATTTTGAGCTTTAATAAAAATTAATGGGAAACTTGTCATACATCGCAAGTAAAAGATTATTAATGCTCTTTTATCTACGCGCAGTTTCACTGCTTGTCTTGCGCCAAAATTAAAAGATTATCAATCTTCTTTTATCTACGCGCAGTTTCACTGCTTGTCTTGAGCCAAAATTAAAAGATTATCAATCTTCTTTTATCTACGCGCAGTTTCACTGCTTGTCTTGCGCCAAAATTAAAAGATTATCAATCTTTTAATTTTGGCTCAGGGCGTAGCCATAACCAAATTGCAACAACGAGCATGGTAGTATCAGTGAAAACTTTCACCCAAAATGGCGCAGAGGTAAACAGCATTAAAATACCACTTGCGGTCATCATAATGCTTGCAATCCATTTTGCCTTACGTGGTACCGTACCATTGGCTCGCCAGTCACGTAGAGTTGGTCCATATTTTGGATGATTTAATAGCCATGCATCCATCTGAGGCCATCCTTTTGAGGCAGCCCAAGCAGCCAGAATAAGAAACACTGTTGTCGGCATGCCTGGTAAAATTGCTCCAATAATACCAAGCGTGATAAAAATCACGACCAGAGTTCGCCAAAACAATGTTCGCATATATAAACCTTAAGCTATTGTTGATCGTAGTATAAAGTGTTTTTCTGGTATTGTTTTGTTGATCGACCATGAAATTGGGATGAATTATTTCGAGTACTAAACGTATGAATATTGCTTCAGTTAAAACATCCTATTTTGAGCCATGGCTACAGTTCAACCATCCAATGGTAAGACAATTAGCGTTTACTATTGCTAGTCCCAATTTACTTTGTCATCTTCCCCAAAGTCTCACTATTCAGCATAACTTTCAATTACACCCTGATCAGATTTGGGAACAACATTTTCAGAACTATTTACCACGTTTAAAACAACTCGACGAAACACCAGAACCTTTACTTCAGTTTATGTCTCGGCTTAAAAGCACACGCTTAGGCTTACGTTTTGAAAATTTACTTTGGTTTTGGTTACAAGAAGATCAATATCATTCTTATCAGTTATTAGGTCATAGTATTCAAAAAATTGAGGGCGCAAAAACTTTAGGGGAGCTCGATTTTTTAGTTTTAAATAAAGAAACTCAACACGTTGAACATTGGGAAGTTGCCCTAAAATATTACTTGGGTGAAGGTCAATTAAATTTAGAACAGTGGATTGGCCTAAACAGAGAAGATACTTTGAGTAAAAAGCTTTATCACTTTACCGATAAGCAGTTTCAGTTTTCAGAAGCTTTAGGTTTTAAAGTTCAACAGCGTTTTGCTGTACTAAAAGGTCAGCTCTACCTTCCCTTAAATTCAGCTCAAGATCAATCGATTCCAGACTGGGTAAATTCAACCCGTCGTCTCGGATTTTGGGGAACAGTGATTCCTAACTCTAATTTTTATCGTCTAGAGAGACATGAATGGCTTTGTCCAAACAAACAAGCAAGTTCAAACACTGCTTATTGGTGGACTGACGGTTTATATTATAGAAACACCGAGAACACTCAGTTTTATATGTTTAGACATCCTCCTCTCTTAAGCTTAGGACTCGACAGCGACGAAAAAATGCCACTTTACAAGTAGGTATAGCTTATAGAAACAATTTATAACGTTTTTACTATTAAACAGTCATGTTTCTTTTTACGTTTGTTTTTTAATCTAAATTTACTTCATTATTAAATTTAAACGGAGAAAATGATGAAAAAAGTTTTAGTCGCGTCTGTAATGATTGCATTTGTATTAACTGGCTGTAATACGTTCAAGGGTTTTGGTAAAGATGTCTCTAAAGCTGGTGATGCTGTAAGTAATACCGCACAAAAAACTGAGAATAAAATGTAAGTTATGCACAGCTTCGGAAAACCTTATCACTTCGATAAGGTTTTTTTATTTTTAAATACCCAACCTTCAGAGATTCGCCTATTATATCGGACTATATTTCACCTACTCATCATGTAGTTTCCGGTATGAACCACTCAGACACTCTCTCGCTTAGTTTAGAACTTTTACAACAGCCTTCTGTTACTCCTATTGATCATACTTGCCAAACGATTATGGCTGACCGCTTAGCTAAAGCTGGTTTTCACATTGAACCTATGCGCTTTGGAGATGTCGATAATTTATGGGCTCGACGCGGCACTGAAGGGCCTGTGTTTTGTTTTGCAGGACATACCGATGTTGTTCCAACAGGCCGTCTAGAAGCATGGAATTCAGACCCATTTGCACCAGAAATTCGTGATGGCAAACTCTATGGTCGTGGTTCAGCTGATATGAAAACTGCGTTGGCAGCTATGGTGGTCGCATCTGAACGCTTTGTAGCAAAGCATCCAAATCATAAAGGCTCAATTGCTTTTTTAATTACTTCAGATGAAGAAGGCCCTGCTGTTAACGGTACAGTTAAAGTTATTGAAACACTTGAAGAGCGTAATGAAAAAATTACATGGTGTTTGGTTGGTGAGCCATCAAGTACAAGTAAATTAGGTGATATTGTTAAAAATGGCCGTCGTGGTTCTTTAAATGGCGTACTACATGTTCACGGTAAACAAGGTCACGTGGCATATCCTCACTTAGCTCGCAATCCAATTCATGAAGCTTCGGCTGCCCTAGCACAGTTATGCCAAACTGTTTGGGACAATGGAAATGAATATTTCCCTGCAACTTCATTCCAAATTTCGAATATTCATTCAGGTACTGGTGCAACTAACGTTATTCCAGGTACTTTAGAAGTTACTTTTAACTTCCGTTACTCAACAGAAGTTACAGCTGAACAGCTGAAACAGCGTGTGCATGAAATTTTAGATAAGCATGGTTTGCAATATGAGATTGACTGGAACTTATCTGGTTTGCCATTTTTGACTCCAGTAGGTGAATTAGTTAATGCTGCTCAAACTGCTATTCTAAATGTAACTGGCGCTGAAACTGAGTTATCGACTAGTGGCGGTACATCTGACGGTCGTTTCATTGCGCCAACAGGTGCACAAGTTTTAGAACTGGGTGTTCTAAATGCCACTATTCATCAAATTAATGAACATGTGGATGTACATGACCTTGA
This sequence comes from Acinetobacter sp. ABJ_C5_2, assembly GCF_044538485.1. Lineage (NCBI taxonomy): Bacteria > Pseudomonadati > Pseudomonadota > Gammaproteobacteria > Moraxellales > Moraxellaceae > Acinetobacter > Acinetobacter sp. ABJ_C5_2. Next base: position 138,794 of record NZ_JBIUCS010000004.1, on the reverse strand, counting down.
TCCATTAACTGATATTTATGAGCAAATTTTAGAAAACCTACTTGCTTAAAATATTAAAGATCAGTAATTAGATAAAAAGCATCCTCTTTAGGGTGCTTTTTATTATTTTTAACTGTGAGTATATTTTTTAAAAATCTTAAAATAAGATTCTTATTTATTAACCTGAATAATTTATTTTCATAATCTTTATAGAACTTCTTTTGAGTTCTTATCTATCCATTTCAATATAGTAGGCCAGACTTCCTTAGCAGCATTTTGGCTCAAAACAATTCGGCTATGGGAATAATTTTCCAAGTTATTATTAGAGTAACCAAATTCACGAAATACGTTATTTTGATTTTCAAAAGCTTCTAAGTATTTATAACATCCTTTAACTGGTGCAATAAATTTATCGCCAGTTCCACTAATAGAATATATTGGGACTCTAATAGAGCTCATATGTTTTTTATAATCAATATTTTTAAATTCACTCATAAAATTTTGCTTTAAATTCCAGTTAAACCATGGCCGCATGGTGTAGTAGCTTTCATTTACTCGTCCTAATTTAAATTTATTAGCTGGTATCTGACCTAGACCTTTAACAACAAGTTTTGCAGAAAAGAGTTTAATAAAGTCAAAAGAGTTATTTACTGCCCCAAATGCTTGGCAAGCTATAAAAGTAATACTTTGGATATTCTTTAAATATTCTGGATAATTAATCAAGAACATTGTTAAGCATAAACCTCCGCCACTATGGGTTACACAGTGTAAAGAGACTATATTAAAATTTTGATAAATATAATGAAATGCAGTCTTATATTCATATAAAGCAACAGTTTCAAAATTAAATGGTATATCTGTTTTTGGGCTTGTACCGTGCCCTCGCCATTCTAAAATAAAACACATATACCCATGATTTGCCAAATAATCTGCAATACCCATACAAACAGTCTTGTCTGAAAAAGCACCATGAGATAAGAAAATTGCTTCTTTTTTTATCAGAGTGTTTTCGCTTTTAGCAATTTCCCATAAAGCAAACTCACCATGGTCATCTGTTTTTAAAATATGCAGCTCTTTATGAATTGACATTTATTTTCTACTGTTGCAAAGATTTTATTCTAGGTTGACTTAATAATGCCTGAATAAGTGGAGTATAAAACTCGCCTTCATTAATAAGTTTAATATATTCATCACTATGCTCTATCCAACCTTCTTCGGCTAATGCATCCCAAATAGGCTTATAATCGAGTTTAATATCGCTATTAAAAATTTTCTCGTACTTTTTGGTGTTAATTTTCATTTCCTGTAATGCTTGAAATATCCAAATTAATTTTACGTCTTCAGGATCATGAACAAACATACGTTCAACAGGAAGTTTATTTAAAGATATTGCATTGTAGTATTCAGTTAAGTTTCGATGATTCATTGCTGAAACAGATTTAATGCTTGATGAGTTAGGTTGCAGTCTCATATTAACCGCTGCATAACCTAATCCACTCATTGTGGTCATTTTACTTTGCCCATTGGCATCTAAGCAGTCTCTAAGGTTGTCTTCATATAAATATTTCTCTGAAACTAATTGGTTATTATCTTCTTTTTCCCAATCATATACTGTTTTTTGTTTATAGCCTTTGCTTATTAAGAACTGTTTAGCAATGTTATACATTTCAATTTTCTTCTCAATAGAGGGCGTATTTTGCTTTTGTTTTGTCGCAAAGTCAGAACGACCAGCGATATTAAGCTCATAGTGAGTAATATGTTTTATTCCTGATTGAACAATACTTTCCAAGTCTCCTAGCATTGCCTCAACCGTTTGATTTGGCCAGCCATAGATCAAATCGACGTTACAAGATAAAGAGTACTTATGGAACAATTCAATTGCATCAAAAACCTGCTTTCTCGTTTGTTTTCGACCGCTTGTAGCGATTAACTCATCATTAACCTGTTGTACTCCCATACTGACACGGTTAAAACCTGCATCTTTAATTGCTCTTATTTTATCTTCATTAAAAAGTTGAGGGATACCTTCTAATGTCATTTCTATAGGGCTAGATATACCAGCATTGGGAAAAAGAGAAGATACAACCTTAGTCAGTTTCATATAATCATTAGGCTGAAGTAAATTAGGTGTACCTCCCCCTACATACAAACTTTCAAGCTTAGCTCCTTGATAAAATTCTTTATATAAGTGGGCTTCCCTACTTAAAAAATCCAGATAAAAGTCCATTTCCCGCTTACCTTTATAGTCTTGTGTTGGGAAAAGACAGAATCCACAATGAGGTGGATCAGTAGGAATACAATATGGAATGCCTAAATACAAATTTATGGACTTATATTGAGCATCTGTATTTAATAAAAAGTAATTATTTTCCTCTTCCTTTAAATCTGTTTTCCACATTTTAGGTGAAGGATGAGTATGTAAAACTTTATTTGATAAATGTCTTACTTTATTTTTTTGGATGAAATTTTTAATTGCAACAACGTCCATAGTCACTATATTTTTCATTATATATCAATAAATATATTGTATTTAAATATAATATATTACGCAATTAATTTAATTCTTTCAAACATCAGAATTTTTATTTTTATAAATTTAATCTAGATCAAAAATTTTGGATTTATATAATAAAAAAATAGGCATAAATTTAGATATTTTAAAAAATAAAAAATCTATCTTTTAGTATTGTTAATATATTATTTAGTCATCATAAAAAAAGGAACTCATTTGAGTTCCTTTTTCTTTATAAACCTAGCGTTTTTTCAATATATTCTAGGTTTGGTATATGGTAGCGTCGATCTTGCATTCGCACATATTTAAATACTGTTGGGTGCTGTTCAGCTTCCTGACGCTCATCTACTTCATCGACAATTTCAGAAATACGTAGACGAACAGAAAGTGGCATTGTTTTACACATTAATGCAAAACGTTGGCTAATATCTTCCCCTTCAATAACCAATGCTACAGCATATTGATCAGTTTCGTTATGGACTGAGTAGATAGGTAGCTTTACATCATGCCACTCAATATGTTTTACGCCATTTCTTACGTCCATAGCGGATAACACAATATTTTGGGGCAACAGCATAGGTACCTGATCATTACATTCAATGATATAGGCATCAATAAAACCAGTTGAAACCGTAATAAGATGCTGTAGCTCTTGCTGGTCCATATTACCGATCAAAGATGTATTTACACTACCTTTCATGATTTGACCTCGCTTTCAAAAGCTACAAGTAAAGCATCGATATTCTCTAGTAACTCTTCCTCTTGGAAAGGTTTACCCATATATTGACTTACACCTAACGAGAATGCTCGTTCACGATGTTTTTCACCTGTTCTGGATGTAATCATAATGATTGGCATGTATTGATGCATATCATGATGTCGTACAAGATTAAGTACTTCGAAACCATCCATACGTGGCATTTCAATATCAAGTAGCATTAGATCTGGCTTAATATTTTCTAGCTGCTCTATGGCATCCACACCATCTTTAGCAGTAACAACATCGTAGCCTTGGCGTTCAAGTAATCGGGACGTTACCTTACGTACAGTTACCGAGTCATCGACAATCATAACGAGACGGCGCTCGTCTGATTCACGTTGTCTATATACTGCTTCATTAAGCTGCTTATGACGCGGCGTAGACTGAATTTGTCGCGCAATATTTTGTCCGTCTAAAATTAAGCAAACCTGTCCATCACCTAAAATCGTGGCACCTGCAATTGCTCCAATGCTAGCGAACTGTTGACCAATTGGTTTCACTACAATTTGTGCTCGAGAACCAATTAACTGGTCAACAAGCAAAGCCACAGTTTGGCCATTGTTGGCTTTAATCATTAAGACAGGTAATGAATACATCATGCCATTTAGTCGTGGCATTGGTTGATTACCAACAAATTCTGAAAGATAACGTAATGGATAACGTTTATTTTCATACTCGAATAGTTCTTTAGGACTTTCAAAATACTGCTCTAAAGAAGCTGGCGAAACTCGAACAATTCGATCGATTTGAGCAAGTGGAATCGCAAATTGCTGATCTGCTACTTTCACCATTAAGGCATCACTTACAGCTACAGTGGTCGGTACACGAATAGTAAATGTGGTTCCCTTACCGTAAACAGAGTCAACGCTAACATGTCCACCTAAAGCCTTAATATCGCTTTGTACGACATCGAGTCCAACACCACGTCCAGAAATTTGAGTAATCTGTTCTGCAGTACTTAAACCTGGATGGAAGATCAGCTGTAGAATGTCTTGCTGTTCCAAGTCCTGTTCAGGCTTGATCAGACCCGCGAGTAGTGCTTTCTGGCGCACTTTTTCAACATCAATACCTTGTCCATCATCGCTAAAGACAACGACAACATCTGTACCTTGACGTTGAATGTTAAGTTCAATACGCCCTGCTTCCGGTTTATTTGCTTGTTGACGCTGTGCTCGGTCTTCTAAACCATGGTCAATTGCGTTTCTAAGCATATGCTCAAGCGGCGTCACTAAGCGTTCTAAAATGTTACGGTCTAACTCACCTTCTGTATTATTTACAAAAAGCTCAGCAGGTCTGTTCAATGCGGTAGATGTCTGACGCACAATTCGCTGCAAACGCGGTAACAAACGCGAAAAAGGAACCAGTCGTGTTCGCATCAAACCTTCTTGAATTTCTGCCTGAATTCGTGACTGTTGTAAGAGCAGACTTTCTGTATCTCTGATCTTATGAGATAACGTATTTTTAAAGTCGACTAAGTCCGATGCAGATTCAGCAAGAGATTTCGATAACTGATTTAAAGATGAATATTGGTCCATCTCTAAAGGGTCAAAGTCGGTATAACGAGAGTGCTCAATACCATGTTTGGCAATAATTTGTGTTTCTAACTCGCCTTCCATTCGACGTAACTGATCGGCAAGTCGTTGAATAGCCAATTCCATTTCAACCAAGGTATGACCAAACTGGCTCAAGTCCATTTCAATTCGTGAACGGTTAATCGAGTTCTCACCAGACAAATCAATCATCTTCTCGATCAAGTCTGCTGAAACACGGATCATTTCATTGTTCTGATCCAGACGTTCTGTTTGCTCCCATACGCCCATCATTGGCGGCGGTTCTGTACCATCACCTTGTATAAAGGTCATCACAGGTTCTGAGCTAAACAAATCAGTTTTCGTTAACTTAGCCGGGATTTGGATATTCGTTTCAAAGAATTGAATATTTTCTAAACTTTGCTGTAATCCATCGAAATGCTGATAGTTGTGCTTGAAAATAGCATCTTTTAGCCATGCAACTGCACTTTCGAGCAAATGGTCATAAATATTTGAGTTGAAGTGATGCAGTGCAAATTGTTCAAATGTATTTTCGAGTTGATAGGCAATGGCGTAGACGGCTTCTAAACCGACCATTCGTGCGCCACCCTTCAAACTATGCACAGCTCTTTGTAATTGAAGCAAGATACTACGGTTTGTACGCTGCTCAAACCATTGTTTCAATAGCACATCAGCCATTTCTAACAATTCAGCAGCTTCTTCTAGGAATGTCTGCTCAACAACAGCAGTAATATCCTGTTCTTCAACTACAGCTTCATTTTCTTGCAATGATGTAACGGATGTTATTGCTTCAACTGGCGTAGCTAGCTCAGTAACAACAGTATCAAATACCTGATCATGATAAGCTTCTAATTCTGCAAGAACAGGCTCAATTTCTGCTGGCACCTCATCTATTAATACTTCAGATATCAGCTCTTGTTCAGAGAATATCTCACTTTCAGTATCAAGTGCTTCAACCATTGGTACAGGTTGGAAGTTAGAGTTTTTACCCGCTTGTTTTAACGCGTTAATGGTGTAAGGAGCTGCATAATCTAGCTGTTGTTCACGCATGATTTGCAGACGGTCAGCCAAGTCATCTTGAACCAAACGAATAAAATCAATTAAAGGTGAGGTTGCAACTAACTGCTTTTGAATTAAACGCTCATATATACTTTCTAATTCATGGGTAATCGAACCAAGATAAGTCGCCTGAACCATATTTGCTCCACCTTTCAAGGTATGCAAATACCGCATTAGATTATTCAGGGCTGCAAAGTTTTCTTGCTCACCGACCCAAATATTGAGATCGGTATCAATTCCCTCAAGTAGCTCATCAGCTTCTTCAAGAAAGATATCTAAAAGGTCAGCATCAAAGTTTCGATTTATCTGTGTAGAGGAAATATACTGGCGATCTTGCTGTACACTTTGGCTTAATACAGTCCAGTCAGCAGAGTCTGAGAGACTCTCTAGCGTAACAACAGCTTCTAGCTCTGGTTCAATATTGAATAATGGCTCAACAGAAATCGAATCTTGCTGAGACAGATCATTTTCAATGCTCGGAGTATGTAGCGTATAAAGTTTTAATTCTTCTAGAATACTTTGATGTTGCTTAACAATACCGACTCGCTGACCAGCAGCCAAGGCATCGAACAATTGAATAAGCTGTTGATGCGCTTTTTGATAAATCTCAAAAATATAGTCTGATTGCAATAACACAGGTTTATCAAGCAATACATCATAGCTTTCTTTCAGTTGGCTAGTATATTCATGCAAACCAAGCATTGCTTGAGAGTGTGTATGTTGTAACAACAGGTCAGCCTGTTCACTTAGACGTTCAAGATAGCTTGGAAATTCATTACGAATTCCTTTCTCAAAATCTAATTCTGCATCTAGTAGCTCAGAAACATCTAACAGCAATAATTGTGATACCAAGCCATGAGACGGCGTTAATGGATCTGTTCGATCACCATGTTGCTCAACGTAAGCATCCCATGATTGATTAAACTGCTGTAATCTCGCTTCAAGCTGTTCACTTGAACTACGGTTAGATAGTAGTTCTAAGCTATCTCTAATAAACTCACGATATTGTTGTAATAATAAAATCTCATCTGAGTTAGAAGAAAGCTCTTCTTGCAATAGTATTTTAAATAAGTGCTCAACTTTGGTACTGGCGTCAAAAATTGTTTCGACCTGTGCCATTGCAGAACTACCACGTAAAGTATGCAACGCGCGTATTAAAGCATTATAGCTCTCATACTGGTGTAGCTCTTGATCTAAGAACTGGTGAATTGTAGCTAAATGCTCCTCCGCCTCTTCCATAAACAAGGTCAAAGTTTCATCTAGATTTATTTCAATTCCAGTATGTGCATCTTGAGTGATTGGCTCAACTAATGAATCTTGCTCGATGTAATCTAGCTCAAGTCCAGTTACTGTTTCAGCAGTAAGCGTATTTGAAAGTTGTAAAAGCTCTTCTAAAGCAGGTTCTAAACTTTGCTGTTGTTGTAGTTGTTGGCCTAATAAAATAAGCGGTCTAAAATCTACTGCATGTGCTCTTTTTTGCTTAAAGTTATCTACTAATTTAAGGAAATAGAACTTAAACACTAACTGAACATAGCTCTGGATAGCTGGAGTCAACTTAAGGCTTTGATTGATTACTCGATTGAGCGTATCTTCAACTGTCCAAGCAAGCTCAGCTGAAGATTTAGCACCGATCATTCTTCCAGAACCTTTTAAGGTATGAAAATGGCGGCGAATTTCAGTGAGCGTAGCAGTATTCTCAGACTGCATCCATTCATTTAGCAATGGTTGCAAATCAACAAAAATTTCTTCAATTTCTTCGACGAAAATGTCAAGAAACTCAGCATCTTGTTCAGAATAGCTATCTTCAGGTAGCGTCATTGCTTCAGTTAAAGTTTTTAATATTTCTTTCATAGCAAAGGCTTCTTTTGCTTACCCCCTGAGTGGGGAAAACTACAGAGTCAACACCAGAAAAATAGCTATTTCCCCAATATTTGTCTGGCGCTGCTCATACTTTTAAAAGAATAGCTATTATGAGAATAGCTATTCTCATCCCCCAATTTAGTCAGGTAATTTAAAGTCCGTTACTGACTCACGTAATGACTCCGACATGTTCGCCAATTCAGATACAGAACGAGCAGTATCGAAGGTTGCCGTTGTTGTTTGTGAAGTAATTTCTTGTACAACTGTCATGGTTGCAGCAATATGACTCGCAGAAGCTGATTGAAGTTTTGCTGCATCAGAAATGCTCGCAATTAAGTTTGCCAAGTCACCCGATACTTTTTGAATTTCGTCGAGTGCAATACCCGCATCTTTCGCCAAGTTAGCACCACGTACAACCTCTGTTGTCGTTTGCTCCATTGAGATAACAGCTTCGTTGGTATCCGTTTGAATCGTTTTAACAAGCGTTTCAATCTGTTTCGTCGCTGAAGCAGAACGTTCTGCAAGACGCTGGACTTCGTCGGCAACCACGGCGAAACCACGACCCGCTTCACCGGCCATAGATGCTTGAATTGCTGCATTTAATGCAAGGATGTTTGTTTGGTCTGCAATATCGTTAATGAGCGATACGATGTTACCAATTTCTTGTGAAGACTCACCCAAACGTTTAATACGTTTTGAGGTTTCCTGAATCTGTTCACGAATGGTATCCATACCCTCAATAGAACGGTTTACGACTTGTGCACCATTAGATGCAATAGATACCGAACGTTGTGCTACGTGGGCAGATTCAGAAGCGTTCGCAGATACTTGGTCAATAGACAATGCCATTTCGTTCATTGCCGTTGATGCACCTGCAATTTCTTGTGCTTGGTGCTCAGATGCCTCTGCTAACTGGTTGGTAATATTTTGAGTATCTTGCGTATAGCGAGCAACTTCTTGTGATGTTTCATGGATTCGAGATACCAAGTCTCGTAATTGGTCAATCGCAAAGTTAATCGAGTCGGCAATCGCACCAGTAAAGTCTTCAGATACTGTTGCATATGAGCGTAAGTCACCATCTGCAAGATCGGCAATTTCGTCAAGTAAACGTAAAATCGCATTCTGGTTACGATCATATTCTTCTTGTAATGTCGCTACACGTTGTTTATCGGCTTTACTACGAAGAGATAAAAGCTTTAAGACAGAACCAATTAAGCCAATAAGCGATAATGTAAGCAACGCAACTAATGCAAAAGCCTGCCAACCGTACTGTGTTTGATCTGAAAGTTCACCTAATGCAGTTAACATTGCATCAGATTGAGAGAAGATCTCACTAGATGATTGACGTACGTTTACGATCTGGTTCGTATTTTTGAGAACAGATGTCGCGGCAGATTTTAAAACTTTATCATACTCAGTTTTAATACCTTCCAAAGATTCACGCACTTCTGGGGATTCAACTTTAGCTACGCCTAATTCAGCATTTCCGTTTAGCTGCGCATCTAAGTACACACCAAAAGTCTCAATATCGACACTAAAGTCATGCGCTGAGTTTTCAGAGTTCTCTGTACCAACGAAAACGGAGTTAATAGAACGCAAAATACGTTCCGCAATAAATACCTGGTTTTTAGCAATCACGACCTGACTACTTGGTACTTTTTCACGGACCATCTTATCAACCATCAAGTTATATTCAGCTTGAATCTCAGGAATAGAATCACTAATCGAGATATTCATATTATATAACTGGTTAATTACGTTCTGTTGTGATGAAATCAAGTCAACGTCATAAGACAAAGATTTCCACAGAGTCGCTACTTTCTTATACTCTTTTGAAGATGTGCCATAAATATTTTCGACATTTTTGATATTTTTGGCGAAAACTTGACGCGATTCAATTAAGTCTTTCATCGCTTGAGGCGAACCAGAAGCTGTTGCTTCCGTAGCCTGTCTAGAAATCGTTTGTGATAATAAACGTAACTCACCCATACTACGGGTTAATTCGTTATGTCGAGGTACACTATAAAATAAATAAGCGAGCGAAGTTGAAGCTAATACTAAACATGCAGACGCTACATAAAGGATAGGCTTGGACTTTTTACTTTCCCCAAATAAACTGGCATATTGGTCAATTTGTGACTGGATTTTCGCAACAAAGTTGACATTCGATTTTTCGTTTACACCACGATTGCCACTTTTCTTTTTAAGTTTAAAGCCCATACAGCTTCTCCCCAGAAAAATACGCTGTTTATTAACAGCATAAAAATTAGTTTATAAATTTTGTCGATGCATTCATATAATGTGGGTTTTGCAATAATCGACTAAATAAAAAGACATGCCAGTGCTGATTGTGCTGGTGAAAATAACCTTGGCAATATTCTTTTAAATTTTCCTCCAAGTTTAAACTTTGAGAAAAAAAGCTTTTTTTATTAAAGTGTTGGATCCCCAAGACCTGATCAACAACCAACCCCACATATTGGTCGTGATGGCTAATACATAACACTTTTTGGGCAGCCGAAAATGAACTTCGTTGCCCTGAAATAAAATGTGCCAAGTCAGAAACTGAAAGTAATCTTCCCCGAATATTTGCCAATCCCTTTACCCAACTTTGGGTATTTGGAACAGGTGTATATTTTGGTGGATAGATTACTTCTGACACTTCCCCAAGTGGTGCGACGAAGTATTGCCCTCTCATTTCAAAAGCAATTCCTGACCATCGCTCTGCTTCATTTTGGACTGAAGCGTAATTCTTGTTACCTCGTTTAGACAAACGAAGTAACTCGATAAATCCGTTCGCGGCCATACTCGATCCTATAAGACGGGTCTAGATCCCGCCATTTATGTTTTTATGAATGGATGAGTTAATTTAGAAATTGTTTAATTACATCGATCAATTGCTTTTCTTCAATTGGCTTAATCAAGTAATCAAGCGCGCCTTGACGTTTGCCCCATACTCGGTCAGTTGCCTGATCTTTAGTACTCACAATAACCACTGGAATATGCTTAGTGTCTTCATCACGAGTAATCTGACGTGTCGCCTGAAAGCCATTTACACCAGGCATTACAACATCCATTAACACTAAGTCAGGCTGTTCTGCTTTTGCCAAAGTTACACCATCTGCACCATTAGATGCTTCAAGTACATCATAGCCATGCTTGGTTAGAATTTCTCTAAAACGATAAGTTTCTGTTGGTGAGTCATCAACAATAAGAATACGTGCCATTTCTTTGCCCTTAAATTACTTAATTATGAACTTACATGATTACGAATCGCATTTAGCAATTCATCTTTGCTAAATGGTTTCGTCAAGTATTCATCTGAACCTACCACACGCCCTTTTGCCTGATCAAATAGACCATCTTTACTAGAGAGCATGATAACGGGAATGTTCTGATAACTTTGAGAGTTCTTAATCAGAGCACAAGTTTGATAACCGTCTAAACGAGGCATCATGATATCTACAAAAACGATATCTGGATTAGCTTCAGCAATTTTAGATAAAGCTTCAAATCCATCGACAGCAGTAATCACTTCACAACCTTCACGTTGCAATAATGTTTCTGCTGTACGGCGAATAGTTTTTGAGTCATCAATAACCATTACTTTCAGATTTTGGAACGCATCTTCCATTTAATCTTCCATCCCCATAACATAAAATATAAATGCAATTTAACTTAAATTTGTTTTTACAGATTTATACGCATTTTTAACATATCTATACTTCTATTTTCAATGAAAGGTTTTTGTCTACTTTCTCATTTATAAACAATAACTTTTAACCTCATCACACTTTCGAAAAAATTATCATTTTTTTTATAATATTAATATTTTTATTCAGTTAAATAATAACTAATATATTTAAGATTAACTATTTAAAAATAAGTGGCTTAGCTTTCTTTTTTGGGGAATTTTATGAATAAGCGGATGAAATACGCCTTTTATAGGAACTGCTTGTCTGTATTTATAGGCATTGCCTCCTGCGGGGCACTGTTTTTATCTTCCCCAACTTTAGCTGCCAATGACACTCCTAAAGCTGTCTGGTATCGCTATTATGATCAACATGGCATTGCCAATATCAGCACATCTGTAACCCCAGCTCATATCCGCTATGGATATGAAGCACTCGATCAAAATATGCAGGTCATTAAAAGAAATCATCCCTATAATTCAGAGGCTGATTTAAACCAATCCTCTCAGCGTGCATTATCAGCTCGGTACAGAGAAGAAGATAACAAGTTAAAAAAAGCATATAGCAATAGTAAAACTGCGGTAATTAAAAGAGACCAAGCTTTATTGGCAATAAAAAAACAAATGAATTATCAGCAAGAACAACTCAATCAGTTACAACAAGATAAAATTTTATTTAAACGTCAGGAAATGGAATATTTTCGTAAAGGTGAAAAAGTTCCTGAAAGGCATAAAACTTTGATTGAAAATAATCTAGTTAACATTTTAAAAGTTAAACAAACACTTGAAATACTTTCAAAAAGTTATAACCGCACTAACAAAGAGTATGAAAATATTATCGAACGTTTAAAAAAGCTTGAATAAGCGCACAGCTTTATCAAGAATAGGGGCAAAATAAAATTTGAATTACAGGATGATGCTGTATGCGCACAACGCATCTCACCCCTTCTACTTTTTTTAAATTAAGCTTGATCAGCCTGAGTTTGATTTTGGCTGCATGTCATCAGCAAGAAGCACCAAAAACAACAGCATCTGAACCTAAAAAAATTGAACTCATTCCTCAAGATTTAATTTCTGTAAAACAAGGTTCGCTTGCTGCTCAAACTGCTTTTACAGGAACTATTCGTGCAGTACAGCAAAGTTCTATTCAAGCTCAAGTCAGTGCGACAGCAACATCCGTTAATGCAAATGTAGGTCAAAAAGTACAAAAAGGCCAAGTTCTAGTCAGGTTGAATAATCAAGACAATGCTGCACGTTTAGCTCAAGCTGAAGCCAATCTTGCTTCTGCTCAGGCACAAGCAGAGCTCGCACGTAATTTAATGAATCGAAAACAAAGGTTACTCAATCAAGGCTTTATTGCCCGTGTAGATTTTGAACAGAGTCAAGTAGATTATAAGGGTCAACTTGAAAGTGTTAGAGCTCAACAAGCCAATGTTGATATTGCAAAAAAAGCTGACCGAGATGGCATTATTACGAGTCCTATTTCAGGTGTTATTACTAAACGACAAGTTGAACCGGGACAAACTGTATCGGTTGGGCAAACACTATTTGAAATCGTTAATCCTGATCAATTAGAAATACAGGCAAAGTTGCCTATTGAGCAACAATCTGCACTAAAAGTCGGTAGTTCTATTCAATATCAGATTCAGGGTAATTCAAAACAATTACACGCCATACTGACTCGAGTCTCACCTGTAGCAGACCAAGATAGTCGTCAAATTGAATTCTTTGCGGCTCCTAAAGAAGCGATTGATTCATTAAGTATCGGTGCATTCATTAATGGCATTATTTTGCAAAGTGATCGCAATCAAGGACAAACCATTCCTTTAGATAGTATTCAAAACCTGCAACAAGATCCTTTCGTATGGGTAATACGCAATCAGACTATTCAAAAGGTCAAGATTCGGGTAATTGAGCAACGTTACAATGAAAACATTGCTTTGGTACAAGGTTTACAAAGTACAGATCAAGTAAGTCGTATTCAGTTTGAAGATTCTGATATCAATAAAAAAGTGACGCTTACAGCCGAAAAAAATAAATAAGGTAGCAAATAGCTTATGTGGTTTACCCGAATCAGTGTGAAGTATCCCGTTTTTACCATTATGATGATGCTGTGCTTAATGGTACTCGGGTTAGCCTCTTGGAAACGCATGATGGTTGAAGAGTTTCCTAATGTAGATTTCCCATTTGTAGTGGTCACTACGCAATATGCTGGTGCTTCACCTGAAGCAGTTGAGTCTGATATTACCAAAAAACTCGAAGACCAAATCAATACGATTTCGGGCATTAAACAAATTACTTCACGTTCAAGTGAAGGGTCTTCGATGGTGATTGCCGAATTTAATCTTGATACCTCTTCCGCCATTGCTGCCCAAGATGTCCGCGACAAAATTGCTCCAGTTATCGCTCAATTTCGTGATGAAATTGATTCGCCGATTGTGCAACGCTACGATCCTTCATCTAGCCCAATTATGTCGGTGGTATTTGAATCGAATACGATGAGTTTGGCTCAATTAAGTTCATATGTAGATAAAAAAATTGTACCTCAGCTTAAAACCGTTTCTGGTGTAGGTAATGTCAACTTACTAGGTGACGCTAAACGTCAAATTCGGATTAAAGTTCATCCTGAACAATTGCAAAGCTACGGTATTGGCATTGATCAGGTTATTAACACGCTAAAAAATGAAAACATAGAAGTTCCTGCGGGAACCTTACAGCAAAAAAATTCTGAACTCGTGGTACAGATTCAATCAAAAGTTATTCATCCTTTTGGCTTTGGTGATTTGGTCATTGCCAATAAAAATGGCTCCCCTATTTTTCTAAAACAAGTGGCAACTGTTGAAGATACTCAAGCCGAACTACAATCCAGTGCTTTTTATAATGGAAGAACAGCCGTCTCTATCGATATTTTGAAAAGTTCCGATGCCAATGTAATTCAAGTCGTCGATAAAACTTACCAAACTTTAGAGAAGCTAAAAGCTCAAATGCCTGCGGGATTAAATTATAAAGTCGTGGCAGACAGCTCCAAAGGGATTCGCGCTTCAATTAAAGATGTAGTTCGTACCATTCTTGAAGGGGCAGGCTTAGCAGTTTTAATTGTATTACTCTTTTTAGGTTCTTTCCGTTCTACCGTCATTACAGGTTTAACTTTACCCATTACCCTGCTTGGAACATTAACGTTTATTTGGGCTTTTGGTTTTAGTATTAACATGATGACGCTGTTAGCCCTGTCACTGAGTATCGGTCTGTTAATTGATGACGCAATTGTAGTTCGAGAAAACATTGTTAGGCATACAGAACTCGGCAAAGACCATGTCACCGCAGCTTTAGAAGGCACCAAAGAAATTGGATTAGCAGTACTCGCAACCACGCTTACCATTGTGGCGGTATTTTTACCTGTTGCTTTTATGGGCGGGTTAATTGGCCGTTTCTTCTACCAGTTTGGGGTAACTGTAAGTACAGCTGTTCTCATTTCTATGTTTATCAGTTTTACACTCGACCCAATGCTTTCAGCACATTGGAAAGACCCAGTAAAGAAAAAAGAAAGCCGACTACAACGTTTCTTTAATCATATTTCTAAATTATTAGATGGCCTTACCCATATTTATGAAAAGCTGTTGAAGCTTGCCCTACGCTTTCGTTTTATCACGGTCATTGTTGCGATTGCTTCACTCGTCGCTGCCTTAGGTTTATCTAAATTGATTGGAACTGAATTTGTACCCGTCCCAGATAAAGGCGAAATTCGTATTCAGTTCGAGACTCCTGTCGATGCTTCTTTAGAATATACCCAAGCCAAACTACATCAAGTCGACCAAATTATTAGGCAATTCCCCGATGTTGTTTCTACCTACGGGGTTGTAAATAGCACAATAGACGCTGGTAAAAACCATGCTGGTTTAGGGGTAACTTTAAAACCAAAACAAGAACGTAGTTCAGACTTAACAACACTCAACAATCAGTTCCGTGATCGTTTGCAAACAGTAGCAGGTATTCATGTTACCTCCGTTGCTGCTGCTCAAGATTCAGTTTCTGGTGGTCAAAAGCCAATCATGATTTCGATTAAAGGGACTGATCTGAATGAACTTCAAAAAATTTCAAATCGATTTATGACTGAAATGGGCAAAATTAAAGGTGTAGTCGATTTAGAAAGCTCATTAAAAGAACCAAAACCCACTTTAGGGGTTCATATTAACCGGGTGCTGGCAAGTGACTTAGGCTTGTCTGTTTCTCAAGTTGCCAATGCAATTCGTCCATTAATCGCGGGCGACAATGTTACAACATGGGAAGATCGTGACGGCGAAACCTATGACGTTAATATTCGATTAAATGAAAACAAACGCATGCTTCCTCAGGACGTGCAAAACCTATATCTCAACTCAAATAAAACTGGTGCAAATGGACAACCAATATTAGTTCCATTGAGTGCAGTAGCAACAACTGAGGAAAAACTCGGTGCATCACAAATTAACCGACGTGATCTTGAACGCGAAGTACTCATTCAAGCCAATACGTCGGGACGCCCAAGTGGGGATATCGGCAAAGACATTGATAAAATGCAAAAAGCATTTAAGTTGCCTGCTGGTTATACCTTCAATACTCAAGGTGCCAATGCCGACATGGCTGAGTCTGCAGGGTATGCATTAACTGCTATTACGCTTTCCATTGTGTTTATTTATATTGTGTTGGGTTCTCAGTTTAATAGTTTTATTCACCCAGCTGCGATTATGGCATCTTTACCCTTGTCACTGATTGGGGTATTTCTTGCCCTCTTCTTGTTTAGAAGTACCCTAAATCTATTTTCAATTATTGGCATCATTATGCTCATGGGGCTGGTAACCAAAAACGCGATTTTACTTATCGACTTTATTAAAAAGTCCATGGAACATGGGGAAAGTCGTTATGATGCTATTTTACAAGCAGGTAAAACCCGTTTACGCCCAATCTTAATGACCACAAGTGCGATGGTCATGGGCATGGTTCCATTAGCTTTAGGTTTGGGTGAAGGCGGAGAACAAAGTGCGCCAATGGCCCATGCTGTTATTGGTGGCGTAATAACCTCTACCCTGTTGACTCTTGTAGTAGTACCCGTCATTTTCACTTATCTGGATGACTTGAAAAACTTTATGCTGCGTCAAACTCGACGATTCATGTCATAATGCAGCAACTATCGTATAATCTGCGTTTTTATAACGCTTAACTTTTTAGGACTTTTTCCATGCGCGCAAGCCGCTTTTTATTTGCAACGTTGAGAGAAACCCCAAACGATGCTGAAGTGATTTCACATCAGCTCATGTTACGTGCGGGGATGATTCGTAAATTGGCATCTGGTTTATATACATGGCTGCCGATGGGAACACGTGTGCTTAAAAAAGTTGATGCGATTGTTCGTGAAGAAATGAATCGTTCAGGTGCTATGGAAGTGTTCATGCCCGTGACTCAACCTGCAAGCTTGTGGGAAGAATCAGGTCGCTATGAACAATACGGCCCTGAGTTATTACGCTTCAAAGATCGTCACGACAACCCGTTTGTGCTTGGTCCTACACATGAAGAAGTAATTACCGATTTAGCACGTAACGAGCTAAAAAGTTATAAACAGCTTCCTGTAAATTTCTATCAAATTCAAACTAAATTCCGTGATGAAATTCGCCCACGTTTTGGTGTAATGCGTTCACGCGAGTTCATTATGAAAGATGCTTATTCTTTCCATGCAACTCAAGAATCATTACAAGAAACTTATGATGTAATGTACGACACTTATAGCCGTATTTTTACTCGCTTAGGTTTAGATTTCCGCCCAGTACAAGCGGATACTGGCTCGATTGGTGGTTCAGCTTCACATGAATTCCATGTATTGGCTTCAAGTGGTGAAGATGACATCGCATTTTCAACTGAATCTGATTATGCAGCAAACGTTGAAATGGCTGAGGCTGTTTTAGTAGGTGAACGCGCAGCACCTGCACAAGAATTTAAGTTGGTTGAAACACCAAACCAAAAAACAATTGATGATGTTTGCCAATTCTTAAATGCTGATCCTAAACAATCAGTAAAAGCGTTATTGGTTCAAGGTATTGCAGACGAAAAAGGTAATGTACCTGTCGTTGCCCTATTCTTACGTGGCGATCACGAACTCAATGAAATTAAAGCTGAGAAACATCCTTTAGTTGCCGCTCCTCTTACGTTTGCAACTGAAGAGCAACTTCAAGCATTTGGTTTAACGGCTGGCTTTACAGGTCCACAAGGTTTAGTTGAAAAAGGTATCACTGTAATTGTTGACCGTGCTGCTTCTGTTCTTTCTGACTTTGTTGCTGGTGCAAATGAAGCTGACAAACACGCTGTCGGCGTAAACTGGGAACGTGATGCCCAAATTACTGAAGTCTTTGATTTGCGTAATGTGGTTGAAGGCGACCCATCTCCAGATGGTAAAGGTTCACTACAAATTAAACGCGGTATTGAAGTTGGTCATATTTTCCAGCTTGGTACTAAGTACTCTGAAGCTTTAGGCTGTAAAGTTTTAGGTGAAGATGGCAAACCATTTACTGTAACAATGGGTTGTTATGGTATTGGTGTAACACGTGTAGTTGCAGCTGCAATTGAACAAAACTACGATGACAAAGGTATTATTTGGCCACAAGCGATTGCACCTTTTGAAATCGCAATTGTTCCAATGAATGCACACAAATCACCTCGTACGCTTGAAGCAGCTGAAGCACTTTATGCAGAACTTCAAGCTCAAGGTTTTGATGTATTACTTGATGATCGTAACGAACGTCCAGGCGTTAAATTCTCTGACCTTGAGTTAATGGGTATTCCACACCGTATCGTGATTGGTGAAAAAGGTCTTGATGCTGGTACGTTTGAATATAAAGGTCGCCGCGATGCTGAAGCGAGCAATTTAACTAAAGAAGAACTTTTAGCTAAATTAGCACGTTAATAAATATATAAATAAAAAAAGCAGCTTTTAGAAGCTGCTTTTTTTACATTTAATTTTTACGCCTCAACCGTCAAGTCTTTAATGGTTGCCGAAGATCCATTGGTTTTCACCGATTCAATTCCTTTATCACGTGATGCTTCACTGGCATAGAACTGACTCGTACCAATAATTTGATGATTTGCAGCTTTTAAATTGAAGTAAGGTTTCCCATTTTTTGCAGTTAAACGATCATATCGCCCATCGTCACCACTATTTTTTTGAACTGACTCAATACCATTGACTGCTGATGCTTTCGCTTTATATAGCTCACTATTTAAAATAATTTCGCCATTACCAGCCTTGAGTACAAAGCGATATTGTCCATCACTCGCTTGTGAAATCTCGTACCATCCTGCCATAAGAACCTCGTTTTTTTGTTGGTGTGGGTATGACTTTCGTTATTATTCTGGACGAAAGTTATTTGTTATTGATGACAATATAAATGAGCTGTGTAACTTTGGGTAGTCTACTTTTTATACATTATCGTAATAAAATTATAAGGATGTTGAAAGTTAAAAAAGGTAGAGGTCTCATAGGCACCTCTACCGAAATGTAATTAAAATTAACAAATTAAGCTTTTTTTACAAATTCAGATTTTAATTTCATCTGACCAATACCATCAATTTTGCAATCAATATTATGGCCATCACTTGCATCTGGAACTAAACGAATTGTTTTTACTTTTGTTCCCACTTTAACAACCGAAGATGAACCTTTAATTTTTAAGTCTTTAATCACAGTGACACTATCGCCATCTGCCAAGACATTACCATTTGCATCTTTAATCACTTCTTGCTCATCAGCAATTGAAGCTTCCCCTTCCTTCCACTCATGTGAGCATTCAGGGCAAATTAATAAGTCGCCGTCTTGATAGGTATATTCTGATTGGCATTTTGGGCAATTTGGTAAAGACATAAAAAAAATCTCAAAAAGTATATTATGCGAGATATGACTCATTTTTTAAAGTTTTAAATAAAAGACTTTTACCAAAAAAAAATTTATATATTCATTTCTTCTCTTTCTCTAATAAATAGTCTCTTAAAATAATCGCATGGTTATGCTCCACATCTTTTGCCGAATATAAAAGAGTGACTCTATGCTTAGACACAATGTCTTGTAACTCTTTAACTGCTGGGTTTGTTTCTAGTTCTTTTAAATAGCGCTGTTTGAACTCACTCCAATGCTCTAAGGACTCTGCATGAAACCACTTACGCAGTTCAGTTGAGGGGGCTATTTCTTTTAACCATAAATCTAAATGGGCATTTTCTTTACTTATCCCTCGACTCCATAGCCGATCAACTAATATTCGTTTTCCATCATTGGCACTTACATGTTCATAAATTCTTTTAATGTGTATTTCCATCTCTTTTTCTCACTAGACAGCCTCATTGTTTAGGCCTCATCAACACATTTAATATTTTGTTCTCTTTTAAGCGTAATTAAAAAAGAAAAAGTGAGTAGTTCTCTACTCACTTTTTTCTTTAGGATGCCCAAATTTAAAAAGGCGATTACTGATCTGGGATCTCGGCTTCTACTAACAGTGTTAATAACGACAAAGACTCCTGCCATCCTAAATAACACGCCTCTACAGGAATAACTTCCGGTATTCCTTCTTGGGTAATATGCACCTCTGTACCTACTAATACACTTTTTAATGTAATAGTCACCTGCATAGTGCCAGGTAAATTTGAATCATCAAATTGGTCGTTATAACGAATTAATTCATTTGGAATGAGTTCGACATAAGTTCCTCCAAATGAATGTGTTGATCCTGTCGAAAAGTTGGTAAAGCTCATTTTGTATGAGCCACCTACATTTGAATCAAAACTATGAATTTTCGCAGTAAAACCGTGGGGTGCCATCCACTTCACTAAAGCATCTGGGTCGAGAAAAGCACGATAAACCCGTTCAGCGGGTGCTTTAAATACACGATGTAATTTTACTGTACCTGTTGCCATTATATTCTCCTTGTTTTAAGTCCATTTAGGTTATAAAAATTGTGCTTAATAGCTTAAACCGTAGAATTTCTTTTAACGTATATTTTTGGTGTTTTTCCATTTATACCATCAGTTTCTGACAAAACTAAATTACGAAAACTAAGGCTGATTTTTTGATAAAAATGGAGCAAAATAGTCAGCAATCATAAAGAAACATATTGAATTTGAGATTAATTATGAGTCTGCTCGCTTTCTCCTCATATGCATTAAACGGTGTAGATGCACAGAAGTTTTTACAAGGCCAAGTGACTGTCGATACTGAGCGTTTAGCTGAAAATGAAACACGCTATACAGCCATTTGTGATCTTAAAGGTCGTATTCACTTTGGCCTATGGCTAAAAAAGATTAACGCTGAAAGTTTTGAGATTGTTGTTACTCAAGATCAAGCTGAAGAGTTCGCTAAGCATATTAAAAAATATGGTGCATTTTCAAAAATGACCTTAAGTGAACAAGGCACTGTGTTTCCAAAAGTTGTAAATGGACACACTGAGTTCAGTTCTACAGAAACTGATGTTTCCGAATGGCAAAAACAAGCCATCATGACGGGACAAGCATGGATTGCTCAAGCAACTGAACATGAGTTCCAACCACAAGAATTACGTTTACATCAACGTGAAGGCGTCAATTACGATAAAGGCTGTTATTTAGGTCAGGAAATTGTGGCGCGTCTTTGGTTTAAAGCAAAACCAAAACACTGGTTACATTTAATTCAAGGCACAGGTGAAGCACCGGCTCCAGCAACTCAATTAAATAATGATATTGAAGTGGTAAATAGTACACAAACCACTGACGGATATATTGCATTGGTTGTTGCGAAACCTGCTGCTCTAGCAGAACTTGGTCTTCAAGTTCTCGATTTGCCAGAAGCTTTAAGTGGTGATGTTGCTAGACCACAATAATTATATTTAGCAAATAAAAAGCCCGTGGATACCCCTACGGGCTTTTTTATAGATACAAAATTCTAATAAATTCATTTAATTAGGGCATCAATTTTTTAATTTTTCTATGCCATCATAATCGAGGTTGAAATCTAAGAGAAAAAATATGAAAACTAAACTTGCCACACTCATGTTAAGTTTGGCTTTTTTCGGTTCTGCTCATGCTGATGTAAAAACACTTGAACAAAATCTGAAGACAAATTATCCAGATTTACCTGTAAAGGGTGTTTATCAATCACCTGTGCAAGGTATTTATGAAGTGTATACAAGCGGTCGTATTGTTTATACCAATCAAGATGCTAAATACTTCTTTGTAGGCAATTTAGTTGATATCAAACAACAAAAAAATATGACAGAAGAACGAATTGCCGAATTGGGTAAAATTGATGTTAAAAGCCTACCACTAAATCAGGCGATTAAATATGTAAAAGGTAAAGGGGAACGTACTCTTTATATTTTCAGTGATCCTGATTGCCCTTACTGCCAACGTCTAGAACAAAACATGGTTGGGGTAGATAACGTAACGGTATATGTATTCTTATACCCACTGACCAGTTTGCACCCAAATGCTGAAAAAGTTTCAAACCAAATCTGGTGTTCAAAGAACCCGTCTGAAGCTTGGACCAATTATATGCTTAACCGCAAATTGCCGACTAATAGCAAAAGTTGCCCAAGCCCAATTCAAAAGAATATTGCTTTAGGTCAAAAATTAAATATCGATGGAACACCAACATTGTTCTTGCAAGATGGACAAAGAATCTCAGGTGTACCAAGTGATGCAAAACAAATTGAAGCATTACTTAAGTCAGTAAAATAAGTCTATATGCCACTCTCTTAGCCAGAGTGGCATATCATTTTTCTCCACAGTTTGCTTTATAGACATCGTTTTATATACAAATCGGCTGTTTACTTTCATCCACCACTATTTATGATGAGAAGTTGAGTTGATTCAATACATCGACGGAATGATGTAGCTACGAAGTAAAAGGTTAAAAAGAAATGAAAAAATTACTCATCGCCAGCCTAATCGCCATTTCAAGTTCGTCCATTTTTGCGGCAGACAGTACAGCATCTGCGGCAAAAAATGATGTCTTTAAACAGGCAGAACAACTGTATGCAGCAAAAAATTATCCCGCTGCCTTTCAAGAAATCCAGCGCCTTGCACAGACAGGAAATGCTCAAGCGATCTATAACTTAGGCTATATGACGCAAATGGGACAAGGTACGGCAAAAGATAACGCTAAAGCTCTGAAATATTATGAGGATGCCTCGAATAAGGGCTATGCTCAGGCCAGTTATAGACTTGCGCAAATTTATGAAACTGGTGAATTAGGCGTTGCAAAAGACAGTAATAAATTTAGCCAATATGTACAAAAAGCATCAGCTCAAGGCTCTGATGATGCAACGGTAAAAATTGCAACCATTTTATTTGCTCAGAAAAAGCCTCAATCTCATCAAATTGCTTTACAAAAGCTAGCGCCTTTGATTAGAAAAGGAAACTACCCTGCTATTCAGGTCAAAGCACTTTATGATATTAGCCAAGGGGTTGAAAATAAAAACCCTCTCATGAAACGCCAAGGCATTGAAGCATTACAAGCGATCGCCCAAAAAGGTTATGCGCCAGCATCTATGGCTTTAGCGACCATGATGGCAAATGGAAATATCATTCCTCAAAACTTGCCTCAAGCAAAACAGATTTTTACTGAACTTGCTAACCAAAATGTTCCTAACGCTAGAGAATCTTTAGCTTCAGTCGAAAAGATTATTGCTGAGAAGAATAAGCAAGCTGCAGCTACCCCTACACAGCCAGCATCTAAAAAATAGTAAAGAAACAATAGCCCCGCATGGGGCTTTTCTTTTACCACCACAAAGCGATAAGCCCACTTACGCCAATAAAACCAATAATGGTGCTTATCATCAAAGGTGTTAAAGCCCTTTCATTTAAACCGTATGCTTGCCCAAAAATACCAAAAGCAATTGGCATCGGCAGCGCCGCAATTAATGTTCCGGCATAAAGCATTTCTCGGCTCACATTTGGAGTCACTAAAAAAAGTGAAAATATTACAGTTGGCATGAAAACAACTTTAAACATGGCCAGCAATATACTTTGTAAATTTACTGCGGTAATACCAATCCCAACTAAACTTCCTCCAATGGCAAATAATGCTAATGGCGAGGCTGTCTTTCCTAACAATTCTAAGGCTTGAGCAAGTTTTGAAGGTATATGAATACCGAGTAAAATACAGCTCATGCCAACCAAAATTGCAATAATTACAGGGTTTTTAAGTAAGTTAATAAAAGTCTTTTTAAGAAGTGGTAAAAATTGCTGTTGTTGATGCAAACCAGCTTCAGCCAAAATGAGCATTAAAGCCACAATTAATAAGTTTTCAATAATTAAAGTTAAAGATATATAGATCGCAGCATGGCTACCCATGAGCATAGTCAAAATAGCCGTACCCATAAAGCCTGTATTCGACATAGAAGCCCCCATAGAAATGACGGCGCTATGGGTTAGGCTATTTTTAAAAAACTTTCGATAAATGATAAAAGCCAGAGTAAACAAGATTAAAGAGCCGCCACCATAAGCAATAAAATAAGCGGGGTGCCAAATCTCTTGTAAATTTTTATTGGCTAAAGACTGAATTAAAAATGCAGGAAGAGCAATTTTAATAACAAATGCGCTCAGGGCCTTAATCTGCTCAGGTGTTACCAATTTAATAAGGACACTACAGTACCCCATCAACAACAAAAGTAAAATTGGTAAAATTACCTGAAAAACCACAGAATGTTCCCTCACTCATCTCAAAATAAAAACGGGCAAATCTGAATTTGCCCGCTGATAAACTAAAAAGAATCAAAAAGCTGTTTTAAGCCATGTGGCTGACAACGCAAGTACTGAGGGGCAATTTTAACTTTTGCTCCCAGTGTAGCGGCTGCATGCCACGGCCAACGCGGGTCATATAACATAGCACGAGCAAGGCCTATTGCATCCGCTTGCTGATTTTCTAAAATTTGTTCAGCATGTTCTGGCTCGGTAATCAGTCCTACTGCAATCACAGGAATAGACACATGCTTCTTAACCTGTTCTGCAAATGGAACTTGGTAGCCCGCTCCAATGGTAATATTTTGATGTTCATGTAAACCACCGCTAGACACATGAATATAGGCCGCGCCTAGCTGCTCTAAAGCTTTTGATAAACCAACCGTAGATTCAATATCCCACTGTTCGTTACCATCCATCCAGTCAGTTGCAGATAGACGTACTCCTACTGGATAGCCTTCAGGAACCGCGAGTTTAATCGCCTGAAATACCTCTAACGTCATACGCATACGGTTTTCTAAAGAACCGCCATATTCATCCGTTCTTTGGTTGGCAATTGGCGATAAAAATTGATGCAACAAGTAACCATGTGCTGCATGTACTTCAATTAGCTCAAAGCCAGCTTCAACTGCACGTTTTGCCGCAGCGGCGAAGTCTTGTTGAACTTGTTTAATTTCATCGATTGTTAATGCATCTGGCGCAGCATCGTGAACTGAAAAAGTACTTGTACTTGGAGCAACTGTTTGCCAGCCATGTGGCTGATTTTTTGCAATTTGGCCTTTACCCAACCACGGCTTTTCAGTCGATGCTTTACGTCCAGCATGCGCTAACTGAATTCCAAATGGCATAGGAGAAAGTGTTTTAACTTTCCCTAATAAAGTTTTGATCTGGTCACGTTGCTGATCATTCCAAAGTCCAAGATCCGCATAACTAATTCGACCTTCCGCTTGTACAGCAGTAGCTTCCACAATACATAGACCAGCCCCAGACAAAGCATAATTTGCCCATTGCTGCTCATGCCAATAAGTAATTTCGCCTTCATCCGTTGCCGAATATTGGCACATTGGGGCAATTACAATTCTATTGACCAGTTGTAGCGAATCAAAATTAACCGTTTCAAATAATTTTGCCATTTTAAATTCCTAGAATTGTTTAATTACACGTAAACCTGCGCTCCAGTTACGCCCATCAGCGGGTTCAAAGTAACGGTCATTACCGTCATTCACAATCACTGAACCTGCATAATTTTTATCAAACAAGTTATCTACACGAGCAAAGCTTTTGACTTTCCAGTCGCCAAGATCCCATGCATAACCAATATTTGCTGAAGTTACACTGTAGCTCGGCGCTGCGTCACTGTTGGTATCATTCACGTATACTTTGTCCATATACTGTACATCTACACCACCATATATGCCGTGGCTCGGTTGCCAAGCTAAAGAGACAAAAGCCTGATTTTTAGCAATACCCGGAATCGCATTTCCTGATGGAATTTGAGCAATATTTCCCAAAGCTGGAATATCAGCATCAAAAGTTGCATCTAAATAGGCATAGCTTGCAGTTGCTGTTAAATCTCTCCACAACTTTTTGTTCCATGCGAACTCTACTCCTTCACGCAAAGTTTTATCTGCGTTACGGAAGGTTGAACGTCCGTTTGAGCTTCCTGCTGAAACAATGTCATTTTTGGTTTTAGTTTGAAAAACTGCCAAAGTAAAATCACCTAATTGGTTTTGTGATTTTAAGCCAGCCTCATAGGTATCACTGGTCGATGGTTTTAAGTCAAAATTAAAACCTGGCTTTGTCGTATCAGTTTGATATGCCATTTCAGTAAAGGTTGGTGTTTCAAAACCTTTGGCATAACTTACATATGCCATGAGCTCAGGTAGAATTTGCCAGCTTAAAGCAGCAGAAGGTAAAACTTTATCGTAATCGGTCTTACCACTATCATCGCCATTACTTAAATAGTTATCTTTAGATTTGTAATGCACATTGCTGTAGCGAATACCTGTGTCTAAACGCCATGTTGGTAAGAACTGCCATGAAGCTTGTAAATATGGATCAATATTCCACAAACTATTATCTTCATCACGACGTAATTTACCTTTAACACCGTAAGAAGGTTGGCCGTTTACCAAGTTAAAATTTTCATACCCTTTACGATCTTCATCCATCGCATCAAGTGCAACACCGAGGCTTACAGTGGTATTTGGAAGTAGTTCTTTACCTGTCCAACGGAAATCAGCACCATAATAATTACGTTCGAAATCAATCACGCCACCGACATGATTAATACTGGCATCTTGTGTCGATTTAGGTATAGATTGATACTGAGTGACTTGTCGATTACCTAAATATGCCATGGCATAGAGTTCATTTTTATCATTAATTGGCTTAGACCAAGTCACCCCTGTTTGGGTTTGCTCAATGTCTTTACGGACATTAAATTGCTTTAAAAAAGGCACTTGTTGCTTTGGGTTCGCTTTCCACTGGTCATGCGTTAAGCCTTGCGGATCGTCTGCATTAATTTTGACATAGTTAGTCACCCAGTTGATTTTACTACCATCATCAAGATTCCAACTGAGCTTTGCATTATTTAATACTTTTTCTGCACCACTATGTTCTCGGTAACCATCAGTATCGAAGTAGGATGAACTAATAACATAACTTGGTTCATTCGCACCCTTTGCTCCACCTTGTAGCACTAACCCAGCTCGGCTTTTATCATGACTCCCTCCCGAATAACTGAGCTCAATTGAGTCTTTTCCTTGACCTTCTTTAGTAGAAGTTAAAATTGTCCCACCCGATGAGTTTCCATAAAGTGAAGAAAAAGGTCCCGCTAGAACTTCGACATGGTCGAGACTACTTAAATCAATATTAGACGTTTGGCCTTGTCCATCTGGCATAGTAGCGGGAATACCATCCACATAAAGGCGAATGCCTCGGACACCAAAAGTAGAACGTGCACCAAAACCACGCATAGAGAGCTGTAAATCCTGCGCATAATTTTCACGATTACGTATCTGTAAACTCGGTATCCCCTTCACAACTTCAGTCAAATTCACTTGTGAATAACTATCAGCTTGAGGTGCATCTATTCGAAAAACCGAAGCAGGTGTTTGTAAGTAAGTAGTATCGGTACGCGATGCTTCCACATGTAAAGTAGGCAATTTGGCAACGTCTTGGGTTAAGTCTTCTGCCCAAACGAGTGGACTCGAAATGCAACCCATACTCATCAAAATACAGTAATGAAGTCGGTCTAAGCGTAATAAGGACATGCTTATTTCCTTTATTTATATTGTAGTTATCATAACAAAAAGCGGTGTCTTGTCTGGATATTGAATTCGATCTGCATTGTTGTAAATCTAGAACACTCTTCATCGATATCTAAAAATTGATTTCCAGATTAGAATTATCGACTCAAAGATGGGTGGTCTTTCCAGCAATATCGTTCAGGCCAGTCTTTTGCTTCTTCAGCGTAATCAATTCCAATACGTGGCGTTAAAACAACTTCTGGCTGTGTAATAGCCGCTTCAATCCATAGTCCAGATTCTTCACCCAAAGTCTGCCCCTTTAAGGTCCGGTCAATGCCTAAATAACGTGTCAATTTGCCTGGTCCAGCTAAAAGCTTATATTCTTTTTTTGTTGAAGCATTACTTAAAAATACAGACCGAATCATCACTCCTTCAGGCACACCTTCTGTTTGAGTAATAATATTAAGCATTTCATACATGCCATAAATTAAGTAGACGTAAATCGTACCACCATGGCTATACATTACATCTGTTCGAGCTGTACGTTTATCATTGTAACTATGACAAGCTTTATCTCGAACGCCCAAATAAGCTTCTGTTTCACTAATTGTGCAACGGATGACTTGACCATCAGGCTGTCGCTTACACAATACGCAGCCGATTAAATCATACGCTACTTCCGAAGTTTCTCGTTGAAACCAGCTTAATGGTAAAATATCTGACATAGTATTCTCTGAAATATTACATACCACACGTTATACTTGATTAATCCAGTATATCTGTTAATTCTGCGAGTTGGCATGCCTGAGTTACCCGAAGTCGAAACCACTAAAACCAGTCTATTCCCCTTATTGAATCAAAAAGTTCTAAGTGTTGAAGTACGTAATCCGGGCTTACGTTGGCCTATCCCCGATGATGTTCAAAAACTCGTTGGGCAACGTCTCATTGGGTTAAATCGACGTTCAAAATATATTTTGGCAGAGTTTGAACAAGATCAAATGCTCTGGCATTTAGGCATGTCAGGTAGCTTTCGCCTAACCGAGCCAAATGATGAACTAAGAAAACATGATCACCTGATTATTCAATTTGAAGATCAGCAATTACGTTACCATGACCCTCGTCGTTTCGGTTGCATCCTTTGGCTTAACCCGGAAACTCAAAGCAAACTCATAGATACTTTGGGACCAGAACCTTTAAGTACTGATTTTCATGCAGAATATTTAGCTTCTAAGCTCAAGAATAAATCTGTCGGCATAAAAATTGCACTTATGGATAATCATATAGTGGTTGGTGTAGGCAATATTTATGCAACTGAAAGCTTATTTAATGTTGGCATTCACCCAGCACAACCTGCTGGCGATTTAACCATGCAACAAATTGAGAAACTGGTTGTCGAGATTAAACGAATTTTAAAGTCGGCAATTGATCTAGGTGGCTCAACGTTACGTGACTACAGTAATGCTATGGGTGAAAATGGTTATTTCCAACAAACACTTCTTGCTTATGGCCGTGCTGGAGAAATGTGTGTTAACTGTGAAACCCCATTAGAAAATTTAAAACTTGGTCAGCGTGCCAGTGTATTTTGCCCACAGTGCCAACCACTTAAAAAGCTGACAAAGCCTTAATTTTTTGGAGGAAGACAACATGCAAACAGCAATTGTCCGACATATTTTAGTCAAAGATAAAGACTTAGCTGAACAGCTAAAAAAGAAGCTACAAAGTGGTGCAGACTTTGCCAAACTTGCCAAGCAATATTCCACTTGCAATTCAGCTAAACGTGGCGGTGAACTTGGCGAAGTCAAAAAAGGACAGTTGGTACCTGTTATCGACAAAGTCGTTTTTACAGCTGCTGAACGCGTGTTGCAAGGCCCTATTAAAAGCCAGTTTGGCTATCATCTTTTAGAAGTTAAATTCCGAATGGGCAGCTTACGCTGATTCCATTAATTTAATTATGGTTTTTCAGAAGATTGAGCCTGTGCATCCATTTGATATGTCCAGGCTTTAATATATTCACCCGACTCTAGTTTCACATCAGCGATGACACGCTGGTATTGAAAACCTTCAAAATCATCTAGCATCTGCCAGTTTTCAGCAAGTTTTTCTGTGCTAAACACATAACCTTCTATCCAATCGGCTTGCGAATCTAACTCAAGTGCTTTTAAGCCTTTATCAGGTCCCCAATCTAAAATATGAATTACGCCTCGTACACTGGCTTTTGTCCAGTGACCATCGATTTGTTCTAAAATATGAGCATTAGCTTGATTCGGACATAAAGTGCCATATACAAATAGCTGATTCATTAATTCTCACCCCTTTAACAATATGCCCAGTTAAAACGAATTGTAAGTTTATCAATATATAGGACCATACTTAAAATTAAAAAAAATAATTGATCAATAAAAAACGGCACTCTAGGTACCGTTTTTTATTTCAAATCTGATTAAGCTTGCTTTTTCAACTCATCACGAATTTCACGCAACAATTGCACATCTTCAGGAGTTGCAGCTGGAGCTTCTGGCTCATTCTTATCACGGCGAAGTCTGTTTAATAATTTCACCATTAAGAACACAACCCAAGCCAAAATAAGGAAGTTAATTAAAATGGTTAGGAAGTTACCGTAGGTCAATACGTTGATTCCTGCTTTTTGTAAGGCATCCAAAGATTGTAAATTATTAGGGTTTGCACCTAATACGATAAATTTTTGAGAGAAATCAACACCACCACCAGTAATTACAGTGATAAGCGGCATGATGATATCTTTTACTAAAGAGTCTACGATTTTGCCAAAAGCACCACCAATAATTACACCAATGGCTAAATCCATCATATTGCCTTTAATGGCAAATTCTTTAAATTCTTGAATAATACTCATCTAAACATCTCCAGATGTTGGGGGGGGGAGGAACACATCATATTTTTCTTTTTCAATGGCCTCTTATCCATTTAGATAGTACTCGCCATGATATTGATAATTTAATATTTTTTTCAAAAAAAGAAAGCTATTTCACACTTTGATAACATATTTGTTTACAAGAAAAATATGAATTTAAGTTTATTTTCAGCTTTGTTTGATTTCAATAAAAAACCGCTAAAATTAATTTAGCGGTTTTTCTTTTTCATTTAAGAAAAATTATTTATCACGATTACGTTTACGTTCGTTTTCAGTCAAGTAACGCTTACGGATACGGATTGATTTTGGAGTAACTTCTACTAACTCGTCATCTTCAATGAATTCAAGCGCCTGTTCAAGCGTATATTCAATTGCAGGTACTAAAGTTAAAGCATCATCTGTACCAGATGCACGAACGTTAGTTAATTGTTTCGCTTTAGTTGGGTTAACCACCATATCGTCTGAACGAGAGTTAATACCCACGATCATACCTTCGTAAACTTCTAACTGTGGTTTAGCAAACAAACGACCACGGTCTTGCAAGCTGAACAATGCATAGCCCAAGCAAGTACCTTGAACCATAGAAATCAACACACCGTTTTGACGTTTCGCAACAGTACCTTGTTTAACAGGGCCATAATGCGAGAAGCTTGAAGTCATGATCCCTGTACCAGAAGTCATGGTCAAGAATTCAGAACGGAAACCGATAAGACCACGTGAAGGAACAGTCGCTTCAATACGGATACGGCCTTTACCGTCAACTTCCATATTAGTCATTTCGCCTTTACGGTGACCCATTTGTTCCATTACAGCACCTTGATGCTGTTCTTCAACGTCAAACGTTACGTTTTCGTAAGGCTCTTGTCTTTCACCATCAATTTCTTTGATGATTACTTGTGGACGTGATACGCCCATTTCAAAACCTTCACGACGCATGTTTTCAATTAAAACTGAAAGATGAAGTTCACCACGGCCAGATACTTTGAAACGGTCTGGACTGTCAGTATCTTCAACACGTAAAGCTACGTTATGAATTAATTCGCGATCAAGACGTTCACGGATATTACGTGAAGTTACGAATTTACCTTCTTTACCAGCAAACGGAGAGTTGTTTACTTGGAAAGTCATAGATACTGTAGGTTCATCTACAGATAAAGCTGGTAATGCTTCAACATTTTTCGGATCACAAATCGTGTCAGAAATGTTAAGTGCATCAATACCAGTAATACATACGATGTCACCAGCAGATGCTGAGTCAACATCAATACGCTCTAAACCATGGTAACCCATGATTTTTAAAATACGACCATTACGTGTATTGCCATCTTTGTCAATTACAGTAACAGGAGTGTTTAATTTTACTGAACCACGTTGAATACGACCAACACCGATAACACCTACGAAGCTGTTATAGTCAAGTGATGAAATCTGCATTTGGAATGGACCATCAACGTCAACTGCTGGTGGTTCAACGATGTCTACAATCGTTTCGAACAACGGAGTCATGTCTTCTGCAAGTTCTTCAGGAGCAGGACCCGCTACACCACGTAAACCTGATGCATAAACGATTGGGAAATCAAGTTGCTCATCAGTTGCGCCAAGGTTATCAAACAAATCAAATACTTGATCGATTACCCAGTCTGGACGTGCACTTGGTTTATCAACTTTGTTGATAATAACGATTGGTTTTAAACCACGAGCAAAGGCTTTTTGTGTCACAAAACGAGTTTGTGGCATTGGGCCTTCTTGAGAGTCAACAAGAAGTAATACGCAGTCAACCATCGACATAACACGTTCTACTTCACCACCGAAGTCGGCGTGTCCCGGGGTGTCCACGATGTTGATACGGTAAGTTGTATCAGTACGCTTATCCAACCAAGTAATAGAAGTGTTTTTAGCTAAGATGGTAATACCACGTTCACTTTCAAGCGCATTCGAGTCCATGACACGCTCAATCTCGCCTGCTCGGTCACCGAGAGCACCTGATTGCTGAAGTAGTTTATCGACAAGTGTGGTTTTCCCGTGGTCGACGTGCGCAATAATTGCGATATTACGGAGATTTTTGATATCTGACATGAAAATTAGAAACGCCTGAAATTTGAGGGCAAATTATACAGAAAAACACTACTCTTGAGTAGTGACAGTTTATTGACATTGACAAAAAAATTTCCCAATAGCCTGTATTTCGTTTTGTAAAGATAGGTATCTCGATTAGAATAGCGCCAATTTGCGAAATTGCGGCGTACTTACCCCCATGTCCAATCAACCATCACAAGACCATCTTGACCTCGTTTATGGACTAGATGACCGACCAAAACCCTTCGTGGCTTTTTTAGCTGCTTTTCAACATTTGCTTGCAATTATTGTCCCGATTGTTACACCTGGACTTCTCATTTGTTTAGCTTTAGGCGTTTCACGTACCGAAACTAACATGATTTTATCGATGTCTTTGGTCATTTCAGGAATTGCAACTTTCTTACAATGTAAAAAAGTTGGCCCTTTTGGTGCAGGTCTACTGATTGTTCAAGGTACTAGTTTTAACTTTATTGGTCCGATTATTGGTATTGGTAGTGCAATGGTTGCCGCAGGTACACCAGTAAATCAGGTTATGGCTGCTATTTTTGGTGTGGTGATCGCTGGTTCATTTATTGAAATGGGTGTTTCACAAATCCTACCATGGGTAAAAAGACTTATTACTCCCCTTGTAACTGGTATTGTTGTACTTCTGATTGGTTTAACACTTATTAAGGAAGGTCTTATTAGCATGGGTGGTGGTTATCAAGCCATGCATGACCATACTTTTGCAAGTGCAGACAACCTTATTATGTCATGTACCGTACTTGCCATCATTATTGTCTTAAACCGTATTCGTATCGTTTGGATTAAAAGCTCGGCTATTTTGATTGCTTTGGTTATTGGCTACATTCTTGCTGGTTTCATGGGCTACCTAGATTTTTCTGGTCTAAAAGACGCGCCTGTTATTCAAATTCCGACACCTATGCACTTTGGCTTAAGCTTCTCATGGGGCCTATTTATTCCAATGGCATTCATTTATCTGGTGACTTCATTAGAAGCAATTGGTGATGTCACAGCAACAAGTAAACTTTCAAACCAACCTGTAGATGGCCCTCAGTGGATGCAACGCATCAAAGGTGGCGTGTTAGTGAATGGTGCAAACTCTTTACTTGCAGGATTATTTAACACTTTCCCTAGTTCTGTTTTCGCTCAAAATAATGGTGTAATTCAACTCACTGGTGTGGCAAGTCGTTACGTAGGGATCTGGATTGCTGCTTTACTCATTATATTAGGTCTATTCCCTGCTGTAGCTGGTGTAATACAAGCCGTACCACAAGCAGTATTAGGCGGAGCAGTTATGGTGATGTTTGGTGCGGTTGCTGCCTCAGGCATTAACATTCTTTCATCTATTCACTTAGACCGTCGTGCCCTTTTAATTATCGCGATTTCACTTGCACTAGGTTTAGGGGTTGCTCAAGTTCCTCAAATTTTGGAACACTTACCAGAATTATTTAAAAATATTTTTAGTTCTGGCGTAGCAACAGGCGGTATTGCGGCATTAATTTTAAATGTTGTACTTCCTGAAACACACAAATAACCCATTTTTATTTTTTGATTACTGCCCAGTTTCCACTGGGCATTCTTCTTCATGAGAGATGTACATGGATCCTAGAAGTGAAGTGGTATTAAGACAGCAAGACTATTTAAAAGGTAGACTCTTGTTAATTAATGCACCCAATGATGCTTTGGTAAGTCAATTACCTGCTGAGATTGATGCATCAGTCTGGACATGGAATTATTCAGATTACCAAGGTTTTATTAATACAGGCACGACAGCACATTTCTCGGTTGAGTTTCCATCACAAGAATTTGATCAGGCTTTAATTTTTGTTCCAAAATCAAAAGAGCTTTTAAACTATATATTACATGTGGTGATGAGCCATCTAAAAACAGGCCAATCAGTTTTTTTAGTAGGTGAAAAGAAAGGTGGTGTTGAAAGAGCTGCCAAACAACTACAAAGCTTTGGCAAAATACTTAAACTTGATAGCGCTCGTCATTGTCAATTATGGCATTTAAAAATTGAAAAAACTGAAAAGATCAAACCTATTGAGAGTTGGTTAAAAACCTATACAGTTCAAGTAAATGAACAAGAGCTTACCATTTGTGCCCTCCCTGGCGTTTTCAGTCAAAATCATCTAGATGTCGGAACTGCTGTTTTACTCCCTTATCTAAATCAAGTGAAATCAGGTAGAATTGCCGACTTCGGGTGTGGCGCGGGAATTATCAGTTGCTATTTGGCAAAAGTAAATTCAAGTAATATTATCCATGCCCTAGATATTGATGCCTTCGCTTTACGGTCAACGGAAATGACTTTTAGTCGAAATGGAATAGGTTCAGACCAGTTGAGATTGCAGCCCGTTACAGGAATTGCAGACGCCCCAACAGAACTTGATGCCATTGTCAGTAACCCTCCCTTTCATCAAGGTATTCATACCAATTACGATGCAAGTGAAGGACTCTGCCAGAACGCTAAAAAACATTTAAAGGCATCAGGTGAGCTATGGATTGTAGCAAACCGTTTTTTAAACTATCCGATCTTAATTGAGAAGCACTTTGGTCAGTGTGAGATTAAAACTGATCTACAAGGCTTTAAGGTGTTATATGCCTGTGCATAACAAACTATGTAAGGAATCTCCATGAGCGAAACACATGCTCCTGAAAAACTCCAGCGAAAGCTTGGGGCTCGTCATCTGAATATGATCGCCATTGGTGGTTCCATTGGTACAGGTCTCTTCCTTGCTTCTGGGTCGACCATTGCAAATGCAGGTCCAGGCGGGGCATTACTCGCCTACTCTCTCATTGGTATTATGATTTACTTCTTAATGACCAGCTTGGGCGAACTTGCAACTCATACACCGACATCTGGCGCATTCTTCACCTATGGCAGTCGCTATGTAGAAGATGGCTTTGGTTTCGCTTTAGGTTGGAACTACTGGTACAACTGGGCAATTACGGTTGCGTTTGAGCTCGTTGCAGTACAGTTTATTATGAAGTTCTGGTTTCCAGATATTCCTGGATTTTACTGGAGTGCGCTCTTCCTCGTCATTATTTTTATGATTAATGCGATGAGTGTAAAAGGATTTGGCGAAAGCGAATTCTGGTTCTCAATGGTTAAGGTTATCGCTATTGTTGCCTTCATTATCATTGGTATTGCCATGATTATTAAGGTGATGTTGACACCAGGAGTGGCGACATTCGGCAACTGGACCTATAAAGATGCACCATTTGTAGGTGGTTTACAGGCCATGATTGGGGTTGCCATGATTGCAGGATTCTCATTTCAAGGAACTGAAATGGTGGGTGTCGCTGCGGGTGAATCAAAAGATCCAAAGAAAACAATTCCACTGGCAATTAAACAGATTTTCTGGCGAATTTTATTATTCTATGTGTTGTGTATTTTCATTATCGGCACACTCATTGCCTATGATGATCCAAACCTATTGCAAGCCGCGACAACAGAAAATGTTGCACTTTCTCCTTTTACCTTGCTTTATGAAAAGGTAGGCTTTGCTTTCGCTGCGAGCTTAATGAATGCAGTTATTTTGACTGCTATTTTGTCGGCAGGTAACTCAGGTATGTATTCTTCTACCCGTATGTTATTTGATATGGCTCAGCAAGGTCGTGCACCGAAATGGTTTGCCAAACTCGACAATCGTGGTGTTCCAATGAATGCCTTATATGCAACTACATTTATTGCTGCATTCTGCTTCTTAACGACTTTTATTGGGGAAAAACAAGTCTTTAACTGGCTACTCAATATGTCAGGGATGTGTGGCTTTATTGTCTGGTTAGGTATTGCAATTTCACATTATCGTTTCCGTAAAGGTTATATTACTCAAGGCTATAAATTAGAAGATTTAGCTTACCGCGCTAAGTTTTTCCCATTTGCACCTTGGTTTGCCTTTATTCTCTGTTCTATCATTATTCTTGGACAAAACTATCAAGCTGTTTTGGGCGGAAAAATTGACTGGATGGGCTTACTTTCCACCTATATCAGCATACCGTTATTCTTAGTAATTTGGCTCGGATATAAATGGAAAAATAAAACTAAATTAATCCCTTACGACCAAATGGATGTAAAACCAGAGCAAGATTAATAGTAAGTTTAAAGAGTCAATTAAAACTATCTAAACATCAAAAACTTGATCTTTAGTTAAAAACAGGTAAAATGCCGTTCAGATTTTCAACGGCACTTTTTAAAAAAGGAGGACATCATGCCAACACTACAAGGTAAAACACAGTAACGATTTGGCACGATGTCAGCTCACGGACAAGTGTACAAATTTAATTCACTTGTCCGAATGCTCGAATTTAAGACCTAGCATTCGCTAGGTTTTTTTTATGCCTATTCGGACAGAACAATAAGAGAAAAATTATGGGCATACAAAAAATATTAAACGAAGAGGCACTCTATGGTGTCCCTGTTAAAATTTTCACTCAAGATATAGATAGTGAAAGTATCGAACAGCTCAAGAAAATGGCACAGCTGCAATTTATATACTCACATATTGCTGTTATGCCAGATGTTCATGTAGGAAAAGGTGCGACTGTAGGAAGTGTCATCCCGACTAAACATGCCATTATTCCAGCAGCAGTCGGTGTAGACATTGGCTGTGGAATGAATGCAATTCGTTTGAGTCTAAAGGCTTCACAACTTCCTGATAACTTAAGTCGATTACGTGATGCAATTGAACGCAAAGTACCTGTCGGTTTTGCTTTGCATAAACAGGTCAAAGCTAAAGCGTCGAGTATTATTCCACTCGAAAAACGTTTACAACCGATTATAAAGAAGCACCCAGGTCTAATTCGCATGCTTCGGCAGTTTGATGCGACTTGGCAAAAACAATTAGGCACATTAGGAGGT
This sequence comes from Acinetobacter sp. ABJ_C5_2, assembly GCF_044538485.1. NCBI lineage: Bacteria > Pseudomonadati > Pseudomonadota > Gammaproteobacteria > Moraxellales > Moraxellaceae > Acinetobacter > Acinetobacter sp. ABJ_C5_2. Next base: position 101,579 of record NZ_JBIUCS010000004.1, on the reverse strand, counting down.
GGTAATCACTTCATAGAGTTATGTATTGATGAAAATCAAGATGTATGGGTAATGCTACATTCAGGTAGCCGAGGACTGGGGAACGTCATTGGTACTTATTTTATTGAGCTCGCCAAGAAAGAAGCACAACATCGCTTTGGACATGTACCCGATAAAGACTTAAGTTATTTTGCTGAAGGTTCAAACAGTTTTAATGATTATGTAGAAGCTGTGGAATGGGCACAAGAATATGCTTTTGAAAATCGCAAAGAAATGATGCGATTAGTCTTAGAAGCAATTCGACCTCTTCTACCTTCATTTCAAATGACAAAAGAAGCGATTAATTGTCATCATAATTATGTGAGTCGAGAAACCCATTTTGGTGAAAATCTTTTAGTTACCAGAAAAGGAGCGATTAGAGCAGGTTTAGATGAGTTAGGAATTATTCCAGGTTCTATGGGAGCACGTTCTTATATTGTTAGAGGAAAAGCTAATCCTGAATCTTTTTGCTCTTGTTCTCACGGCGCTGGACGTAAAATGAGCCGAAGCAAAGCTAAGATTCTGTTTAACCAACAAGACTTAATTGAGCAAACGCAAGGTATTGAATGTCGCAAAGACAGTGGCGTTGTCGATGAAATTCCAAGTGCTTATAAAGACATAGATGAGGTTATGGCAAATCAGTCAGATCTTATTGAAGTCGTCCATACACTTAAACAAGTTTTATGTATTAAAGGTTAAAACATGAAAATCAAAGAAATGCCAAAAATTAAGGTTCGTAATCATGTAGCCCTGTCACCTTTACTTCAAAAAGGTGGCATGCATGAGACAGAAAAGCCTCGTGCACAGCATCGTCGAAATAGACAAAATACTAAACAGCAATTAAAAAAAGGTGTTTGGTAAAAACTTATTTATAAGCAATTAACTGAATAGATATTATTGAGGAGATATACAAATGAAAAAATATTTTAAAAATCGCAATAAAAAAAGCGACTCTAACGAGTCGCTTTTTTACTGTTCAGAAACTCAAATTATTGAGCTTGTTGACCAGGTTGAACTACTACAGTACGGCTACCAGTGATTGTCGCGAATACACGACGGTTCATAGCACGACCTTCTTTAGTTTTGTTGTCAGCAATCGGTTGATCCCAAGCGAAACCTTGAGTAGACAAACGAGAAGCGTCAACATTGTATTCGTTTACAAGAGCTGATTTAACAGAGTTAGCACGAGCTAAAGATAAACGTTCGTTCAACTTACGTGGACCAGTGTTATCTGTGTGACCTTCGATACGTGCAGTAGCGTTAGGGTATTCAGTTAACTTCTCAGCAACTTTAGCGATTTCTGGCTTGTATTGGTCTTTGATGTTTGACTTGTTAGTATCAAAGAACACACGAAGTTCCATGTTAAGGTCTTCAGTTAACTCTTGTGGTTGTGGAGCAACTGGAGTTGGTTCAACTGGAGCAACTTCTACTACAGGAGCAGCAGGCTTCAAGTGACCACCAAGAACTACGTTTAAACCAGCAAGAGCAGTATAGTTCCAGAATTGTTCGTCAAAGTTATAAGTACCACGAGCTTCTGTACGAAGAGATAAAGCATCGTTTAAGCGATAGAAAGCACCGATACCAGCATTACCTAAAGTACCTTCTTCAGAATTACCACGTGTACCACGATTTACGCCATCAAAGTCGTATTTGTAGTGACCAGCACCCAATAATACATACGGCTTAAATTTGCTGTCGTAGTTTTTAGTGATTAAATCAGAAGTAGCATAGAAGTTACCGTTGATTTGTTTTTGTTTGTATTCAGCACCAGCAGAAGCGCCGTTTACATCGCCTTTAACTTGGTTATATTCAGCTTCGAAACCTAACCATGGTGTTAATTCAACACCAAGAGCTGCACCAACGAATAAATCGTCTTGTAACTCAGGGCTGTTAGTTAGGTTACCATCTTTACCGCCATTGTTGTGTTGGCTGTCTTGGAAAGTGTAACCAAGCAATAATGGAGTAACTGTTACGCCAGCATTAGCAGCAGCTAATGGAGCAGCAACAAGCATAGTAGCAAGTGCAATACGACTCAATTTCATGGATATCCTCCAGAGATAACAATTGTTGTTCAAGCTCAGCCTAAATTTATTGGCCCCTGAGATATTTTTACCCCAGTATTATTTTTAAGCTATTCACATTTGAATCATACAAACACTTGATAAACTTTCCAAGTGCTTGATAATTTTAATCAAGTAAATTATTGACAAAATTACTTACAATTTCCGTTGTAATTCGGTAATTTTTTACTCAACTAGCAAATATGAACAACTTCTTTGTTTCGCTTGCGGTGATTTTACCAGTATTCTAGCCAACTGATAACCCTTATTTAATTTTGTGTTTCCTTATTATAAAAAATAATATAAATCATTGTCAGAAAACATAAAATTGCTCTATTTATACATATATTAAGGTTTCTTAATGTTTAGATCTCCTGGTTTTACTATAGTTGAGCTATCTATAACCCTCGTAATTCTTGTGATTATGTCAGTTATAGCCATTCCTTTATACCATCAATTTATGGCATCTGTAGAATTAAAAAATACGCCGCGCATACTCACAATTCATATACAAAAAGCCAAGTCTGACGCAATTATCAGGCATAAGAACATTGTTCTTTGCCCAAGTTCCGATCAACTGGTCTGTAATACCAACTGGAATAACCGCTTAATCAGCTTTGTAGATAACAACCGCAACCTACAACATGATTTAAATGAAGAATTATTAACTTCTATAGATCTTAACCATACTTATGGCTCTATGAAATTACAACGTTTTGGTAAAAAACAAAATAGTATTGTTTTTCAAGGTAGCTCGGGACTACCAATCGAGTCTAATGGTAGTTTTATTTATTGTTCTTATGATCAGCTTAAAAATTTTAAATTAGTTCTTAGCAAAATGGGACATGTACGCTTAGAAGAACTTCAAAATTGTTAGAACTCTACAGTCTAATACAGAATCCAAGCCATCCCCCATTTTGCAATATACTGCTTAAGTTTTAATGTTTTCTTAATTTGAGATAAAGAACAATCGGAGATTACAACAATGACTGACATCGTAATTGTTAATGGTGCTCGTACTGCTATGGGTGGTTTTCAAGGATCACTATCTGGTCTCACTGCTCCAGAATTAGGTGCAGTAACAATTAAAGAAGCAATCGCACGAGCAGGTTTGCAGCCTACTGATGTCGAAGAAGTCATTATGGGTTGTGTACTGCCTGCTGGTCTAAAGCAAGGTCCAGCACGTCAAGCGATGCGTAAAGCTGGCTTACCAGATTCTACAGGTGCAGTAACGATTAACAAACTTTGTGGTTCAGGCATGAAAGCCGTGATGCAAGCCACTGATATGATCAAAGCAGGTAGTGCTGAAGTTGTCGTTGCTGGTGGTATGGAGTCAATGACAAACGCACCTTATGTTTTACCAAAAGCACGTGCCGGATACCGTATGGGTCATGGCGAAATTAAAGACCATATGTTCTTTGATGGGCTTGAAGATGCTGAAACCGGTCGTTTAATGGGTTCTTTTGCTCAAGATATGGCAAATACTCGTGGCTATACTCGTGAGCAAATGGATGACTTTGCAATCCGTTCTTTAAAACGTGCTCAAACTGCAATTACTGAAGGCTATTTCAAAGATGAAATCGTTCCAGTTACCGTGTCTACACGTAAAGGTGATGTCATTGTCGACCAAGATGAACAACCTTTAAATGCAAAAATTGACAAGATTCCTTCACTCAAACCAGCTTTTGCAAAAGATGGGACAATTACCGCTGCAAATGCAAGTTCTATTTCTGACGGTGCTTCTGCACTGGTGTTAACATCAAGTGAAGTTGCAGCGCAGCGTGGCTTACAACCACTTGCTAAAATTGTCGCGACAGCTTCAAACTCTCAGCATCCTTCAGAATTTACCATCGCTCCTGTTGGCGCTATTGAAAAAGTACTTAAAAAAGCTGGATGGAATGCTCAGGACGTTGACCTTTGGGAAATTAATGAAGCATTTGCTATGGTTACTATGTGCCCAATTGATGATTTCAAACTTGATGCAGAGAAAGTCAATATTCACGGTGGTGCATGTGCACTTGGCCATCCAGTAGGTTCTACAGGTTCACGTATTATTCTTACACTTATTCATGCACTCAAACGTACTGGCGGTAAAAAAGGTATTGCTGCACTTTGTATTGGTGGCGGTGAAGCAACAGCTGTTGCCATTGAACTTATTTAATTCAATTTCCCTATTTAGGAATCCCACTTCGGTGGGATTTTTTATGAAAAATTTACAAAAAAAGACCCACAAAATCACTTTTAAGTTTTAACTTATTCCTTTAAACGAAAACAACAATGGACAATAACAATGCAACTCAATCACTATCTCAATTTCCAAGGTCAGGCAGAGCAAGCCTTTAATTTTTATAAATCGGTCTTTGGTGGTGAATTTGCTATGCTGAGCCGTTATAGCGATATGCCACCTAACGAGGGTGTCACATTATCGGAAGCCGAAAAAAATTTAGTGCTGCATGTTTCTTTACCGATTAATGAATACACAGTACTCATGGCATCAGACACTATCGATCAGTTCTGTACGCCAAATAGTGTATTTACTAAAGGTAATAATCATTACATCGCAATCAACCTTGAAAAAGATGAGCAAGAAAAAGCGAAACAGCTGTTTGATGCTCTATCTGTAAATGGTCAAATCGAAATGCCGCTAGAAAAAACGTTCTGGGGCGCATTGTACGGTGCATTTACCGATCAATTTGGCATAAAGTGGATGGTTAACTGCCAGCTTGATACATAATATTTTTAATATCTGCCCCTTATAGAGATACTTATTATTTCTATAAGGGTTTTAAACATTAATATTAGAATATTTCGCAATAATCATTAAACCAACTGTAATAAAACCTATCCCTACCCATCCAGCCACATCAATATTCTGCCCAAGAAAAATCTTTGCTAGAAAGGCAGTCGCCAACACGCCCACTCCGGACCACAATACATATAAAATTCCCGCCTGCATATATTTCAAAGCAATAGCAGCACATGCAAAAGACACAATATATAAAATCAGCGCAATCGCCTGAGCAGTTTTATTAACTAATCCATTGCCTTTAGCAGAAGAAAATGTTGAGAGCACATCTGTCGCAATAGCAAATATTAACCACCAAGCACCGGGATTTATTTTTGAAATTAAGCCTAACATTCTTATTCTTCATTTATTAAAAGGTATTTATAAAAAAAGCTGAACCTGAGTTCAGCCTTTATATTTAAAACGATTTAAGCACCAGTTTGATAACTTGCTTGCGGTACAGCTGTTGAAGCTTGATACGGGTTGGTAAAATCTTGCAAACCTGCCGCAGCTTCTTGTACATCTTTGCCTTCTTTCACGACAAAACTGTCAAAACCAGAACGTTTTAAGTAGTTTAAAACATCCTTAAACACATCACCTGTTGCACGTAGTTCACCTTGGAAACCTTGACGGCGTAATAGTGCAGCGAATGAATAACCACGACCATCACCAAAGCCTGCAAACTCAATGAAGATTGCATCAAGTTCATTTAATGGAAATGTATGATCTTCAGGTGAATCATTTACAGTTACATACAAAGCTTTTTTGCCTTGAACGTTAGCTAACTGGTCTAGTTGAGCTGTTGTTACCACAACATCACCTTGGGGAACCACACCATCTTCAGCAATGATTTGATAAGTATTGTCTGCAATCGTGCCGTCTTTATAAAGCACAGGTAGAGCTGTATTAAGCATATGCACGCTCCTTAAATGGTTGAATTCCTACACGGCGATATGTGTCAACAAAACGCTCACCTTCTGTACGCAAATCAAGATAAGTATTTAATACTTCTTCAATAACGTCTGGCACAGCATCTGCTGCAAACGATGGGCCTAAGATGTCACCGATCGATGCATCATGGTCTGAATTACCACCTAATGTAATTTGGTAGAACTCAGCACCTTTTTTATCTACACCTAAAATACCGATGTTACCTACGTGGTGGTGACCACAAGCATTCATACAACCAGAAATATTTAGATCTAAATGACCAAGATCATAAACTTTGTCTAAGTCATCAAAACGGCGTGTAATCGCTTCAGCAATAGGAATTGATTTCGCATTTGCAAGTGAACAGAAATCACCGCCCGGACAACTAATGATATCGGTAATAAAGCCAATATGTGCACGTGCCATATTTTGTTGTTCAAGCGCTTGCCATACATCGAACAAATCTTTTTGAGGTACATCTGCCAAAGCAATGTTTTGTTCGTGAGTGGTACGAAGTTCACCGAATGTATATTTATCTGCAAGATCTGCAATAAAGTTCATTTCTTCAGTGGTCATATCGCCCGGTGCGATACCTGCACGTTTTAGAGAAATCGTAACTATACGATAGCCCTTCACTTTATGTGCATGCGTGTTGATATTGAACCATTGCTTGAATTTTGGATGCTCAGCAAATAAAGCCGTGAAGTCTTCATCTGCTAAATCTTGATAATCAAACGGAGTGAACTCTTCATCCAGTTTTTTCAAGATTTCTGGCTGAATTTTCAATGCTTCACGTGTATGTTCAAATTCAGCTTCAACTTTCTGTGCAAACACTCCAGGTGTTAATGCTTTAACTAGAATTTTAATACGCGCTTTGTATTTATTGTCACGACGACCATGCAAGTTATAAACACGTAGAACTGCTTCTAAGTAAGCAATTAAATCTTCACGTGGTAAAAACTCACGAATAACGCTACCAATGATTGGAGTACGGCCTAAACCACCACCAGCCATAATTTTATAGCCGATTTCACCCGCTTCATTACGCACGATGTAAACACCAATATCGTGGAATGCAGTTGCTGCACGGTCTTTTTCTTCAAGTGCAGAAACTGCAATTTTGAACTTACGTGGCAAGAATGCAAATTCAGGGTGGAACGTACTCCACTGACGAATCAATTCACATGTTGGACGTGGGTCTGCAATTTCACCAGCAACCACACCTGCATATTGGTCAGTTGTTGTGTTACGAATACAGTTACCACTGGTTTGAATGGCATGCATTTGTACAGTTGCAAGTTCTGCCAAAATATCTGGCACATCTTCAAGTGCAGGCCAGTTCAACTGGATATTTTGACGTGTAGATACGTGTGCATAACCACGGTCATACTTTGTTGAAACTTCAGCAACTTTACGTAATTGTTTAGAATTCATTAAGCCATACGGTACGGCAATACGCAGCATAGGCGCATAACGTTGCACATATAAACCATTTTGCAAACGTAATGGACGATATTCATCTTCAGAAAGTTTGCCAGCTAAATAGCGTTCAGTCTGATCGCGGAACTGAGCAACTCGTTCATTAACCAGCTGCTGGTCGAAATCGGTATATAAATACATGGCGTATGGCTAGTAGATTCATTATTAAGGCGGATAGCATAGCGAGCTTTTATTCATCAATAAAATGCTTTTTTTGCATATTTAATAACGATTTTATTGATAAGCTTATATAAATCGACATAAAAAAGCCCAGATCAATCTGGGCTTTTTTTATAGCAAAGGTTTATTTGTTATCTGGCAATGCATAAGCCACTAAATAGTCGCCCATTTTTGTACCAAATGAACCATGACCACCGGCCATGATCACAACGTATTGCTTACCGTTGATTTCATAAGTCATTGGCGTTGCTTGTCCACCTGCTGGTAAACGCGCTTCCCAAAGTTTCTTACCATTCGTAACGTTAAAGGCACGGATGTAGTTATCTTGAGTTGCACCAACAAACATGACATTACCTGCGGTAGAAATTGAACCACCTAAACCAGGAACACCAATTTTCACAGCTGGTAATTGGAATAGTTTTGGCAAGCTATCACGGATAGTACCAATACGTTTTTTCCATACAACCTGATGCGTTTTCAAATCTACGCCAGCAACATAACCCCAAGCTGGTTGTTTACAAGGTAAACCAAGCGGAGATAAGAATGCGCTGATTTCGACACCATAAGGTACACCATACATTGGTTGTACACCCTGCTCAGTTCCCGCACCTTTTGCAGTTTCTGCACGGTTTGGATCAGCAGGAATTAAACGGCTTACGAATGGCAGACCAATCGGGTTCATTACAGCAACTTGACGGTCAGGGTTAACCGACATGCCGCCCCATTCAAACACACCTAAGTTACCAGGGAAAACTAAAGTACCGTTTTCAGATGGTGGTGTATAAATACCATCGTAATTTAGACGTTTGAAAGATACACGACACATGAGCTGATCAAGCATTGTGGCACCCCACATGTCTTTATCAGTCAATTTGTCTTGTGGCGCCAAGTTCAAGTCAGAGAATGGCTGAGTTTTTGAATAATGCTCGCCTTTGGTTTGTGGTCCGCGCTTAACTGTTTGTGGAACTGGTTTTTCAGTTACAGGAACAATTGGCTGACCATTACGACGGTCAAGAACAAAGGCATTACCTGTTTTAGTCAATACATAGATTGCTGGAACAGTTTTACCTGTTTTGTCTTTAATATCTGCCAAAGATGGTTGAGATGGTACGTCCATATCCCATAAATCGTGATGGGTTGTCTGGAAGTTCCATATCAATTTACCAGTTGAAGCATTAATCGCTAACATTGAGTTCGCATAACGCTCTTTCAACTCAGTACGGTCACCACCCCAGATATCTGGAGTACCTACACCTGTTGGAACATAAACAATATCAAGTTTGGCATCATATGCTAAAGGTGCCCAAGCATTTGGCGAGTTATGAACAAAGGTCGTACCTTCGCCTGGCATTGCATTTGGATCTGCTGCACCCGTGTCGAATGCCCAAAGAAGCTTACCAGTGTTAACATCGTAGCCACGAATTACACCTGATGGCTCTTTACTTGAATAGTTGTCTGTTACAGAACCTGCAATTACGACAGTTGAACCTGTCACAACACCAGGAGATGTTGGGTTATAACCACCCGGGTAAGCATATGGCATGAATTTTTGTAAATTCACTTCACCATTTTCACCAAAGTCAGTACATGCTTTACCAGTGTCAGCATTCACAGCAACTAAACGTCCATCGTTGACTGGTACAAATACCTTACGTGGACATTGTGTAGAGCTAGATTTCTTGCTTTGAAGACTCGTTGCAAACTCAGTTGTATTGTTTGCATCGTAGTACATTACACCACGGCAAGTTAAATGCTGGAACGATTTATCCGTCTTAAGCTTCGGATCAAAACGCCATTTTTCTTTACCAGTCGCTGGATCAATCGCAATTAACTGTTGGTGAGCCGTACAGATAAACATGTTATTACCAATTTTAATTGGCGTAACCTGATTGGTTGTTTCACCCGAATCGTTATCTGTTTTGAAATCACCAGTACGTAATGTCCAAGCCACTTTCAAATCTTTGACGTTTTGGTCATTAATCTGTTTGAGTGGAGAATAACGCTCACCAGCTTGAGTACGACCATAAGCAGGCCAATCACTCTCTGCTACACCAGGAACGGCTTGAGCAGTTTCTGGTTGAGGTGTTTTGATCTCACCATTAATTTCTTGCGGATCGTTGAAGATAGAATAAACCATCAACACGATTGCAATCGCTAAAGTTGAAGATAAGGCAACTTTACTTGATCCAAGGTTGTTGATTCCACGAGTCACAGCCGGAACCAATAACCATAAACCAAGAATACCTAAAATATCTAAACGTGGTGCAAGCGCCCAAAAGTCTGTTCCAACTTCCCAGACACTCCAGATAATGGTACCTAGCATTAATGCGGCATACACCCACAAAGCAGTTGAAGCACGCTTGTAGAGTTGCCATGTAACAATGAGAAGCAAGACTCCAGCTACAATGTAGTAAATTGAACCGCCTAGTGTAGCGAGCCAAATACCTCCAATTAGCAGGAATAACGCCAATAACCCAATAATGATTACGGTAAAAGTCGTTAAACCTGATCTTGAAGAAGGTTGATTCATAAACCACCTCTTATCAATCATCATTTTTATCGGAAAGATGTGCCAAAAACCTTATAGAGAAATGGCATAACCAATACATCTAAAACAAAATTCAGGCATAAAGAAAAAACGGAAGGTCTGGATACTTCAATCAATGATTTAGCCCTCGACAATCCGTTTTTCGGAATAATTACTTAGAATACGGTTGAGAATTTAATACCGCCTACCCAAGTGTTATCACCATTTTTTAATGCACCAACATGACGAACATATTGCACATTTGGACGAATAGTTAGCCAGTTAGTGGCATGAATACCGTAGTAAAGCTCGGTATTGTATTCAGTGTCATATTCTTTGGCTTGAATATCGCTCCAGTCATCATTGATATGAATGCGAGCAACGCCAAGTGCCAACTCATCTTGAGGACGTTGATTGAGCAAACCTTTATAGACCAAGCCTACATTTTGCATGTTATCAATTTTGTTGGTATCAGAGTCGTGGAACGTCAGGTTCACAAATCCAGTCAAACCACGATCAGTTTGATCAGCTGGCTGGAATAATTTTTGTTTTGCAGTTACCCAAACACCTTGCTTATGAGATGTTTTGGTTGGATTGGTAATTTCCTCTGCATCAGCAGTGCTATAGTAATAACCTAGACGGTATTCACCAGCCATGCTTTGCGCACCTAATTTAGGTGACCAAACTACTTCTGCTGGAATAATTGCACCGTGAGAACCATCTGTGCTTAGGTTAAAACCTTTGCCTCGTTCCAAGTTCTCTGGGTTATATTCATATACACCCACTTGCGTATATAAATCGGGTTGTAAGTTATACTTAACACGCATTGCCCATTGGCTAACTGGCCAGTTATACCATTGGTCGCCTACCCAGTTACCCACTTGTGAACCACAAAGCGCCAAGTTCTGGAAGTCACAGTCAAAACTATTAAAGTCTTCACCTTCACCAAAACGACCGACTTTAACGTCTAACTTCTGATCAAGGAATTTTTTCTTAATCCACAAGTCTGTTAAACGCCAAGTTTGCTCACGCCCCCACACTTCTTGTGCAGAACTAATGTGTCCAGCTAAAGCTGGAGAATGTTCAGAAAGCGATTGCCCATCACGATAAGTTAATGTGATTTGAGCTTCTGTATCTTGCCACCCTAAAATTTTACCTAGGTCCAAATGCGAACCTAAAGCGAGTTGCCCTGTATAAGCACTACCATGCGAAGATGTATTCTTTGAATCTAAAATACCGGCATATTCACCGGTATATCCAAAAGAAAAATCATAACCTTGTGCTTGCAACGCTGTGCGTTGCCCGTTCCAATCACCCAACATCCAAGAACTATTTGGGTCAAATGCAGCAGCAGCTTGTGCATGCTGAACAAAAAGAGTAATTGATAAAACGGATAAACAGGAAACCATCAAAGATTTATGCGTTTTCATGTTTACGTACCTTTTATGTCTTTGTTTATAAAGGTTACGCTAATTTTATGTAAAGAAATTATTCAAAATGTTAATCAATTGATTAATCAGATAATAATCTTAATACACACTGTATAAGAAATAGCCCCAAGACATTACCACTGTCCCTCGCCAAGCTTTTGACCTACAAAGGAATATCGCATTTGTGAACGTGAAAACTTTATTGGGCATGCAATCTGCGGTTCTGTATCAGCCGTATTATTTTGCAAAGGAACATTCACAATCCATCCACGTTGTTGTGCTAACGGCGAGTTTAAAGCCTCACTCAAACTCAATACTGGCTCTACACAAACATCGAGATTTGCAAAAATTTCATGCCATTCTTTAAATGTTTTGGCTTTAATTTTTTCTTGAATAGCTTGCTTCACTTCTTGTCGATCTTGAATATCTAATGACGCGCCTTTTTGCAACAGCACGGGTAAATCTAATGCAGCAGACAAACCAGCCATAAATTGTGGCTCAAGACTACCAATAGAAAGATAACGACCATCTTGAGTCATATAATAGTCATAAAAAATACCGCCATTGAGCATACTCTGCTCTGGTGCCTGTTCAACTTGTGCTGCAAGCGTAGCTGATGCTGCCATGCTATTTAAACTCGCCACACAATCGGTCATGGAAATATCAATATATTGTCCCATACCGCTACGACTGCGTTCGACGACCGCAGCCAAAATCGCAATAACTGCATGTAATGATCCGCCTGCAATATCGGCAACCTGAATGCCAAGCGGTGGTGGACCATTATCTTGTCGACCACTATATCCAGCAATACCCGCTAAAGCTAAATAATTAATGTCATGTCCAGCTCGATCTTTATAGTTTCCAGTTTGCCCATAACCTGTAATTGAGCAATAAATTAAACGTGGGTTAATTTCTGCAAGCGTTGCATAGTCCAATCCTAAACGGCGCATAACATCTGGCCGAAACTGTTCTATGACGATATCAAACTCGGAAATCTTAGCTTTAATCAAATCAATACTTGCAGCATCTTTTAAGTCGAGAACAATCGACTGTTTATTTCGATTTAGATAACTATGTGCAGTTGCTTGTCCATTGGCATAGGGCGGCATAATCCGGATGAGATCTGGACGTGATGGAGATTCGATATGGATGACTTCTGCTCCCATATCGGCTAAGTACATTGTGGCAAAAGGTCCAGGTAAGAGCGTCGAGAAATCGAGAACTTTAAGTCCATTTAATGCTGTCGTCATCGTATTTTTAACCACTATTATTCGAATTTTCTTTTATATTAGTTAAGCAAATATTCTAAAACAATGTCATGTTCAGCCATTTACCTTGATCATTTCGGCAATTTAACATGTAAAAAGTGCTTTTACACTGTTGTAAATCGCCAATTTATTTTTTTAGACGGTCATTTAGGTCAATTTAAAGTGAACATCAAAGAGACTGAAGGATTCAATATGAGTCGCGATACGATTAGCATCCACTTCGTGAATGCGGCTTTGACAGGCGTAAAACGCCTTGGCATGGATGTCGAGACGTTACTTTCACATGTGGGTATCGAAGCGGAACTATTACGTCAACCTAAAGCTCGAATCTCACCAGAACAATATACCCGTTTTATAAAAATGCTATGGATGGTCACCCAAGACGAACACGTCGGTTTTGATGTACAACCGCGTCGTTTGGGCACTTTTGCCATTATGTGTCAGTTGATTATTCATGCAAAAACTTTGGGACAAGCCCTCGAACTTTCATCTCAATTTTACAAGTTATTTGGTGATGAATGGTCGGTAACACTAGAGCGAGACAAACACGAAGCGCGTTTGGTTCCTCTCATTCCAAAAACATTAGATCCAGATCATTTCATTACTGAAAGTATGCTCATGATTTGGCATGGTTTGGCATCATGGTTGATTGAACGTCGTTTACCTTTAGAGCGTGTTCATTTTAGCTATCCACGTCCTGCTCATGCAGATGAATACGATGCATTATTCTTTGCACCAGTCATGCAGTTTGATGCACCACGCACCGAAATAACTTTTGCAGCTGATTATCTTGACTTACCAATCCGCCAAGATGAAAAAACGCTTGAAGAGTTCCTAAAAGCAGCTCCTGCTCAGCTTTTAGTAAAATTCAAAAACACCAACTCATTGACTTCTCGTATTCGTGATGTACTTAAGAGTCAAATTGGTGAAGAAATGCCAACGCTTAATGACGTTGCATCAATGCTGTATTTATCTCCGCAAACTTTACGTCGCCGCTTGGCTGCTGAAGGTAAAAGCTATCAAGGCGTAAAAGATGCTCTACGTCGAGATGCTGCGATTCACTTGTTGCTCAACCCTGAATTAACACTTGAAGATGTTGCTCAACAAGTTGGCTTTAGTGAAACGAGTACGTTCCACCGCGCATTTAAAAAGTGGACTGGTGTAACGCCTGGTTTATATCGTCAGCTACACGGCTACCACTAATTCTTAAATCTCTTTAGTTTCACATTTAGCCCAAGTTCAACTTGGGCTTTTTTGTATTTCTATTGGCAAAAATCATCACCTGACTGGTGTGCTTATCGTCATTGCGCTCGCTATTAAAACCAGTACACTCAAAGCACAAATAAATTTTAAGCAATAAAAAAGGAACTGTTATGAGCGAGGCTTATATTATTGATGCCATTCGCACACCACGCGGAAAAGGAAAAAAAGACGGCTCTCTTTATGAAGTAAAACCAATATCATTACTCACCACCCTATTAAACGAATTGCAACAGCGCCATCAGCTTGATACATCTAAAGTGGACGATATTGTTCTGGGCTGCGTAACACCAATTGGCGATCAAGGTGGGGACATTGCCAAAACCGCAGCAATTGCTGCTGGTTGGAATGATGATGTTGCTGGCGTACAAATTAACCGCTTTTGTGCTTCAGGTTTAGAAGCCGTCAACATGGCAGCAATGAAAGTCCGCTCTGGTTGGGAAGATTTAGTGGTTGCTGGTGGTGTTGAATCAATGTCGCGTATTCCAATGGGTTCTGATGGCGGACCATGGGCGTTAGATCCAGAAACCAACCTTAAATCATCTTTTGTTCCACAAGGTATCGGGGCTGATCTTATCGCAACCTTAGACGGCTATAGCCGTGAAGATGTTGATAATTTTGCCGTAAAGTCGCAACAAAAAGCAGCAGCAGCTCAAGCAAATGGTTATTTCAATCAATCAGTCGTGCCAGTCAAAGATCATTCAGGTGTGGTGATTTTAGAAAAAGATGAATTTATTAAAGGCAATACCACACTCGAAGGCCTTGCAAAACTCAACCCAAGTTTTGAAATGATGGGGCAAATGGGTTTTGATTCAGTTGCTTTACAAAAATATCCAGAAGCACAAAAAGTAAATCATGTTCATCATGCCGGTAACTCATCAGGTATTGTCGATGGAGCAGCTCTCGTTTTACTGGCTTCAGAAAAAGCAGTGAAAGAACAAAATTTAAAACCACGCGCTAAAGTTTTGGCGACTGCCCTAGTCGGTACCGACCCAACCATCATGCTAACTGGTCCTGCACCTGCTGCACGTAAAGCCTTGGAAAAAGCTGGACTAACAATTGATGATATTGACTTATTTGAAGTCAACGAAGCATTCGCAGCTGTCGTGATGCGTTTTATAAATGAGCTCAATGTCCCTGCTGAGAAAGTCAATGTAAATGGCGGTGCAATTGCTTTAGGACATCCTTTAGGCGCAACTGGTGCCATGATTTTAGGCACCCTACTTGATGAGCTTGAACGACAAGATAAAAAGCGCGGTTTAGCGACGCTCTGTGTCGGCGGTGGTATGGGTATTGCCACCATTATTGAACGTGTATAAAAATTTAGGGATAGATAAAGATGAGTGCAATTCAATACGAAAATAATGCCGACAATATTGTCATTTTAACGCTTGATTCAACTGGACAATCTGCAAACACCATGAATGCTGAGTTTCGTGACTCGCTTGATGAGGTCACTCAGAAACTTAAAGCAGAAACGGAACTTTCAGGCGTTATTTTCCGTTCAGCTAAAAAAACATTCTTTGCTGGTGGTGATTTAGATGAACTGATTCAAGTTCAACCTGAGCATGCAACTGACTTTTTCAATATGGTTGAGAAGTTAAAAGGACATCTAAGAACGATTGAAACACTAGGAGTTCCAGTTGTTGCAGCATTGAATGGCACGGCACTGGGCGGAGGATGGGAAATCGCATTAAGTTGCCATCACCGTATTGCAATCAATGACCCAAAAAGCAAATTTGGCCTACCAGAAGTTACTTTAGGTTTACTTCCGGGTGGCGGTGGTATTGTACGTATGGTCCGTTTGCTCGGTCTTCAAAATGCATTTCCATTTTTAATGGAAGGTAAGCAGTTCGGTGTCGATAAAGCCAAATCTTTAGGCTTAATTCATGACACAGCTGAAAATGAACAAGAGCTTTTAGATAAAGCAATTTCTTGGATCAAAGCAAATCCAAAATCTCAGCAGCCTTTTGATGTGAAGGGTTATAAAATTCCGGGTGGTGATCCAAAAACTCCAGCAGTTGCACAAGTTCTTGCAATTGCACCAGCCATGTTAAAAGACAAAACTAAAGGCTGCTACCCTGCCCCTGAAGCGATTATGGCTGCTGCAGTTGAAGGCGCTCAAGTTGATGTAGATACTGCTTTACGTATTGAGTCTCGCTACTTTACTCAACTTACAACAGGCCAAATTTCTAAAAATATGATCGGCACTTTCTGGCATGGCCTAAATGCAATTAAGTCTGGTGCAAGCCGCCCTGCCGACGTTGCAAAATGGCAAGCGACTAAAGTTGGTGTGTTAGGTGCAGGCATGATGGGTGCTGGTATTGCATATTCAACAGCCATTAAAGGCATTCCGGTTGTACTTAAAGATGTATCTGTTGAAAATGCTGAGAAAGGTAAAGCCTATTCACAAAAACTCCTAGACAAACGTGTTTCACAAGGCCGCATGACGGCAGAAAAACGTGATCAGGTTTTATCGCTCATTACAGCTACAGCTTCAGCTCAAGACTTACAAGGTTGTGACCTGATTATTGAAGCGGTATTTGAAAACCAAGAACTCAAAGCGAAAGTCACTCAAGAAGCTGAACAATATTTAGCCCCTAATGGCGTAATGGCATCGAATACATCGACCCTGCCAATTACAGGCTTAGCGCAAGCAAGTAAAGATGATAAAACGTTTATTGGTCTGCATTTCTTTAGCCCTGTCGACAAAATGCAGTTGGTTGAGATTATTAAAGGTAAAAACACCTCCGCAGAGACACTTGCTAAAGCCTACGACTTCGTACAGCAAATTGGAAAAACGCCAATTGTTGTCAATGATAGCCGTGGTTTCTTTACCAGTCGTGTGTTTGGTACTTTCATTCAAGAAGGTATGCGCTTGCTTGCCGAAGGCGTCCACCCAGCGCGTATTGAAATGGCAGCACTGAAAGCTGGCATGCCTGTGGGACCACTTGCGATTCAAGATGAAGTATCTTTAACCCTAACCGAGCATGTTGCCAGTGAAGCACGTAAAGCCCTACTAGCTGAAGGCAAAGAGTTACCGAAAACACCAGTAGATGAAGTGATTCATACCATGATTCATGAATTAAACCGTAAAGGTAAAGCTGCTGGCGCAGGTTTTTATGATTATCCTGAAAATGGCAAAAAACACCTATGGGAAGGCTTAAACCGCTGGCAAAAAGATCATGATATCTCCGAACAAGATATGATTGACCGTATTTTGTTTGTACAGGCTTTAGATACCTTACGTTGTTACGAAGAAGGTGTATTGGAGTCGGTTATTGATGCCAACGTCGGTTCTATTTTTGGAATTGGTTATGCGCCTTGGACGGGCGGAGCGATTCAGTTCCTGAACCAATATGGTATTGATAAAGCAGAGAAACGCGCAGAAGAATTAGCTGCCAAATATGGTGAGAGATTCACACCACCAGCATTACTCAAAACCAAAGCTGAGCAGAAACAAAATATTCAATAATTTAAATCTATTAAATATTTAAAAACTGCATAAACCTTACCCATATAAATATATTTTATTTATATGGGTTTTTCTTTATGTTCTTTAAGATTTCTGCCTACAGCCTAAATATGCTATAAATAGACTTCATTTTTGTGCTTCTACAGCACATTCGAGAAATCCTTATGTCCGATAAAAATTCTTCCGAATCAGCAGTTTTAGGCTGGAAATTTGTTCTGATCGTTGGTGTTTTAAGTGCGATTTTCCTTGGCTTTTTCTATTTAGCAATGAGTAATGAACCTGACTATATGCCAGGTGCTCAGCGCAAAGCTCAACAGCACGAAATGCAACAAAAAGCTGAAAAATCGACAGATCAACAAAGCCAGCATGACAACATGCCTGGAATGGACATGCAAGAACATCAGCATTCACATCAGTAATCAGATATTTTTCAAATGACAGATTTTTCCCGCAATGCACTGGTTGTAGAAGGTGGAGGCATGCGTGGTGCCTTTACCAGTGGTGTACTTGATGCTTTTCTACAACAACAGTTCAATCCTTTTGACTTATACGTTGGTGTATCTTCTGGTTCGACCAATGTGGCTAACTACTTAGCAGGTCAACAAGGCCGAACTTTAACATTCTATGTTGACCATTCATTACGTCCTGAATTTATCGATTATAAGCGCTTCTTTAAAGGTGGCGATTTACTTGATTTAAAATGGATGTGGGAAATTGGTGAAAAAGAACATCCTCTTGATCAACAGAGCCTTTTTGCCAAAAATCCAGATTTTTATATGGTGTTGACGCATGCCAAAACAGGCAATGCTGAGTATCTTCGTGCTGGTAAAGATAATCTGTTAAATGCACTGCGTGCTTCTAGCTCAATTCCGGTTTTAACACGTCATCCCGTCGATATTATGGGTGAACCATACTTTGATGGCGGCGTTGCAGATGCCCTACCCGTTCGCTGGACGGCTCAGCAAAGTGGCGTTAAAAAGCTGTTAGTTTTACGTACTCGCCCGAAAAATTACTTTAAGGAGAGTAGTCGAGGTGATCAATTCCTCGCGAAATATGCGTTTAAACATCATTATGGTTTTGCAAACAGCTTACGTAGCCGTTGTGCTCGTTATAACGCTTCGGTCGATTTTGTTCGTGGTGAAAATCCAGAACAGCAAATTTTAGAAGTTTGTCCACCACCACTTAAAAATATGGCTGGCCGTTTAACTACTAACCCGAAAAAGCTTCGCTACAGTTATGAAGTCGGCTTAGAAACAGGGCTACAAGCAATTGAAAGCTGGAATACAATGAAATAAATCCAACTTGAGATTTCTAAAAAGAAGTCTCAAGTTAATTCTAAAATCATATCAATATGTGGAATGCCACAGTCTTCGTAAACCTCACCTTGCACATGAAAACCTAAAGCTTCGTAAAAAGCCGTCACATAGGTTTGCGCGGAAAGCTTTAAATAAGGCAATTTATGTTGGCGCGCATATTCAATAATATGCTGCATTAGAATTTTACCTATACCCTGCTTTCGATAAAGCATTAAAACAGCAACACGCCCTACGCTATGCTGCGGTAACAAACGTGCTGTAGCAATAGGCTGCTCTTTGTCATACACCATAAAGTGCACAGCAGTGGCATCAAAATCATCCCATTCATCTTCGGATGCAATGCCTTGCTCTTGAATAAAGACGTGCTCACGGATGTATTTCGCATCTTTCTCAAGCTGTTCCCAACCACCCGCTATAACTTCATACATCCTACTCACCTTCCTAGCATTTACAGCCAATATTTTCGATTGGTAACTGATCTTGTAACAACAATTCTAAGGTCTGTTTTTTAATTCCGTACATTTCTTTCAATGCTTGAATTTGAGCCATAATCTTCGCATCAGGTTGAGAAACATCTTTGCGTTTTGTTGCCAAAATCATTTTATTTTTGCTGGTATGTTCAAGCGATACAAACTCAAAAACTTTGGTTTCATAACCATATGCTTTTAAAAGTAACGCACGCAAAGTATCGGTCAACATCTCAGCTTGTTGCCCCGCATGAATACCAAACTGTAGCATCGGTTGTAGAACTTCAGGACTATGCAGTTGTGGACGTAATTCTTTGTGACAGCATGGCGCGCACATAATCATTGAAGCGTTCAAACGAATTCCGGTATGAATGGCAAAATCAGTCGCAATATCACACGCATGCAAAGCAATCATAACGTCCAGCTTTTCTGGCTGATAACTACGAACATCGCCTTCAAAAAAGTCCAAATGATTAAAATGCACTTTGTCTGCCACATTCTGGCAGAACTCCACCAAGTTATGACGAAGCTCAACACCAGTAATTAAAGGAATTTTTTGTTGTTCCTGTAAATAATCATACAAAGCAAAAGTTAAATAACCTTTCCCTGAACCAAAATCGACAATTCGTAACTCTTTTTGTTCTGTATTAATTTGTTCATATGCGCTCGCAAAAATTTCGATAAATTTATTAATCTGCTTCCATTTACGAGCCATACTTGGAATGATTTGAGCTTTCTCATCAGTAATACCAAGCTCTTTTAAAAATGCACTACTCTGCTGTACATAACGTTGTTTCTCACGATCATGCGCTTGTACAGTTGGAGTCGTATTTACAGTTTGTTTTTTACCAATATTAAGCATGGCTTTTTTCTTATTTTTTTTAAGCTGAATTTCTTGAAGAGTTGAAAATAAATTTGCTTGTTTACATTGATTAATAAGCGTTGCAATCTGTTCCAAACCCTCTTCAAAGGTATAGTTTTTGGTCACATCTTGAGTAGTGTAATGATATAAAGCTGAAAGCTGCTTTTTCCCATTTAACTCTACAATACGGAAAGTGATTTTTTCTAGCTGTGCCAACTCTCCTTTATATTGGCTCAAAATCAAACGCTCAAAACTCTGCTCATCAAGCATTTGTTTGATTTCATGAAAGAATTGCTGTTCTTGCTCAAAGGAGAAAACCGACACAGATATACCTAAAGAATGGTGACTCATATAAACTGAAAGTTTAAAGGGTATAGGATTAAAAATAAAATAACTTTACGACTGTTTTGTATTTCTATACATTTGTATTTTTAATCAAAAAATAAACTTATGAGCAAATCGGTGTTAGAAACTTACGATCCTAAAGAAGAACTTTTTAATGCCTACAGCCATGGTGCTGGCGTTGTTATGGCCGTGGTTGCCTCTATCCTTTTAATTATTAAAGGATCTTATCTTTCCACCGGGCAGTGGATCGGTTTATGGGTATACTCATTTAGTCTGATTCTCGTTTTTACCAGCTCGACTCTGTATCATTTTGCGCAGACCCAAAACTTACGTTACTGGTATAAAAAACTCGACCACACCGCTATTTATTATTTAATTGCCGGTACATATACCCCATTCTTAAGCATTGCGATACCCACACAAAAAGCCCATGTTTTACTTATTGCACTCTGGAGCATTGCTGCAATTGGTACACTTTTCAAGTTAGTTTTTATTCATCGTTTTCAGAAAATCTCTTTGCTCGCTTATGTTCTTATGGGGTGGCTTGCCGTTTTTGTAATGGATGATATGCGTACCTATTTAAGTAAAGATGCTTTGATGTTATTGATTACTGGAGGTTTAGCTTACACTGTTGGAGCATTGTTTTACGCGTTAAAAAAGGTAAGATATACCCATGCGATATGGCATATTTTTGTACTTTTAGGTGCAGGTGCACACTTTCTTGCAATCTATTGGTACGTTGTTTAATCCATTTTTCACTCATATTCAGTGATCCTGAAAGAGTCATGGATGATGTTCTTTCACACTATTCTTTTGAGAAAAATATGCCTTTAAAGAGAATAGTAAACTAAAAATAAATTTTAACTTATATAAGGACTTATATGGAGTCAACCTCTGTGACAGCTGCTCCTGTAGTAGCCACCAATTCGAAAACACGAGTTTTATTTGCAAGCTTAGTCGGTACAACCATTGAGTTCTTCGACTTTTACATCTATGCAACTGCTGCCGTGATTATTTTTCCTCACCTATTTTTCCCTGCCAGCAGTGGCAGTGCTGCCGTTTTACAATCACTCGCAACATTTGCAATTGCCTTTATTGCCCGCCCTATTGGTGCAGCACTATTTGGTCACTTAGGGGATCGAATCGGCCGTAAAGCAACACTAGTGGCAGCTTTGCTGACTATGGGTATATCAACGGTATGTATTGGCTTACTTCCGACTTATGCTCAAATCGGGATTGTGGCTCCATTATTATTAGCAGCCTGCCGTCTAGGACAAGGCTTAGGTCTAGGGGGTGAATGGAGTGGCGCTGTACTACTTGCAACCGAAAATGCACCAGAAGGTAAGCGTGCATGGTATGGCATGTTCCCACAGCTTGGCGCCCCTATTGGTTTTATTTTAGCAACGGGTTCATTCTTACTTTTAAGTGCAGCTATTCCTGAACAAGCATTCATGCAATGGGGCTGGCGTATTCCATTTATTGCGAGTGCAATTTTGGTCATTGTTGGTTTATATATCCGTTTAAAACTCCATGAAACTCCAGCTTTCCAAAAAGTTCTAGATAAACAAAAAGAAGTTAATATTCCATTTAAAGAAGTCGTTACCAAACACACAGGTAAGCTTATTCTCGGCACGATTGCCGCAATCTGTACCTTCGTTGTGTTTTATCTAACTACAGTGTTTGCGCTTAACTGGGGAACGACAAAACTGGGTTATGCACGTGGTGAGTTTTTAGAACTTCAACTTTTTGCGACACTTTGTTTTGCAGCTTTCATTCCTTTATCTGCTATTTTTGCAGAAAAATTTGGACGTAAAGCAACATCAGTTGGCGTATGTATCGCTGCTGCGATTTTCGGATTATTCTTTTCTAGCATGTTAGAGTCTGGAAATACGCTCATCGTCTTTCTTTTCTTATGTACTGGCCTATCAATTATGGGTTTAACCTATGGCCCGATTGGTACAGTTCTTTCAGAAATTTTCCCAACTTCAGTTCGTTATACAGGTTCAGCATTAACCTTTAACTTGGCTGGTATTTTTGGTGCATCGTTTGCGCCACTCATTGCCACAAAACTTGCTGAAACTTATGGTTTATATGCAGTTGGTTATTATCTAACAGCGGCATCACTTTTATCATTAGTCGCATTTTTATTAATACGTGAAACAAAGAACGTAGATGTGAATAATCAGATTTAACTATTTTCAAACATCCTCATATAAAAAAAGCCGGTTCAAAATTGACCGGCTTTTTTTTATATATGAAAATTAATTCATTGAAGCAGGGTTTGCTGGCGCAACACTGTTTGTTGGTGCTGGAGCCGTTACATTACTTGCTGCTACAGCTGCTGCACCCGCAACTGCTGCTTCACCAATTAAAGCAATTTTTGCTTTTTCTTGGCTTTTTGCAGATAAAGCTGGGTTAGTTGCCACAATACGATTAATGTTTGCAGAGTTTGCTGGAGCAATCGCAGCAGTTTGTAAAATGATTGGGCGATTACCTGTATTACCCAATGTATAACGAATACCTGTACGAGGGCTAATTACCGTCGTATTCTCTTGTTTCACTACAGCCTGAGCCGAAGTTGGGCCTTTTGCGGCAAGAACCTTATCAACCGTTGTGGTTTGAGGGGCTGAAGCTGTTTCTGCTGCGAAAACAAAACTTGGTACAGCAAGAACAGTTAAAAATAAAGGTTGTAATACTTTTTTCATTGTCTTTCCAACATACACTCTGGATGAGAAGTAAATAGCATTTAATACTTAAAACTGCAAACATTATTCACAGGCTTACTACAAACATAAAAAAAGCAGAACAATTGTTCTGCTTTTTTTATCAAGCAAATTAAATTTTGCCGTGACACTGCTTATATTTTAAACCAGAACCACATGGACATGGTGCATTACGGCTTTCTGGTACTGGGAACATTTGTTGTTCATCAGTCGACTCGTTGAGTGCTTCTTGAGAAGCAGTCACTGCACCTGTTAAGCCATCCACATCATCATGTTCAAAAGAAAGCTTCATCGACTCAGCTTGCTGCTGCTGTTGAGCTTCCATTTCTGCAAGTTCTTCTGGTGTTGGAATATGTACACGAGACAAATCAGTCACAACATCAGTTTTAATGACGCCTAACATGTTCACAAACAAGTTAAATGCTTCTTTTTTGTATTCCTGTTCTGGGTTCTTTTGCGCATAGCCACGTAAGTGGATACCTTGACGCAAATAATCCATTGCAGCCAAGTGATCTTTCCAGTGGCGATCAAGAGAGTTTAGAACGAAATGACGCTCAAGCATTGCTGCTGACTCATCACCCATTTGCGCACGGCGTTGACGATAACGTTCAAGCACTTCGTCACTAATACGCTCAACCAGACCCTCTTCATCAAGACGACGATCTTGTTCTAACCATTCTTGAACTGGAAGCTCAATACCTAAATCAATACGTAAAGCATTTTCTAGACCTTCAATATCCCATTGGTCATGAATTGACTCAGGTGGAATAAAGTTGGCAATCATGGCTTGCATAACTTCACGATGCATTTCTTCAACGTAATCTTGTAAAGTATTTTCAGCTAACACTTCATCACGTTGTGAATAAATGATCTTACGTTGTTCATTATTCACGTCATCGTATTTCAATAAGTTCTTACGAATATCGAAGTTACGTGCTTCAACTTTACGCTGAGCATTTTCGATAGAACGACTTACCATTTTGTGTTCAATCGCTTCATTTTCTTGTAAGCCCATTGCACGCATCATGGCAACAACACGGTCACCTGCGAAAATACGCATGAGGTCATCTTCAAGAGATAAATAGAAACGAGAAACACCAGGGTCACCTTGACGACCCGCACGACCACGTAACTGGTTGTCAATACGGCGTGATTCATGGCGTTCAGAACCAATAATGTGCAAACCACCTGCTTGCAATACATCTTCGTGGTCCTGTTCCCACTGTGCTTTCAGACGTGCTTCATCTTCTGCTGTCGGGTTTTCAAGCTTGGCAAGTTTCGCTTTCCAGTTACCACCCAAGATAATATCTGTACCACGACCAGCCATGTTGGTTGCAATTGTTACTGCATTCGGGCTACCCGCCTGAGCAATAATGTCTGCTTCACGCTCGTGCTGTTTAGCGTTCAACACTTCATGGTGAATACCAGCTTGCATCAACTTAGAAGATAGAATTTCACTGGCTTCAATGGTTGCAGTACCAATTAGAATCGGTGCAACACCTTGCTCACGAATATTCATAATTTCTTGAATAATCGCATTATATTTGCCATTACGGTTTAAATAGATTAAATCGTTTTGGTCATTACGAATCATTGGACGGTGAGTCGGAATAATGACAACATCAAGACCGTAAATTTCTTTCATTTCCGCAGCTTCAGTATCAGCAGTACCTGTCATACCTGAAAGCTTTTTATAAAGACGGAAATAGTTCTGGAATGTAGTCGTTGCTAAAGTCTGGTTTTCAGGCTGAATTTCCAAGCCCTCTTTTGCTTCAACTGCTTGGTGCAAGCCTTCTGACCAACGACGACCCGGCATTGTACGACCAGTGTGCTCATCAACAATGATGACTTCACCATCATGAATAATATAATGAACGTCACGTTGGAATAAGAAATGTGCACGAATAGCGGCAGATACATGGTGAACAAGGTTTAGGTTTGTTGCTGAATATAAGCTTTCGCCTTCAGCCAATAAGCCCATTTGAATGAGTTCTTGTTCTACAGTTTCATAACCGATTTCAGTCATTTCAACTGAACGCTGCTTTTCATCAATCCAGAAATGGCCACCATCAGCAACTTTTTCTTCTTTTTGCGGACGTAATTTTGGTGGAATCGTATTGATTGCAGTATAGAGGTGTGA
Organism: Acinetobacter sp. ABJ_C5_2; assembly: GCF_044538485.1. Taxonomy (NCBI): domain Bacteria; kingdom Pseudomonadati; phylum Pseudomonadota; class Gammaproteobacteria; order Moraxellales; family Moraxellaceae; genus Acinetobacter; species Acinetobacter sp. ABJ_C5_2. The sequence continues at coordinate 76,311 of NZ_JBIUCS010000004.1, read as the reverse complement.
AGAGTCTTCACTTTGACCAGAAATAATTAATGGCGTACGTGCCTCATCAATCAAGATTGAGTCAACTTCATCGATAATGGCATAGTGCAAACCACGTTGTTTCTTTTCTGCTAAAGAAAACACCATGTTGTCACGTAAATAGTCAAAACCAAATTCGTTGTTGGTACCATAGGTAATGTCAGCAAGGTAAGCCGCTGCTTTTTCTGACGGTTCTTGCATTGAATAAATTGTACCAATGCTTAAACCTAAGAACTCAAATAATGGACGGTTTAACTCAGCGTCACGCTGTGCCAAATAATCGTTCACAGTAATCACATGAACGCCTTCGCCACTTAATGCGTTTAAGTAACACGCCAAAGTACCCATAAGGGTTTTACCTTCACCGGTACGCATTTCGGCAATTTTGCCTTCGTGAAGAGTAATACCACCAATCAATTGCACATCATAATGACGCATGCCCATTACACGTTTTGCTGCCTCACGACAAACCGCAAACGCTTCTGGGAGTAACTTATCTAAACTTTCGCCATTGTTATAACGTTGTTTGAATTCTGGAGTTTTTGCAGATAAGTCTGCATCGCTTAAAGCTGATATCGTCGGCTCGAGCGCATTGATTTGCTCAACAATTTTGCGCATGCGTTTGAGTTCACGCTCATTTTTTGTACCGAAGATACCTCCGATCAGACTTGCCAACATGGATAAACTCTCTAAATCTTGCTTGGTCAAATGAATAAATTTTTTCTCAGTCGTTTATTATGGTGTCAGAAATTTGAAGTACAAGGGGTTTGCACAAAACCCATAAAAAAAATCTGATAGTTAGATAAACGGTTTTACCGTTTCTCTAAGCCCCTTTAATGCATCTGGCACCCAAAACTCAACATTAACGCTTATCTATTGAACACAACTTCCGAGAAATCTAATTTAGCAAATTTATCTTAAAGTTACATTGATTCAGTCCATAAATTAACGAGTTTTAGTCATATATATTTACACTTATATAAAAAGTTCATAATAAAATAAAAAAACAATAATTTTAATAATAAATAAATTGCGGCATAGTCATTTCAACATATAACAAATTTTAAGCAACTGAGGACAGATCATGACATTACGATTAGGAGACACTGCCCCTGATTTTCAACAAGAATCAAGCGAAGGCACAATTAGTTTTTATGATTTTCTAGGTGATAGTTGGGGCATTTTATTCTCACATCCCGCTGACTATACACCTGTATGTACAACAGAGTTAGGCTATACAGCAAAATTAAAAGATGAGTTTGAAAAACGTAATGTTAAAGCGATTGCCTTATCGGTAGATGATGTAGAGTCGCATAAAGGCTGGATTAACGACATTAATGAAACTCAAAATACTACGGTTAATTTTCCAATTATTGCTGACAAAGATCGTAAAGTATCTGAGCTCTATGGCTTTATTCATCCAAATGCCAGTGAAACACTTACCGTTCGTTCTTTGGTCATTATTGATCCGAACAAAAAAGTTCGTTTAATTATTACCTACCCCGCTTCAACTGGTCGTAACTTCAACGAAGTGTTACGTGTCGTGGATTCATTACAATTAACCGATAAGCATAAAGTGGCTACTCCAGCGAACTGGCAGCAAGGTGAAGATGTTGTGATTGTTCCTTCTTTAAAAGATGAAGAAGAAATTAAACAACGCTTCCCTAAAGGCTACACTGCGGTGAAACCTTATTTGCGCCTTACGCCACAGCCTGAAAGCAATAAAACCGACTAAAGGTTTTATTGCTTGCAAGACAAGCAAAGCGCGTAAGCAAACACTTGAAAAGTTGACTACAAGACAAGAGCGTAGGCAGGTATCTGAGAGATTCCCTGTAAGACACAAAGATTAGAAAAAACGCAAAGAAAAATAACTAAAGCACATACACGAATGTTTCCATCTCCAAGCCATCTCACCCGATGGCTTTTTTTTGCATTATTGAATACACATGGTTTTTACTGTCGAGATCAGTTATAACTCCCAAGGAGTTTGTGCAAAAAACAACAATCATGATCCATAAAATTCATCATTTAAAATGCGGCAGTATGTGCCCTGTCTGCGCGCCTTTATTTGGGCAGAAAGGCTGGAAAGCCGAAGTTGTATGTCATTGTCTTTTAGTAGAGACGGACCGCGGGCTTGTACTGATTGATACAGGATTTGGTCTTCAAGACTATTTACACATGCAACAGCGCCTTGGCTCTTTAGTCAAACGTTTGGGGAAAATTGAGTCGAATCTTGAATTCAGTGCAATCCAGCAAATACAAAAATTGGGATTCCATCCTAAAGATGTACAACACATCTTTGTAACTCACCTCGACTTTGACCATGCAGGAGGCATTTCAGACTTTCCTCATGCCACCGTTCATGTCTTAGCCACTGAATATAATGCTGCGCAATTACCTAATTTTAAAGGTAAGCTTCGGTATAGAACCAATCAATATAATCAGCATCGATACTGGAATTTCGTTGAATATCAGCAAGGTGAAAAATGGTTTAATCTTGAAAAAGTAAAAGGTTTCCCGTTATTCCAAGATGAAATTTTAATGGTGCCATTATTAGGCCATTCCACTGGACATTGTGGTATTGCCATCAAACAACAAAATCAGTGGTTGTTATTTTGTGGAGATGCTTACTACTCACACCTAGAGTTAAATCCTGCAAATAAATTAAGATCGCTGACCCTTCTGGAAAAAACATTTGCAGAAGATAATGAAAAGCGTCTTATTAACCTTAAAAAATTACAACATTTGGCTCAACATGAGCCAACGATTGAAATTATTTGCGCCCATGACCCTCATGAGCTTCGACGGTATCAAACATGAAAAAATTCTCACTCATTGCCCTAGTTCTCTGTTTAAACCTACAGGGATGTATGCAACATGAAAGCATTGCGTATGAGCACAGACCCAAAGATTGGGGAACTTTAGTTTCTCAAACACATAATTTCTATCAAGTGAGCAATGATGTTTTTCGTAGCGAACAACCAAATGCTGCAATGATTCCCGAATTAAAACGTTATCAAATCGGAACTATTATTAATTTAAGAGCTAAAGACTCAGATGAATTAGTATTTAAAAATGAGAATTTTAATCTTGTTCACGTTCCTATCGACACGTGGGCAATTAACCGACAAGACCTGTTAGAAGTCATGCAGCAAATTAAAATTGCCAAGCAAAATAACCAACGTGTTTTATTACATTGTTACCATGGTTCAGACCGTACTGGTGCCAGCGTTGCGATGTATCGAATTATTTTTGAACACTGGGCAATTGATGATGCAGTTAAAGAGATGAAGGAAGGCGGATATGGTTATCATATTATTTGGAAAAATATTGACCGGTTATTCACCCCTGAAAATGTAAAATGGATTCAACAACAACTGTCGAATCCATCTTAACTAGATCTTGAATAAAGCTTAGATCAGATTAGCGCTGATCTAATGGCACCCAATCAATGACCCAAGCTGACTTCATGTTTAAACTAGAGTCAGACGTGATTTTCTTACGAGCTGCATCTGCTGTATCACGGTCTTTTGCTGGTCCAACCATAATACGAATACCTTTACTGGTTGGGCTTGTCGTAACCTTATAGCCTTTAGCGCGTAGTTTAGATACAACTGCATCTGCATTTGCCTGATTAGCAGCCAATGCAACCTGTACCATCCACTTTTTATCGCCATTTTCAAGCAGCTCACGCGCTTTCTCAGCTTCAGCTTTTTTCTCAGCATCGGCTTTATGCTTAGCTTCAGCTTTCTTTTCTGCTTCAGCATGTTTCTTAGCTTCAGCTTTCTTGTCTGCCTCAGCCTGATGTTTAGCTTCTTCAGCCTTTTTCTCAGCTTCAGCCTTATGCTTTTTAGCTTCAGCAGCTTTCTTTTCAGCCTCGGCTTGTTTCTTAGCCTCGGCTGCTTTTTTATCAGCTTCTGCCTGACGTTTTGCCTCAGCCGCTTTTTTGTCGGCTTCAGCTTGTTTCTTTGCTTCAGCAGCTTTTTTATCTGCATCTGCTTTAGTTGTATCTACTGACTTTTTTGTATCAGTCTGCTGTCCTTTTGCCTTACCTTCCCCACCTGCAACCTCAGGAGGGATATTATCCGAACTTTCTTGTGCAGCAGCACGACGAGCGTTAATCGCAGCATATTCTGCAGCAGCTTTACGCGCTGCGTCTGCCTCTGCCTGTTGTTGCATTGCCAAGAATTCGGCAGCACGAGCTTCTTGTTCCGCTACAGCTTTTTCACGCGAACGGCGTTGTTCTTCAAGAAGACGTTTTTCTGTTTCCACATCCACTGCAAGCGGCTGTAGTTGTACCATCTGCCCTTCTTGTGCTGATTGCTTTGGTTTAGCTTGTGGCTTCGGTGATGTAGAGGTTTGTGGTTCAGCACCCACATGTTTTATTTCTTCATTTCCTTTTAGAAGTAATGCTGCCAATAAAACACCACCACCTAATAAAACAACGCCACCCATCCAGCGTTGTTTGTTATTCATTGACATTCTTCCAAATACTCCCAAATCGCTTCTAAAGTATGAAACGAACCACAGGCTAAAATCAGCTGATTGTTATTTGTTTGCTCAAGCGCTGATTTAAAAGCCTCTTTGATATTGCCAAATTGTTGTATTGTCTGGCCTTGTAAGGCGTCATTCAATTGCTGAATCGGTGCAGCACGCGGCACATTCAACTCAGCAATTTTCCAATGTAAAACAGTAGGTTTCAATAAATCGACTACTGATTTTATATCTTTATCTGCCAGCATTGAAAATACTGCGACAACTTCTGTGTACTGTTTATTGTATTCTAAGAAATTTCGCAATTGCTTTAACAAAAATTCAACACCATGTGGATTGTGTCCGGCATCAAAAATTATGGTTTTTCCATTGACTTGACGCACTTCAAAGCGTCCTGCCAAACGTGCATTTTCAATACCCTGCTCTAGCGCCGATTGTGAGATTTCAAGGCCACTATTTAATACAGCAGCAACCGCTCCTGCAATATTTTCAATTGCAAGTGACCCTAATGGCAGTTTTAAAGTAGTTCCTTCACTTGCAAAATACCAGTGTTTTCCATCACTGGCGAGTTTATAAAAATAGTCTCTATTAATTGCGTATAGCGTCGCTTGTGAACTATTGGCTTTATCTTGAATGGCTTGAGGTAAAACTTGCTCGCCTGCAAAAATTACAGGAATATCAGGGCGAATAATGCCTGCTTTTTCAAAAGCAATTTTCTCGATGGTATCGCCTAACCAGTCAGTGTGATCAAGACCGATATTGGTGATTACAGCAATATTAGGGTCGATGACGTTGACAACATCAAGACGTCCGCCTAAACCGACTTCAAGCACCCATACATCGCATTGTTGCTGCTTAAAAATGACAAAAGCAGCCAAAGTGGTTGCTTCAAAAAAAGATAGGCTTAAATCACAATCGCGACGAGCCTGATCAACTTGTACAAAAGCGTCAATCAGGCTTTGATCATCAACCTCGACTCCACCTAACTTGACCCTTTCGTTAAAACGATAGATATGCGGTGATTGATACAATCCAACTTTATAGCCTTGCGCTTTTAATATAGACGCAAGTGTAGTTGTGGTTGAACCTTTCCCGTTCGTTCCGGCAACAGTAAAAACTTTAGCAGCGGGTTTAGTCACTCCTAATTTTTCTGCTACGGGAATAACACGTTCCAGACCAAGATCGATCCCTGTAACGTGAACATGGCTCCAATAATTGAGCCATGTATCTAAAGAGTCTGTTGAAAGTGGAGCTTGTTGTTTCAAGGTAAGTTCATCAATTTCGATACAAGTCGAGATACAGTATCACGTAAAGCATGACGATGAACAATCTGATCGATTACACCATGATCAAGCAAATATTCAGCACGTTGGAACGGTTCTTCCAATGTTTCACGTACAGTTTGCTCAATTACACGTTTACCAGCAAAGCCGATCATTGCTTTAGGTTCTGCAATATGGATATCACCCAACATTGCTAAAGAAGCTGTTACACCACCATATACTGGATGTGTTAATACCACGATATAAGGTAAACCCGCATCTTTTAATTTTTGAATTGCAGCAGAAGTACGCGCCATTTGCATAAGCGACAACATACCTTCTTGCATGCGTGCACCACCAGAAGCTGCAAAGCAGATTAATGGTTGGCGTTTTTCAATTGCAAGCTCAGCTGCCTGAACAAAACGATCACCTACTACAGTACCCATTGAGCCGCCCATAAAGTCGAACTCAAAAGCACATGCAATCATGTCTACGCTATTTAAGTTACCTTGCATGGCAATTAATGCTTCCGTTTCACCAGTTTTAGTTTGCGCTTCACGCATACGTTCTGGATACGGTTTGCTATCAACAAACTTTAATGGATCTTTCGCACTAAACTCTTGACCTAATTCAGTCACAACATTGTCGAAGAACCAGTTTAAGCGATCGCGAGCTTTCATTTTTAAGTGTTCATCACACTGTGGACATACATACGCGTTGAAAGATATAGCGGTACGTGTCACTAAAGCATGACATTCAGGGCACTCAATAGTCGGCTCAGTAAATGTTGCTTTGAGAGTCTGTTGCTCATCTGCAACTTCAATACCTGGAACTGGACGCTGTGTCCATGGCGTCGAAGGGCTAAGAACTTTCCCTGATTTCACTTCTTGATTCATACTAACTCATCGAGCGCTGCTCGAAGCTCCTTGACTTTATTCACCGTCTGTTCAACAGCTTCATCAGCTGTTAACGTTGCAAAAGATTTAACGAAAGCACTACCTACAATCACGGCATCTGCAACGCTACCCATCGCTTTCGCTGAAGCAGCATCACTAATTCCGAAACCAACGCCAACTGGAACGTTAGTTACACTTTTGATTTTTTCAATACGCGCAGCCGCTTCAGAAGTATCTAAAGTCGCTGCACCTGTTACACCCTTAAGTGAAACATAGTAGATAAAACCGCTTGCCTGATTTGCTACGTGTTGAATACGTTGATCAGTTGAAGTTGGTGCAAGTAAGAAGATTTGGTCCATATCATGCTGTTTTAAGATCGCACCAAATTCTTTTGACTCTTCTGGTGGTAAGTCCACAAGTAATAAGCCATCTACACCACATTGTTTCGCATAAGAAACAAACTTCTCATAACCAATCACTTCAACAGGATTGAGATAACCCATCAAAACTACAGGTGTTTCCTGATCCTGTTCACGAAACTCTTTTACCATGTTCAATGCATCTAAGGTGTTGGTCCCTGCCGCAAGTGCACGTTCCGCAGCAAGCGCAATAACCGGACCATCAGCCATTGGATCTGAAAATGGTAAACCAAGCTCAAGAACGTCTACTCCTGCCGCAACCATTTTATGAAGTAACGGAACAGTTACTTGTGGCTGTGGATCACCCGCCATAACATAAGATACAAGCGCTTTACGTTGTTGGGACTTAAGCTTTTCAAAACGGGTGGCAAGACGTGACATAGGGTTGTGCTTTCCTTGAATTATTTAAAATTGAGGAGTTGTTTGTAGAAATACAAGAACACCGCATTTTAACGCTATTTTTTGTTCATTGAACAGATCTAACGTTATGGCGATATTCGATTGTATGATTCATACAACCCATGGCGTACATTTATCAATATTTTGAAACTTTTCTCAATGATCAAAGCTTCCTATTTTTGAGCCATTATTCGTTTGCAATTTGAATAAAAAAACATCAAAAACTCTATTTCTCTGTATTTTTATGGGTGAGTTGCAATTGCTTTTTACGGGTTAATAACGTTTGCCCTGTTAAATTTTTATGTGCCCTTGCGAGTGCAGACTGATCGGAATAACCCAACTGGTCAGCAATTGCGGTAAGACTTTCATTTTGACTTAACAATATCTCGCAGCGCTTCATACGCTCAGTATCTAAAATTAATTTAAATGAAGTGTTTAAGGCCTGTAGTTGACGCTGCAAGCTTCGTACTGAAACATTAAGTTCGATGGCAATATCTTCTATTTTTGGAGCCTGCTGCTTGTGCTTCAAATATTCTTGTACGATCCAATGTATTTGCTGAACTAAATCGGTATGTATTTTTCGTTGAACCAAAGCTTCTTCAGCTTGTTTCACTAAAAGCTGCACTAAAGTGGGGTCTGCATGCTGGGGACGAACATTTAAACTTTCACTTGCAAAAGTTAATGCATAGTACGGTCGGTCAAATGACAATTTGCACTGAAAGAAGCGTTGATAATGAACCAATGGTCCCCGAGGTCGGTGTACAAACTCGACATGCTGTAAAAGAAAATCATGTAAGGGAGCAATCTCTTTAGCAAGCTGTACCATTGCGGCTAAGGTTAACTCACTAAGTACAATATTGCTGTCATCAACCAAAGGCCAATACAAGCGAATTTTGGAAGCATCTTGTTCGATTTGTATGGGAACAACTTGCTCCCCATCAATGACTAGACGGTGAAATTTAGCAATATACTTAACCACTTGACCTAAGGTATCGCTTCTAGATGCCATGTAACCCAGCACGCCAAAGTTGGCAGGTGTAATACAAGCTGCCATTTTTAAAGCCAAATTGGTCACTTGTAATTGAGATTCAGTCAGTGCTAAAAGCTCAATAAAAAGATGTAAGGAGGACTGAGCATCAATAGAAGCAGATAAAATATTTTGTATTTGCCGAGTTTGAGTGTCATTTAAATTGAGTGACTGCCAAGCTATTCCCTTTTCTTTTAAATACGTATTCCAAAGATAAAAGTATCCATTTGAGATCGTAAACTCTTGCATGGCGTTTCCTTTTTTTTACTGCCATCTTGTCGCAAACTGTATAAAAATTGGCGATAACTGTCAAAACAAAGCCGACCATTCACGACATACTAATGAAAAGCTTAGTTGCGAGAAATACAAAGATGAACGCACATGTTTCTTATCAGGTCGAGCCCGTGGTTCGCAAAGATCTAGACTTCCATTTAAACGAAGCACCACGTTTTTGGTTTAATAACGATCCTTTTTTGACTCGCATGTTTGATGCACTCAGCTTAACCTTTCCCGATGGAGAGCGTTATTTCATTGAATGTGTGCGGATGTTCCGTGACAAAATTGATGACCCGGAACTACAAAAGCGAGTTACCGATTTTATTAAACAAGAAGCTCAACATGGTATTGCCCATGACAAAATGAATCAGCTCATGAAAGAACAAGGTATGCCTGTAGATGAGTTCACAAGCACACTTAAAAGGATTTTCCGTTTTGAGCTCACCAAACGTTCACCGCAATACAATATTGCCATGACAGCCGCAGCTGAACATTTAACAGCATTAATGGCAGAAACCTTTTATAGCAATAAAAAAACCTTGGAAAATGCTCATCCTTATGTCCGCGCGCTGTTTGCGTGGCATGCCATTGAAGAAATGGAGCATCGCGATGTAGCATTTGATGTCATGAGACAAGTAGGTGAAGTTCCAGAGTCAACACGTCGCTTTGTACTTGTTTTAACAACTGTACTCATGTTTGGTTTTACACTTTATAGAACCAACATTATGTTGAAATGTGATGGCTTTAGCCCTAAAGAAAGGTTATCAATGACACTCAAAGGTTTACCTTGGTTCTTTGGGAAAAATGGCACATTAACGGCCATGAAAAAACAATATTTGGACTGGTTTAAAAAAGATTTTCACCCAAGCCAACATCCTGTTATTCGTCAGTATCCTGTTTGGATTGAAACTTTAGAAAAAACAAATGACCCAATCGCAGCGGGTGAAGCATTTTGGCAAGCAGGTTTATAACCTGCTTGTTACCACTTTGCATAATGTTGTTCTAATAGGCCGTATTGCTCATTATAAGTAATCGTATCAATTGCCTCATGTTCAATAGTGCCGCTAATCTTAGCTTGCCACTGATTGAACTGGCTTCCAATCATCCTTAAATTAATATTTTCGTATCGACACCAACCAATATGGACGTGTAGATTAAGCTTTTGATCTAAAGAGCTAATTTTCCATGTCTCATCATTTATTTTTTCAAATAAGACATCTGTAAGTGAAAATAAAACTCCATTTACCCATAAACAGTTCTCATTGCCAAAACTTTCATTAACCCCAGAAGCCAAATTTAGTCCAATACGTCGCCCCTGCTCATCCCAAAAATTACATGAAAGCCAAAACCAAGCGGTCTCAGGGCGTAAAAAACCACAAGTATCATCTAATGATGCAAATGTCTTTTCATCAAATTGTATAAGTTGATTCTGTTTATTAATGAACATTCCCTCTACAGCCAAAGTAGTCTGCTTTTGGGTATACGTCCAACCATTAATACCTGTTGGGGTACACAAACTTAAAATATCTGTTCCAGCACAAAAAATACGGGCACTCAGGCAAATTTCACCATATTTAGTCACCCGAATATATCGCACACCATTGGCATGCTGAATATCTATTTGATAAGGCGATTTAGAGAAATAGCTTTGATTAAACAATGGCTGCTCATCAAGATGAGTTTTATGGCCTAAAGGTTGAATGGCGTTCCACTCAATGACTTGCTCCGTTTCATGATCATAAATATAGAAAAAGCCATGCCCAACCCAACCAATATCTGCAATTGCGAGACCAATACTGTAGTGCTTATGCTGAATGCCACAGAATTTAAATTTTTTATACTTTAATTGCTTACGCCAGCCGGTTAAGACCTTGCCATAAGGCGTTTTATAGATATAACTTTGTACATGAATGGTCGACGGTACAGATTCAAAACGCCCATAACGAGGCTGTCCATTTTCTTGAATTAAATCCATTATTTATTATCCGTTGATTTCCTGCTCATCTATTGACTAATAATAGACTGATCACTGACCAATTGGCTACTCATCTATTTTGATCTTCAAATGACTTTTATTTAGTCATAAAAAAGAGCATATTGATATGCTCTTTTTTCTGTTATTCACTTAAATCGATATACGGTAACTTAAACTCTTCGAGGGCCTATTTCAGTAGCTATGGCCCAATTCATCAACAAAATCAAATTCAACTCATGATTTAAGTGTAATTCAATTTTTAAAAGTTAAGCGTCATCATCACTTGCTTGTTCTGGCTCTGACTCTTGCTCGTTACTGTCCTGATTTTCCAATTTTTTCTCAGCGATTTTTGCTGCTTCATAGCCAGCAAAAGCACCTGCTGCTTTTTCTAGAAAACCTGCATCTGGATCTAATTTATCGACGCCTTGTTCCGCGATAATTGCACCAGCAATTTTACCTACTTCATCTAGAAGACCCATTTTGATTACTCCAAAGAGCTTATGTTGAGCTTCTAGTCTAGGCAGATGGATTGTAAATAGTGCTACAAAAAAGTTGCGATTTGAGAGAGCTATACATGAGATCAGCAACTTTTTATATTTTATTTTTGCCTTTAAGCTTTTTTTAAGAACAGTTAAAGAAGTAAATAAGTATTTTCCCAACGCGTCGGATTGAACTCACCTTGTACTAATTGGATATAACGGCCTGCAATATGATCAATCGGAATGCAATCATCAATATCTACTACACGGTCGGTATGTGGTTTATGCCACTCTTGATCTATAAACTGTTTACCTAATTGTTTGGCACTTACCGCATCTGATGCCACGACCAAATGGTAACTATGTAACTCACCAAAGGCATTAGGTGTATATCCACCCAGATTAATCAAATACAACTTTTGATCTAAAGCTGACGGTGCTGCCTTAGAAAACTGGATTTGATAATTCTGCCCTTGAGAGTTAACACCAGAAAGCTTGGCCCAAGCATCGATATGCAACCCTTGAGCCTCACCAAACCAAGCCTGTTTAAGTTGAGGATAAACTTCTTCCAAAGTATCCCCTACAGCCATAACAATATCATGGACTTCTGTATTGGCACGTGCATGACGTCCACCCAACATTACCATAAACAAACTTGGCATTTTTTCCTCTTACATCTCAACCATTTCTACGCCATCAATGCGTGCAACTGTCATTAAATCTTTATCACCACGACCTGAAACAGTCGCAATAATAATCTGATCTTTAGACATGGTTGGTGCAAGCTTAGAGACGTATGCCATTGCATGCGAGCTTTCAAGCGCAGGAATAATTCCTTCGATTTTGGTTAAGTCACGGAAACCTTGAAGAGCTTCTGTATCGTTAATTGGCACGTACTGTACGCGCTTCATATCTTTCAAGAAGCTATGTTCAGGACCAACGCCCGGATAATCAAGACCCGCCGAGATACTATGTGTCTCGATAATTTGGCCTTGTTCATCACTCATTAGGTAAGTACGGTTACCATGTAATACACCCACATGGCCTGCATTTAATGGCGCAGAGTGTTTACCAGTTTCAATACCGAAGCCAGCAGCCTCAACACCATACATTTTTACATTGGCATCATTTAAGAATGGATAGAACAAGCCCATTGCATTTGAACCACCACCTACACAAGCAACTAATGCATCTGGTAAGCGACCTGCTTGCTCCAAAATCTGTTTGCGAGCTTCACGGCCAATAATTGACTGGAAGTCACGAACAAGTTGAGGGTAAGGATGCGGACCTGCAACTGTACCAATGACATAGTAAGTCGTATCAACGTTGGTTACCCAGTCACGCATTGCTTCGTTCATGGCATCTTTCAGCGTTTTAGAACCACTTTGTACAGGAACAACTGTTGCACCCAACAAACGCATACGATAAACATTCATGGCTTGACGTTTAACGTCTTCTGCACCCATATACACAACACACTCAAGACCTAAACGTGCTGCAATTGTTGCCGTTGCCACGCCATGCTGGCCTGCGCCAGTTTCAGCAATAATACGTTTTTTACCAGAAAGCTTTGCAAGTAGTGCTTGACCAATCGTGTTGTTTACCTTGTGTGAGCCTGTATGGTTCAAGTCTTCACGTTTAAGGTAAATTTGCGCACCGCCTAACTCTTTTGACCATCGCTCAGCATAATAAAGTGGACTAGGACGACCTACATAGTAGGCGAGGTCACGGTCGAATTCTGCCAAAAACTGTTCATCATTTTTCATGCGGGAATAGAGATTTTCTAAATCTTCTAATGCCGCCATGAGTGTTTCTGACACAAAACGTCCGCCATGGATACCGAAATGCCCATTTGCATCTGGGAATTGGGTATAGTCAATCACATTATTTTGCTGATCCACGTTGGACTCCTTGCATAAATCGTTCAATGAGTTGTTGGTCTTTTATACCTTTTGCGGACTCTACGCCTCCGCTCACATCTACTGCAAAAGCACCGGTAGTATGAATAGCGTCAATGACATTGTCAGGGGTTAAACCACCTGCCAAAATTAATGGAATATCAAGTTTCGGGAATTTAGACCAGTCAAACTGATGTCCTGTGCCCCCTTTAAGCTCAGGATGCCACGCATCGAGCAATACAGCACTGGCACCAGCTGCCTGATATTTTTGAATTTCAGCAACTACATCCAGATCAGGTTTGACCTGAATCGCTTTATACCAGCGACGCTTACAATGGCGAGCAATATCTTGGCATTGTTCTGGAGTTTCATCGCCATGTAGTTGTAATACATCTAGGGGAACACAATCAAGTACATCCTGAATTTCAGCGGCACTCGCATTTACAAACAAACCTACCATTTGTACATAGGGCGGAACGTGTTTTGCTAATTCTTGTGCTTGTTCAACTGTTACATTTCTTGGACTTGGCGGGAAAAAAACAAAACCTATCGCATCTGCTCCAGCTGTGACTACTGCTTGAACATCCTGCTTACGCGTAATTCCACAGATTTTTGCTCGTGTACGTTTTTGGTTTGATGGGCTCATGATCTGCCTAAACTACAACCATTTTTTAAAATAAACGCCATTGTAATGCAATTTTTGCCCCTTGCGTAAAAGTTCTCTGGGAATTGCTCGAAATGACATTGTAGGAAGTAATTCGGCACTTTATACTGCATTCAAATGGAAGCAAGTGTAAGCAATTGATGCTTTAGGGAAGCTGGTGAAAGTCCGGCACTGCCCCCGCAACGGTAACAATGTAAAGCATATTTTTTAAGTCGAGATCGACTTACACCACTGCAGTGATGTGGGAAGGTGAATATGTCCATAAATGAATTATGGCGCTGAAGTCCGGAGACCTGCTTGTTTCATCTATCTACCCGATCATTCACGTGGGGTGAATGTATGGAGCATGTTATGTCTAAGTCCTTTCAACCTACTCGTCTGGTAGGGGCTATCGCTATTGCGATGGGGTGTTCACCTGTTATTTTTGCTGAAGATACAACTACCGCAACTCAGCTCGATCCAATTGTAGTGACTGCTTCAAAAAGCGCTGAAAAAGCAAGCGAAGTTCCGGCTCGTATTAATATTATTGAGCAAAAAGTCCTTGAACAATCACCTATCGCATCTTTACCACAATTATTACAAACAGATGCGTCCATCAATATGGTGCAAAGTGGAGGTATGGGACAACTTGCTGAGATTTATTTACGAGGCACCGAATCTGATCATACTCTCGTACTACGAGATGGTATTCGACTAAATAATGCATCCTCTGGAACAGCAAATCTCGCATTTATTGATACAACAGATATTAAACAAATTGAAGTATTAAAAGGCCCTGCCTCTGTTCTCTATGGTACAGATGCAATTGGTGGCGTAATCCAACTTGTTTCAAAAACACCTGAAAAGAATAGAGCTTTTATCACAGGTGAATTCGGTGAGAATAAAACTTATAAGTCCGTTATTGGTGCTGATTTATATGAAGATGGTTTTTATGCTCAAATTCGTGGGCAACGCTTAGAATCTGATGCAACAAAAGTAACTAATCAAAAAACCAATACATCGAATACAGCATCGTTTGATCAGAAAGGTTTTAGTACAAAGTTTGGTGTTGAGCAGAAAGATTACGGTATTTCTATTGATTATAGTCATAATGAAGGTTCAAGCCTTTATGATGCTTATACATTTAATGGTGCATTGCTTAAACAAGATTTTGAAAATGAGATTATCAATTTACGTAGCCGTTTAAATGTAACAGATAACTTAGAATTAAATACTCGTTTATCACAATTCAAAGATGACGTTAATCAAAAAGATTCTACTGATTTTGTTCATAGTAAAACTCAGGAAGTAGAGCTATATAGCAAATGGAAGTTTTTTCCGCAGCAAACGCTCTTAATTGGTGCCACTCACCGTACATTGAATGGAGATATTCTGTCTTATGGAACACCATACAATGAGAACGTAGACTCAACAGGGTATTATCTTCAACATCAATTCAATGGTGAAAAATTAAATACTCAAGTTGGTGTTCGTGTGGAAGATAATGAGAAATACGGCTCACATACTGTTGGTCAAATTGCTGCACGTTATCAACTTCTAGATAAAACAAGTATCTATACGAATATTGGTACTGCTTTTAAATCACCAACGCTTAATGAACTTTACAACTCGTGGAACGGCAACCCAGATTTAAAACCAGAAGAAAGTACATCTTATGAAATTGGTATAGATCAAACTCTACCATTAGGTTTTAAAACAGGTTTATCTGCTTACTATACTCAAGTTGAAGATCTTATCGGCTCAGTGAACTTTGGTAAATTAACTAATATTAATAAAGCAACTTACCAAGGGGGTGAATTTTATGTTGGTTGGCAGAAAGATGATCTATTTGCAAAAGCAACTTATAGCTATGTTAAACCTGAAAATGAAGAGACTCATCAGGATTTAAATCGTCGCCCTCGTCAAGGATTAACCTTAACAACGGGTCTGCAAAATGAAGTTTACGGCATTAGTGCTTCGCTCGTTGCAAAATCAAAGTCAAAAGACTGGGATAGCAATTACAAAAATCCGGGTTACGCAACTGTAGATATCAATGCTTACTGGAATATGAATCCGAATATTAAATTGTTTACTAATATTCAAAATATTGGAGATGTGAATTATAAAACAGCTTATCAAGACCAAGGATACTACTATGTAAATGGTGGCCGCCTTGCGTCAGCTGGTGTGACATTAAGCTACTAAGCAAATCTTTATTATAAAAATATTTTCTTAACTCCAGTTTCGGGGTAATGTTTTGACCGACATTATCCCCTTTTTTATGTTCAGGATATCCATCATGGGACACCGTTTAAGCAAAATCTATACACGCACAGGCGACTCAGGCACCACAGGTTTAGGTGATGGCTCTCGTGTTGCCAAAGATGATTTACGAATTGCGGCACTTGGTGATGTTGATGAACTGAACGCAATTATTGGTGTACTCCGTGCACAAATCACAGCCAGCCAAGTGACTAATAAAGCAGATTGGGACAAAAGTCTGAGCTTGATTCAACATTGGCTTTTCGATTTAGGCGGCGAAGTTTGTATTCCAAATTACAATTTGCTTCAGCCCATTTGTATTGAATTTCTTGAAAAAGAAATTGACCGTATGAATGAAGATTTGCCTATGCTGAAAGAGTTTATTCTGCCATCTGGCTCTTTATCTTGCAGTTATGCTCATCAAGCGCGTGCTGTTTGCCGTCGTGCAGAACGGTCACTCATGTCAGTACAAACGCGTGATCAAAATATTCAAGCCACGGCGCTCCAACTTTTAAACCGTCTATCAGACTGGTTATTTGTCGCATCTCGTGCTCTACAGCGTGCCGAAGGTGGACAAGAAGTCCTTTGGCAAAAAAATATTAATGAGATTATTTAAAAATAGACTAACTTAAGTATGGTCTCTACTTTTGAAGAGACCATAACCAACAATAACTGAATAGAAGAAAATTATGCGCATTATTGGTCATCGTGGTGCACGCCGAGAAGCTCCTGAAAATACATTAGGTGGTTTTCAGCACATAAAAGACTTAGGTATTCGTGGTGTCGAATTCGATATTCGCCAGCTTCAAGACCAAGAACTGGTCGTTATTCATGACGATAATTTTTTACGTACAGCTGGAGTCGACCAAATTGTTGAGCAATCTACTTTGGCTCAAGCTTTAACATTTGATCATCGCAAAAACTGGCCCAACTGGCCAAATTCAGAACCAACACCAACTCTTACAAGTGTTTTAAACCTGCTTGATAACTTCGATCATATTGAAGTTGAGGTTAAAGCTGTCAGAGATATGGCTTTTGCAGAAAAGTTAGTTCAAAAGCTTGAGTCTGAATTACAGGGTTATGAAAAAGTCGTAACTATCACAAGTTTCGATCTTCAAATTTTAACTGCCTTACGTGACATCAACTCACAATTTAAGCGCGGTTTGTTAGTTGAAATTCCAGTTGGAGCCACAGCAATTGAACTCGCTCATCAATTTGGTTGCTGCCATATTGGTTGGTATGACCAACTTGCTACAGATGAAATGATTCAACTATCTCATCAAGCAGGTTTAAACATTAGTGTATGGACAGTAAATGATGTAGAAAGAGCAAAAAAGCTCCGTGATTTAGATATTCAGGGGTTAATTACAGATATTCCCACAACAATGCTCGAAGCACTTTAAATATAAAAAAGGTGGTATTAACCACCTTTTATTTTTTCTCTGCCTGAATTAGACGTTGTCCGTTCTGATCAAGTAAATACAAGGTATTACCTACCAACTGGAAGCGTTGAATACGCTGTAAAGAGTCAACTAGTTCTGCTTCTTGAGCCAAAGCACCATCACAACTTGAATGACCCGCATTCACTTCCATATCAAGTTTCTTTTGGTTGAAATCGAAAGTATAGCGTCCAAAAACACGATTACATCCCGTATGACCAGACACAGTTTTGACTGCTGAGTTCAATGAAAGAGTCGGCCATTGGTTAAAGAATTTGGCTTTATGACCGTTGATTTGAGTAATTTGCCAGTCAATATCTTGAACACCTTCTGGGCTCACTTTCTTTTTGACTACTGGTGTTTGCACATGGTGTGTTGGTTTTATATGGCCTTTTTGAATATTTTGTTGCGGCGCGCTTTGACATGCTGCCAATACAAGGCTGATTGCGATGAAAAGACATTTCAATGGCAATTTTCCTGCAATATCAATGCTATTCTTTTTTCTCAATCGCTGTATTTTCATTACACAACTTCTCCTATCTGAAATGTTGCCAAGCATGGTTTAATTCTGTTACGGTTCTTTCAATACATCTGTACAATAATGTTAGTGATTCTCACTATGCACGTGCTAATATGATGTGCAAAATAGCAATAAATCTTGATGATTGGTTTTGCTATGTCGTTTTGTCTTTGTACCTTGTATGACAAGGTTTCTAGGAGCGCTGCCGGATATGACTTCCGCCCCACTCAAGGCCCCAATTAACTGGACCGCTAGCATTACCTTAATTGGTTTACCAATTCTTGCTGCAATCATAATCCCGATTTATGCGTATTATTATGATTTTAGTGTAAGCGCATGGGTAAGCTTATTTTTTCTTTTAGCTTTAAGTAGCATGGGGATTACTGCTGGTTACCACCGTCTTTGGGCACACCGTGCTTATGAAGCGTCATTACCACTTAAAATTCTTTTAATGATTGGCGGCACATTTGCTGTACAAAACAGTATTCTGTTTTGGGCCTCTGGTCACCGTACTCACCACCGCCATGTTGACCATGTTGATGAAGATCCGTACTCAATTGAACGTGGTTTCTGGTATGCCCATATGGGTTGGATGATCCGCGATCATTCTCCATCTAAACCAGACTTTAAAAACGCCCCTGATTTGCTGAATGACAAACTGGTGATGTTCCAGCATAAATACTATGCTTTGCTGGTTGTAGCAGTTCATGTCGGCATTTTAGGTTTAGTTGGTTGGGCAACTGGCGATTTATGGGGAGTTGTTCTTCTCGGTGGCTTATTACGTTTAATTATTAGCCATCAAGTAACATTCTTCATTAACTCACTTTGCCACATGTTTGGTAAACGTCCTTATACCGATGAAAACTCAGCACGCGATAACTTCTGGTTAGCGATTGCAACATGGGGCGAGGGTTACCATAACTATCACCATATTTTCCAATACGATTATCGTAATGGTGTGAAATGGTGGCAGTATGACCCGACTAAATGGTTAATCTGGACATGTTCTAAAGTTGGTTTAGCAAAGAACTTACGTCGTATTCCAAGCTTTAATATTAAAAAAGCAGAATTGGCAATGAAGTTTAAATATGCTGAACAAGACCTTGCTATTTATGGTCATGACGTAAATGCCGATATGAGTCAAATGAAGCAACGCATTGCTCAAGAATATGAAGCATTTACCCACACTTTAAATGACTGGGCGAAACTCAAAGAACAAGAGTTACAAGCGAAGAAAGCAGCTATGGCTGAAAAGATTCATAAAATGGATCATAAGTTAAAGGTTGATTTCCAATTGCTTGAACATCGTTTGAGTCATCACCGTGAGTGCTTAGAAACTTTAATGCGCAACATTAAAAAGAACACAAACGTCGTACCAGACTAATACGACTCTAGTTCGAAATAGCGCCTGTAAAGCCATGCTTTGCAGGCGCTATTTTTTTGGCTGGTTTTTAACTATGGTATAGTGAAGTTCGCCTCAAATATTTAGTCCAGCCTATGCAATTCAATCCGCTTTATTCATCACTCAATCCTAAGCTTTTTCATATACAGCAGCCCACTCCTCTTCGCGGTGCAAAAGCTGGGCATTTCAATTTGGCTTTAGCCGAAGAGCTTCAATGGACGGATGAAGAAAAAAAAGCATGGGTAGAAATTTGCAGTGGTCAGCGGACTTTCCCAGAGTTTCCACCTTTGGCAATGGTTTATGCAGGCCATCAGTTTGGACAATGGGCAGGTCAGCTAGGCGACGGACGTGGTTTACTTATTGGCCAAATTTTGAATAAAAAAGGCCAAACTATCGATTTGCATTTGAAGGGCGCAGGCCCTACTCCCTATTCGCGTATGGGAGATGGTCGAGCAGTTCTACGTTCAGTTGTTCGTGAATATTTAGCAGGTCATGCCTTAAATGCGCTAGGGATCGCTTCTAGTCATGCTGTAGGTTTTACAAGCTCTATTCAAGGTGTGCAACGCGAGACATTAGAGCCCGGTGCAATGCTGCTTAGAACCTCTGAATGCCATATTCGTCTAGGTCATTTTGAATGGATCAATCAATATGCACCAGAGTTATTAGCTGAGTTCACTCAAAAATGTATTGAATGGCACTATCCAGAATGCCAGCAAGAAGAACAACCTATTTTAGCTTTTGCTAAAGCTGTGATTAGAAATACAGCCATCATGATTGCCAAATGGCAGCTGGTCGGTTTTGCTCACGGCGTAATGAATACCGATAACTTAAATATTACAGGTTCTACACTCGATTTTGGTCCATATGGTTTTATGGAACGTTTCCGTCCAAACTGGATTAACAACCACTCCGATTATCAAGGGCGTTATACCTACCAAAACCAGCCAAGTATTGCGCATTGGAACTTATGGACTTGGTTAAATAATCTAGTTCCACTTGCTGAACCTGAGCAAAAAGAGCAATTCAAAGAAGAATTAGCTGCTTGCTTAGAAGAGTTTGAGCCCACCTTTATTGAGCACTACACCACTGGATTGTGTAAAAAAATGGGGCTTCCTCATTTCCACAAAGACAGTACTGAATGCGGCTTAAGCTTTTTGCGTATTTTGCAAACGGAGCAGCTTGATTACACTCAAAGCTTTATTCGACTTCAGAATAAAGAGTACAAAGTACTACGAGATGATTGTCTCGATATACGACAATTTGATGCTTTCCTTACCCAATATCAAAGCATTCGTGAACATCAAGATACAGATGAACTTGATACAAACATGCAAGAAGCAAATCCGATTTATATTTTACGTAATCACATGGCACAGCGAGCGATTGAAGCAGCGGAGCGAGATGATTTTAGTGAGGTAGACCGTTTGTTTAAGCTACTCAATCATCCTTATACACGACAGTCAGACTTGGAAAAACCAGAAGATTTAGGCCCGTTACCAAGTGATGTACCCGATGTAGCGGTGAGTTGTTCGTCTTAATATAAAAACTCTAAAACTCTCTTAAGTGGCTTAACTTAAGAGAGTTTCTTAATCATCAAAGAATAATATATGAAAATTAGACCTATCATTATTTGTACACTTCTATTCATTCCACTCGGAATTGCTTTTTATAAGTATGAAAAATATTTACCTACTTTTTCAGGCTCTCATGAAGCACTTACAAGTAATGAGATATCCCATCTTATAAAGACAAAATCTGTAACCTCAATTGAAGTGTTTAAAAACCAACGCATACTTCTACTCAAAAGTAATCAGGAAGTAATTCGTCGTTATCCTATTCGCTTAGGCTTTAACCCTGAAGGACACAAAAACTTTGAAAATGACGGTAAAACACCTGAGGGAATCTATTTTATAGATTGGCGCAATCCACAAAGTGCTTTCTATAAATCATTGCATATTTCCTATCCTAATACACAAGATGTTGCCTATGCTAAACAGCATAACCAGCCAACAGGTGGGAATATCATGATCCACGGATCAGTTCCAAAATCCTTACTCTCAATGCCTTTTGGTTCAACTTATATGCCACACAAAGATTGGACTTTAGGTTGTATCGCAGTTAGAAATGTAGATATAGATGAAATTTGGCAGTTAGTTCCCAATCACACCAAGATTATAATTTATCCATAATCTCTGAAAACTATCCACATTTTCTGTGGATAACATTGTGGTTATCCACAGAATAACTTTTCCAAGCAATTATTCTTCAGGATATTCGAAGCGATATCCTACACCGTAAACAGCTTGAATCCACTCATGACGGTTACCAGTTTCGGCCACTTCCGTGATTTTTCGTCGCAAGTTTTTAATATGGCTATCAATAACTCGGTCAGCAACATCAAAGCTATCCGGATTGATATGGTCTAATAATTGTGCACGTGAATAAACTTGCCCTACATGTTCTAAAAATAGCTCAAGTAGGCGAAATTCTGTCGGCGTTAAACTTAAAGATTTTTGTTGATACCAAATTCTTTGTTGAGCTTTATCGATGCGGAACGAATCATTTTGTTCTGGCTCGGCCTTACGTTCCAAACGACGTAAAACTGCTTGTACACGGGCAACTAACTCTTTTGGACTAAAAGGTTTGCACACATAATCGTCTGCTCCCATATTTAGACCTAAAACACGGTCAATTTCTTCAGTACGCGCAGTCACCATAATAATCGGTAAATCTGACTGTTCACGTACCTTACGGCAAATCGTTAAACCATCCATTCTTGGAACCATTAAGTCCAGAATCATCAAATTTGGTTTACGTTGTTGAAAGCTCGTATAAGCATCTTGACCATCATGAAACATGCTAACTTCGAAACCAGCAGCCTCAAGATAATCACGCACCAGCTGCGCTAACTCGACTTCATCCTCAACCAACATTACATGTTTCATGGGCCATTTTTCCTTTTATTTAACTCTGCTTTTCAAAGGTCAGTACACAACGTAGACCACCTAATGGTGAGTGTTCAAAACTTAGTGTACCACCAAGCGCTTGCGCAATTTTACAAGATAAAGCTAAGCCTAGTCCTGTTCCACCTGTACTACGCGTGCGCGAATCATCGACACGATAAAAACGTTCACCTAAACGTGATAATTGTTCATCATTTAAACCAAATGGGCTGTCATCGACATATAAAGTCCAATCTTGGGTGGTTTGACGTGTATGAATATGAATCTTTCCACCTGTTTCGGTATAACGAATACTATTACTAATCAAATTCACGATAATTTGTTTAAAACGGTCACGGTCTAATAATAATGGAACGCCCTCACCTGCAACCTCAATTTCTAAACCTGCCTGTTCGAGTTTAGGTCTAAAATTTTCGACCTCTTGTAATACAACGTCCCATGGATTGACCGAACTAACATAACATTTAAGCTGCTGAGCATCGGCCTGAGCCAAGTCTGCAAGGTCTTGAGTGAGTTTCTTTAAACTCGAAACTTGTCGCATCATGGCATCAAGGTGTTCAGGGGTCGCCTTTCGAATACCATCTTGCATTGCTTCAATTTGCGCCTGCAATACAGCTAATGGTGTTTTCAATTCATGAGATGTATCGGCAACCCATTGACGGCGTGATTCTTCATGTTGATGTAAAATCTCGGCCAAATGGTTCAATTGAGTTGATAAATCCCCAAGTTCATCATTTCGTTTAATGACCACTTGATGTTGGTAATTACCTTTAGTTAACTCCTTTGTTGCATTTAATAAACGTTGAATTGGCTTTTTAAAATAAGTTGCCATTAAAAGTGCTGCAACTAAACTCGATAGTAAAGTTAAGGCATAAATTAAAAGTAAATAACGCTTTTGATTACTAAAGAAATTAATACTTAAAGCATCTTCTTTATCTAGAACTGGTTTTAGACCTAAATAACCGACAACCTGATTGTTGACGATAATAGGACGATAAGACATCTGATCTGAAGATGGAGGTTCGCCGACTACAAATTGGTGTTTAGCATCATATAAAGATAAACGAGAACTTAAGCCCAAACGGTCTGGCAAAGCAATAAAGCGCTTCTTACCATTTTGAGTCTCAATGTCTTTTAGACTTCCTCTTTTTGACTTGCTTTTACTGTCATCACGCGGACGGAACTGGTTGGCACTTAATGGGAATTTCAAACCTTCAAATGGCTGATACTCAGAAGGTAAATTCTTTTCCAGTGTGCGTAGCTCTTCATCACTAAAAATAGAGTTTTTATTTGCAGTCGCACCATCTGGAGAAACATTAATGAGAGTGTGTTCATCGAACGAATGCTGCTGAATGGCAATATCATATTGGCGTCTTAACCACCACTGCGAAAGACGGTCATAATCATCTGGAGCTGCCGTTCCTTCAATTTGTAAGATTTGCGCCTGAATCGCATTGCCCCAATCATGATAAACGGTATAGACATTCCCAAGATTGGTCATGAGCCGATCTAGCTTTTGCATTTCAACATCGGCCACATATTTGGCAAAGTTCTTTTGCATCGTCCAGTGCAGAACACTCAAACTTGCGGTTGCAATTAACAGCGTAGTAAGCAAGACCGTTAAAAATAGCCGCAATGCAATGGGAACACGTAGAACGTTCAAAAGCACTCTCTCATTTTTATCCTATATTTTGCATTGTAACCAACAACGATAAGAAAAACTCTCCATTGTTTCTTCATCTTTATTATCTAATCTTTAAGCCATCTGAAAACAAACATTAAAGGGCTTTAAACATGAAAATGACGGCTAAAATCGCATTATTCAGTGCAGCAATTGTAACTATGGGTAGTTTGGCTGCGTGTCAATCAAACCCGCAAACGCCTAATTCAGAACATCACATGATGCAAGATGGTCCACGAGATGGCCACCACCGTATGAAACACCGTGAATTTACGCCTGAGCAAAAAGCAGCATGGGAACAGCATCGTGCAGAACGTCAAGCTCGTTTTGAACAGATTCAAAAAGCATGTGAAGGCAAAGCAAATGGTCAAGCTGTAAATGTTCAAGTTGGAGATAGAACACTTGAAGGTACATGTAATCTTCGTTTTGAGCCAAAGCGCCCTCAACCTCCAATAAATGCCCCAGCTCCAGTAGCACCTCAAGCAAAATAATTCTAAAAATACTCAAATAAAAGGCACCTATAGGTGCCTTTTTTTGTGTACATAACTACTTACGATTTTGACTATTTGTCTCATCTAAACTTCACCAAAAGTGTTTACACTCAAAGCACTTACATAGTTCAAGTATTTTTTTCTTGACTTTGCAGTCACAAAGTAAAGGCCCTGAGGTGCTTGTACAGTTATGCAAGTTGTTGCACGATGTAATGGTTCAAGGTGCCTCTTATGGCACATTATCGTAGATTAGGATTATAACTCTGGTTTCACCAGTATTGAGGAACCCGATATGCCACAATACAAAGCGCCCTTACGTGATATGCAATTCGTTTTGCATGAATTATTAAATGCTGAAGAACACTATGCAAAATTACCTGATTTCCAAGGTAACGTAAGCCGTGAATTGGTTGATCAATATTTAGAAGCTGCGGCAGACTTCTGTGAAAATGAACTTTCTCCTTTAAACCAAGTTGGTGACCGCGAAGGTTGTACTTGGAATGATGGTGTTGTAACTACACCAACAGGCTTTAAAGAAGCTTATCAAAAATATATTGAACTTGGCTTCCCGTCTTTATCAGCAGAAGAACAATACGGCGGTCAAGGCTTACCTAACTCTTTAGGTATCGCAATTTCTGAAATGGTGGGTAGCTCTAACTGGGCATGGGGTATGTACCCTGGCTTGTCTCACGGAGCAGTACGTACATTAGAACATCATGGTTCTGATGAGCAAAAAAATACGTACTTACCAAACCTTGTTTCAGGTGTTTGGACAGGTACGATGTGCTTAACTGAATCTCATGCAGGTTCAGACTTAGGTATTATCCGTACTAAAGCAGAACCAAATGCAGATGGTAGCTATGCAATCTCTGGCGAGAAAATCTTTATCTCTGCTGGTGAACACGATATGGCTGAAAACATCATCCATATCGTTCTTGCTCGCCTTCCTGGTGCACCTAAAGGTACTAAAGGTATTTCGTTATTCATCGTTCCTAAATTCCATGTAAATGCAGATGGAACTGTGGGCGAGCGTAATGCGGTACGTTGTGGTTCTATCGAACACAAAATGGGTATCCATGGTAACGCGACTTGTGTCATCAACTTTGACCAAGCTAAAGGTTATTTAATTGGACCTGAAAACCGTGGTTTGAACTGTATGTTCACCTTCATGAACACAGCACGTATTGGTACTGCTGTTCAAGGTTTAGCAGCTTCTGAGTCATCTTTCCAAGGTGCCTTAACTTACGCGAAAGAGCGTTTAGCAATGCGTTCACTTTCTGGTCCTAAAGCTCCAGAAAAAGAAGCAGATCCTATTATTGTTCACCCTGCTGTTCGTAACATGCTTTTAACTCAAAAAGCGTTTGCTGAAGGTGGTCGTGCACTTGTTTACTTACTTGCTCAATATGCAGATATCGTTGAGAAAGGCGAATCTGAAGAAGAGCGCAAGTTTGCTGACAACATCTTGTCTTTATTGACTCCAATTGCAAAAGCATTCTTAACTGAAACAGGTTCTGAGTCTGCTAAGCACGGTGTTCAAGTCTTCGGTGGTCATGGCTTTATTTCTGAGCATGGTATGGAGCAAATCGTACGTGATACACGTATTGCTTGCTTGTATGAAGGTACAACTGAAATTCAAGCACTAGACTTGTTAGGCCGTAAAGTTTTACAAACTCAAGGTGCAATGCTTCGTGATTTCACCAAGATTGTTCACAAGTTTGTAGAAGCAAATAAAGACAATGCTGCCATGAAAGAATTTGTTGAGCCACTTGCTGCGCTAAACAAAGAATGGGGCGACCTCACTATGCAAATCGGTATGCGTGCAATGCAAAATCCGGATGAAGTGGGTGCAGCAGCTGTAGATTACCTCTACTTCGCTGGTTACGTAACTTTAGCGTATCTATGGGCTCGTATGGCACTTGTAGCACAAGAGAAATTGGCAGAAGGTACAACTGACGTTGATTTCTATAATGCGAAAGTTACAACTGCTCGCTTCTACTTCAAGAAAATCTTGCCACGCGTACGTTCTCATGTAGACGTGATTGCTGGTGGTCTAGACCCATTGATGTCATTAGATGCTGAACATTTCGCTTTCTAACCATAGTTAGTTGCGATATGCAATGTTAAAAACCAAAAAAGGACTGCTCAGTTTTGACGGTCCTTTTTTTATAAAATCAGTGATAAATTTAGACTTTAAATTCAATATCCATTTCGTTTTACAGGATATCTAGCACAGGTCGATGTGCATAAAAAAGGTGAACGATTATGCCAATTTACAATGCTCCTTTAGCTGATATGAAATTCATCTTAAATGATGTATTTAAAGCAGAACAATTTTGGCAGTCTAATGAGAAACTCGCTCATGTAGATGCTGCAACTGCTGAAGCAATTTTAGAAGAAATGGCTAAATTTGCTCAGAACGTGACTCATCCATTAAACCGTACTGGTGATGAAGAAGGTGCTCGTTACGAAAATGGCGAAGTCTTTACTCCTGCTGGCTTTAAAGATGCATTTCGTCAATATGCAGAAGGTGGTTGGATTGGCTTAGGCGCAGATGAAGAATGGGGCGGTCAAGGCATGCCAAAAATGCTTACCGTTCTTGCCGATGAAATGTTGTTTGCAACAAACCCATCTTTCATGCTCTACCCGCTTCTTTCAGTAGGTGCTGGTATGGCTTTAAGCAGCTACGCATCTCAAGAGCAAAAAGAAACGTATTTACCTAAGATTTATTCAGGTGAATGGTCAGGTACCATGTGTTTGACTGAACCACACGCAGGTACTGACTTAGGTATTATCAAAACTAAAGCAGAGCGTAATGATGACAGTACATATAACATTACCGGTACTAAAATCTTCATTACAGGTGGTGATAACGATTTAGCAGAAAACATCATTCACTTAGTGCTTGCTAAAACTCCTGATGCTCCTGCTGGTTCACGTGGAATCTCGCTATTTATTGTTCCGAAATACCTTGTAAATGAAGATGGTTCTGTAGGCGACCGTAACCATGTTGGCCCAGGTTCTATTGAACATAAAATGGGTATCAAAGCATCTGCTACTTGTGTGATGAACTTTGACGGAGCAAAAGGTTACCTCGTTGGTAAAGAAAACGAAGGCCTTGCTGCAATGTTCGTTATGATGAACTACGAACGTTTATCAATGGGTATTCAAGGCTTAGGTGCTTCTGAATTTGCTTATCAAAATGCTGCTCAATACGCGACGGATCGTTTACAAGGTCGTAGTGCTGCGGGCGTTCAATCACCAAGCAAACCTGCTGACAGCATTTTAGTACACGGTGATGTACGCCGTATGTTGTTAAACGTACGTGCAAACAACGAAGCTTCTCGTGCATTTGCAGTTTATGTAGGTCAACAGCTCGATATCACTAAGTTCTCAACTGATGCAGAAGCTGTGAAAAAAGCCAATAATCGCGTTGCGCTTTTAACACCAATCGCAAAAGCTTACCTTACAGATACAGCATTCCAAGCAACTTTAGATGCTCAAATGGTATTTGGTGGTCACGGTTATATTCGTGAATGGGGTATGGAACAATGTATTCGTGATCTTCGTATTGCTCAAATCTACGAAGGTACCAACGGTGTTCAATCTCAAGATTTAATTGGTCGTAAAACTATTAAATGTGGCGGTGCATTCATTGCTGAATACATCACTGAGATTCGTGACTTTGCAAATGACCTAGACACAGATTTGAACTTCATTAAAGATGCGACTTTAGATGCTGCAACTGAAATTGAAGCGATTACTCAGTTTATTATTGAACAAGCTGCTGAAAATGTAGACTTCCCAAATGCTGCTGCTGTTGATTATTTACATGCAGTGGGCTTACTCAGCTTCTCTTATATGTTTGCGAAAATTGCTGCTGCAGCTAAAGACAAATCTGGTGATTTCTACCAAAACAAACTTGCTTTAGCTCAATACTTTGTTGAACGTATCTTGCCGGATATTGATGCACGTATCGCTAAAATTAAAGCGGGTGCTGACTTAATTATGGGCTTTAGTGAAGATTACTTTACGAACCAAGCATAATTAGGTTTTCATAAAAAAACGCCTGAGTAATCAGGCGTTTTTTATTTTGTATTTACTATTTCTATTGGCATAAAATTTGTTTATTTTCCAGGCATACTCATATCAAAAAAGATCTTACTATGCCTGATCCTAAAAAGTTTGAAAGAACGCTCGACCGGTTTGGACACTATGCCGTTGAAGCTTTTCATTATTTAGCTTTATTCATTATCGGCTGTATGGTGGCTTGGTCAGCTGCACATACCGTTTTTGAAATTTTAACTGTCAAAAAGTATGCTTCAATTGATGATATTTTATTATTATTTATCTACTTAGAACTTGGCGCAATGGTTGGGATTTACTTTAAAACCAATCATATGCCGGTTCGATTTCTTATTTATGTGGCAATTACGGCCCTAACTCGTTTGCTGATTTCAGATATCCAACATGACCATAAAGCAGATATCGATCAAGTCATTATTACCGGTTCAATTTTAATTTTAGCGATTTCTATTTTAGTGGTTCGTTTTGCTTCATGGAATTATCCATCGGTAATGAAAGAAAAGCACTCAAAGACTCCAGCATCTCTAAAAACTCCTCAACCACAAGATGATGAATTAGCATAAAAAAGGCCTCAAATTGAGGCTTTTTTATGATCTATATTCTATATTTCAGACTTAACGAACACGATAAACTTGATGGTGTGAATCAACTAATAAATATTGATTCGGTGTTTTCACCCAGTGATATCCACGTGGTGGCTCATATAAACGGTGTGCACGCCAGTCTGAAACGAAGTAGCGGTTATCACGATATTCTACAGGTATACGCTCCCCTCGCTTGATTACGACATATTCATGGCCACGGTTCGCATTTGACCAAACTGGTGGTCTATGGTCATCGCGTCGATCATAACGATGATCGTGACGTTGTTCATAATGTCGATAGTCTTTACCGTGATAGTTATCCCAGCGATTATTTGAATCCGCCATCGCAGTAGCAGACATACCCAACATTAAAGTTGAAAGTACAAGAACGATTGGCTTTTTCATGGTGCATCCCTTTTGTCTTGATATAGAGCTAGAGTAAAAGAGAGTCAAGGAGAAACCATGAATAAAACAGACTTGATTGATATTGTTTGTAATGACTATAAAGAAAATATGAAGAATCTGTATCTGTGCTACCATTAGCATTTTCCAAGCTAGGTCAATTGCTGTGTCTGAAATCAGTTTTGAACGTCTTCATCAATTTTTCTGCAAAGTTCCAAGTGTACAAGAAGCCCGTATCATGGCGCATGGAGCAGATGGCGAACACGCTTGGTGGTTTAAGTTCAGTATTGATGTAGAACACCCACTTGCATGGCAAACCGTACAAGAACTCGGTCACGTTTTAAATTATCTCTCGACGAATGAGCGTCTACCAACACTATTTTTTCCGGTGTCACCCCCACCCTATATGAATGGTGAAGCAAAAGACTTTCTATCATGGATCATTCAGTGTAATCACCCTGAGTTTAATCCAGATGTCGTTTGTGATTGGCTTGAGGCGCGTTTACCAAATCCAGTAGATGATGAATCGCAGTGGAAAATTAAGACTGATTTGAGTGAAATAGAAAAGTTAGATGATAAGGCTTTGGATCAATTGATTCCGCCAGCGCTTTAATAAAGCAAATAATTCTTCTCTTTAACTTCAAAGAATTTTTCTTCAAAAGTTAAAGAGAAGTCTCTCTATTTAAACCAGTTTTTTATATGTGATGCTATTCTGCTTCTAAAACCCGGCTGTTCTGCACTTTCATCAAAAAGCCCTTCTATTTGCGGTTGTATCTGTTTTTCATAGTGTTGTTGAGCAGCAGGTAAAGCAAACGAAAAGACCTGATCCCAATAACTGATCGCCTCTAAACGTAATTTCAGCTCATCTGCCAATCGATGATTTTCCAGAATTCCAAAACCACCTCTCAATGCCACAACTAAGACCTCTGCAACTTTATTGTCAATACTACCATATTTAAAAGCCAGCTCTGCCCACTGCGCCTGTTCACACTGTTCAGTTAAAGCAACCATACATTCAACCGCGTCCAGACAGCCTAATTCGCTAGCTTGCTGAAAATATTGTCTAGCAAGCTCTGAATCATCCTCAATGTAATAACGTCCTTTTTCATATAATGCTTGTGCATGTTTATGTTCCGCAGCAATAGTAAAATATTTTTCAATTTCATCTAACTCATCATTACCGAGATCAGGCTTTTGATCTAACTCATAGGCATAGGCATACATTGCGACTGGATGATTCAACTCTGCTGCATTTTTTAAATAGTTTAACGAATTTTCTGTCAGTCTTGACAATTGCAGCCATGCATCCGCAGTACCTAAAGTCGCTTGCTGTTGATAAAACTGCTGTTGCCACTGCCACAACTGTTCTCGGTTTTGTTCTGATATATAACTGGCTTCATCAGTTCGAAGAAATTCAATAATTTTCTGGATATGGCCTCGTTGAAAAGCTTGTTCCAGATCCTGCATTAGGTCTTGCTGCGCATGCTCAAAATAATCGTTCCATGCCGCGGCATCAAATAATCCAAGCTGCTTCAATTCTTCATCATCATATCGTGACAAATACAAACTGGTACTCAGCTTTTCACCCTGATTCCAGGCCTGATACAGATACTGCATACTTTCAGTGTCTGGATAAGCAACTCCATGCTTAACTTTGATAAGTAACGCCTGAGTATTTCCCTGCGCAATTAATTGATCTGTAATTTGATGTAATTCACCATAGATTTGATCAATATAATTTTCATCGTAATACCCTATATCGAAAATCGTATTTTTTCTTTTTAATAAATCAAATAATGTGATAATGGCTTGAGTATGGCCCAAATGTGCCGCATGAAGTAGATATTGATCACGAAAATATATATTACGAGGCAGCATGCAATCCCCCCTCTCGTGATCATAAAACAGAGCAAGTTCAAACAGTGCTTGTGGGTTTTCTTGGGTAGCTAACACTTTTAATGATTCAATTGCCCGAATTGAATCAATCAAAATATTCTGGTTACCATAACTCAATGCCAAAGCATATTCTAAGGTTTCAACCATTAATCATTTTCCGTTTTCATCAAAATACTATAGTCACTTAAAAAGTCGATAATCCTGACCATTCCATAAAACGATAAATCCAATATTTCACTTTAGACTCGTCGGCATACTTCGCGTAATCCACACTCATCTGTTTCCCCTGCAAGTTTGACCATGAAGTATTGAAGTAATCCTGAGCATCTTTAAAAACTTGATCTTGAACTTTGCCTATAACCAACATATCCGTTTCTAGGTTGTAATTTTTTAAATTACGGGCCGTAAAGTTGGCAGAACCTACAATCAACTCAGCTTGCTGATTGTTATATTTCAAAATCATTTTGCTATGGTTCTGCTCACCGTGCGTATCACACCAACGGATTGGAATACCTACAGCATTTAGTTCTGAGGCAACCTGGCGGTTTGGGATACCATTTTTTTGTCTACCAAATGCATCTTTATTGGGATCAAGTAGAACCCGAACAGTAACCCCTCGCGCTTGAGCATTTTTTAGAGCTTCAATAATCTTGCGTTCAGATAAATAGAACATACTTAAATCGAGGTGTTCTTTAGGTTTAGCCGAGTTAATTAGTTTCAGCACAGATTCATAAATCGCGCCTTCAGTTAACACTTGAACTTGAGGCTTGGTTATATCTTTTTCAAAGTCACCTAAAATCAGTGATGGTGAGCTACTTCCAGACATTTGTGCAACAGTAGCTTCTGTTTGGAGAATATCAGTAGCTGTGGCTCCTGTTACAACCAACGCCACATTAGAGTGTCTCGAACTACCATCGTGTGGATTTGCTGAAGTGACTAATGATTTCCAGCCAGCATCAGTATCAACGACCAATGTCTTACGGTGATTGGCCTTAAAATTAAATAAGTTCAGATAACTTCGTAGCGTAATTTTTTCATTACCAAATGGGTTGGGTAGCCAGCCTTTGTCTGGATTATTTCCGACATTCTGACAACAGATATACCAAAAACCTGACCAAAGTGGATTCGACGCTCGTAAAGGAGCCAGATTTGTTTCGATAACATCGACACCAGCTTGACGTAATTGACGATAATGTTCAGGCCTTAAACCACCATAAACTGAGTTGATCGGGTCAGTAATCAATACAATCTGAATTTGATGGTTTTGTCTTTTTTTATTGATTAATGCATCAGTCAGCTCTTGCATCAATGGTCTTTGCTTTATTTTTGAATCACCGACTTCTGAATTAAACAAGAACATATCGACCACTATCGTAGTCTTTGCCTCATCAATCATTTTTAAGATTTCATCAAAAATATGCTGATCAAGCTTCTGCTGACCATTGGCATCCAGATAGGTTTTATCTGCTAAAAATTTGACATCGGCATGTCTAAGCTTGCCACTAAAGTTAATGCCCTGTGGTAATGGTTTTACTGTGTGGTAAATTGCCGATGCAACATATGCAATAGCAACAACGCAAAGTAATACCGCCATATAACGACGCCCTGACCAATTTATTTTTTGATGAATTCGCTGAAAAATACGCATAAAAAAGACCTAACTTGATCATTTCAAATTAGGTCTTTTAGCTTGATTTTTCAAGTTTAGTTTCGTGTTAGGCCTTAGAAACTAAAGTTTACACCTACAGTAAAATTACGTCCGACTTGTGGAACATTTGCAAGGAAAGACTCATGTTGATAAATACGGCTGTCTAACAAGTTATTGGCATTCAGGAACACTCGGTAATCACCAATGTTGCTATATTTCCCGTTATATCCAACGCCCAAGTTCAGCATGTTATAGCTCTGCCCTCTGGTTTCATAATTAGCAATATCATCTTGTTTAAACACATGATAATACTCGGCAGAAGCATCCCAGCCATCACCAAAATCTGCTTTGACTTTAGTACCTAAACGTCCACCAGGAATACGTGGTGCATTTTCATTATCAATTTTGCCGCGAACATAATCGCCAAATAACCCTAAATTATATACAGGTGAAATTTGGTAGCTTAGGTCAGCATCGACACCATAGAACTTCGCTGCATCTTGGCTATATTGAATAAGACGGAAGCCTTGGAACTCATCCAAAGTATTGGCATAAATGAAATTATCAAAACGGTTATGGAACACGCTTACGTTGTATTTTAAAAGGTCATTATTAAAGTGCAAACCTAACTCAACATTATTTGAGCGTTCTTTCTTAAGGTCATCATTACCCAACTCATAGGTATTGGTCGCCATATGAATACCGTCCGAATACAATTCTTGAGCAAATGGCAAACGCTCTTGGTGTGAAGTTGTGAGGGACAATTTATATTGCGGAATAAATTCCCAGCTTGCTGTACCAGCAACCGAATATCCAGTACCCGTGTAATTCTTTTGATCTGACTCAATGTCGATAGTTTGATGGTCAACACGAGAAGAAACAGCAAGATTGACGTTATTGATTTGTTTTTGTTGCAAACCAAATACGCTATAACGTTGGGTTTTGCTTGGGTCCATAATGGACTCATCACCAACAATATTCAGTTTTTGTTGGGTATATTGCGCGCCAATTTGCCCTGTCCAACCAGCCCAAGCA
Organism: Acinetobacter sp. ABJ_C5_2; assembly: GCF_044538485.1. NCBI lineage: Bacteria > Pseudomonadati > Pseudomonadota > Gammaproteobacteria > Moraxellales > Moraxellaceae > Acinetobacter > Acinetobacter sp. ABJ_C5_2. The sequence continues at coordinate 42,119 of NZ_JBIUCS010000004.1, read as the reverse complement.
TTATTTTCTAATGTAACTCGGCTATCAATCCCTTTGCTTTTAAAGGTTGTTCCGACATCAGTATTATGCATTTCTTCATGTTGATAATCGGTATAGCTTGCTTGCGCTGCAACTTTAGCAAAACCTGCAAATGGGTCTTTTAACTCACCTTTTAAGTCATAACGCTTTTCTTTGAGATTAATCCATGAAGCATCATGTTCGTGATCATGCTCATGATCGGTTGAATCACCTGCTCCACACACCAGATGCAAGCCATCACGTTCACATGAACCAAAAAGCTCATTATCAGCAGGAATACCATATTGATCATGGCGTTGGCTAAATGATGCACCGATAAATCCACGGTCACCAATCCAAGACAGTCCAGCATTATAGTTTTTAGAGTCGGCAAAAGTGCTGTCCTGACGACGCTCATCTGTTTGTAAATCTTTAGGCAAAATATAGTCATTGGCATCGCGCTTTAAACCACCAACACGTAGCGCAACATGATCCCCTAAACCGACTGTCGCTTGCCCTGAATAAAGTAGCTCATCACTACCTGAGTTGTAGCGAACACCAGCTTTTCCTTGATAGCCCTTATCTGGCATGCTGGTTGGAATTTTTTCATCAACAACATTCACCAGTCCCCCGACTGAGCCTGCACCATATAGTAATGCTTCAGCGCCATTTAATATCTGAATATCTTGGGCTGAGTTTGGATCAACCGTAACAGCATGGTCTGGCGATACAGATGAAACATCCATTACATCGCCACCATTTTGTACGATCTTGACGCGTGTACCATCTTGACCACGAATGACAGGACGACTCGCCCCTCCCGTATATTGAGCTGAATAAACCCCTGCCTGACCATTTAAAGCATTACCAATACTGGTTGCCCCTTCTGCCAAAGACGTATTCTTAGGTGGTGCTGTAGGTTCTGCTTTAACCGTAATTGTTGCCAATTCGGCAGGTTTCTCTTCCTTAGTATTTGTCTCATCTGCTGCCATCACTTGCTGAATAGAAAATGATAATAATGAGAGAACAAAAAGCTGTGTTTTGAGCTGCATAGTCAATGACCCATATTTTTTTGTTATATTATAACATTCCAAACGTTTTGCAATAAAAAACATTAGTCGTAGGTATGTTTCGTTAGACTCATTGTTTTGATGATGTGAGAAGCTTCCTTTTCCAATGCCTTTTACAATCTCTCATGCTGTTATCGCCCCACCGATTGCTAAACTAAGTCGAAACACACTGCCTATTGCTGCACTCGCTATTGGCAGTATGACACCTGACCTTTACCGCTTATTTACAGTTCAGTCCAGTATGCTGACTCATCAATGGAAAGGTTTGCTCTACCCAAACCTTGCATTAGGTTTATTGTTCTGTGCTATTTGGTATTTACTTTATCGGCCTGTTGTTTACCGTTTTTTTGGTATTCAGCATGATTTGAAATTAGGCTCTTTTAAACGTTTTATCCAGTTTTTTATTGGAATTATATTCGCACTTATTATCGGGATAGCCACTCATCTCATTTGGGATGGTCTTACCCACTCTGACTTTAGAACATTCATCTTCCAAGATTTCTTATCCCAAACGGTTCACTTGTTTGGTCGTCCATATCCTTTGCACCGTCTACTTCAACTCGGTTCTTCTGCTCTAGCATTACCATTTTTAGGTTGGATGAGTATTCATTACTATCAAAAACATAAACAGCACTGGAAAATAAGTCATAAAATTAAAATTTTTGCATGGTCATTGTTTATTTTATCTACCCTTTTGGGCTTATTTTCTTTTTGGGATTATGCCCGCTACATTCCTCATGAGGTTTGGCATACCGACACCTATTATTTTACAGGTCGATCTATTAATGAGTTCATGCAAGGTTGGTTAAGTACTTTCAGTTTAGGATGCTTATTATTCTTGTTTTTAGATCGGCAACAAAGAATGGGCTAATGGGTAAACTTGCTGCCAAATTGCTCATTTTTAGCTAAATTATAGCTGTTTTTTGATCTAGTTCTTGTCGCATGCCATTCAACAGGGCATAATCGAAAACTTACTTTTTTGACGGTGCGCGGTTTACGCATCCGTCTTTTCAGCCAATATAGTTTGGATAATCTTCATCATGATGCGAACTCATTACTGCGGCTCTTTAACTGAAGCCCAAATCGACCAAACCGTTACATTATGCGGTTGGGTACATCGTCGCCGTGACCATGGCGGTGTTATTTTCCTTGATATGCGTGACCGTGATGGTCTCGTTCAAGTGGTTATTGACCCAGATACTCCAGAAGCATTTGCAACTGCAGATAAAGCACGTTCTGAATATGTATTAAAAATTACAGGTCGTGTTCGTCGCCGTTATGAAGGTACTGAAAACCCAAATATGGTGAGTGGTCAAATCGAAGTTTTAGGCAAAGAAATCGAAGTTCTTGCTGCTTCTGAAACTCCGCCATTCCCGTTAAATGATGACACGATTAACGTGTCAGAAGAACACCGTTTAAAATATCGTTTCTTGGACATCCGTCGTCCAGAAATGCTAGATCGTTTACGTTTCCGTTCTAAAGTAACTAACTTGATTCGTAACTATTTAGACGATCACGGTTTCTTAGACGTTGAAACTCCGATTTTAACTCGTGCAACTCCTGAAGGCGCACGTGACTATTTAGTACCAAGCCGTGTACAAAATGGTAGCTTCTACGCACTTCCACAATCACCGCAATTGTTTAAACAATTATTGATGGTGGGTGGTATCGATCGTTACTACCAAATCGCGAAATGTTTTCGTGATGAAGACTTACGTGCTGACCGTCAGCCAGAATTCACTCAAATCGACATTGAAACATCGTTCTTAAATGACGATGAAATCATGGATTTGATGGAAGGCATGACTATTAAATTATTTAATGACTTGCTTGGCGTAAAATTTGAAAAATTCCGCCGTATGCCATATAGCGAAGCTATGCGTGACTATGCATCTGACAAACCAGATTTGCGTATTCCGTTAAAACTCGTTGACGTTGCAGACTTAATGCAAGAAGTTGAGTTCAAAGTATTTGCTGGCCCTGCAAAAGATCCTAAAGGCCGTATTGTTGCCTTACGTGTTCCAGGTGCAGCATCATTGCCACGTAGTGCAATTGATGAATACACTAAATTCGTTGGCATCTATGGTGCAAAAGGTTTGGCTTACATCAAAGTTAATGAACTCGCTAAAGGAATTGAAGGTCTTCAATCTCCAATCGTGAAATTCATTGAACCGATCGTACTTGAGCTGTTGGAACGTGTTGGCGCGCAAGATGGCGATATCGTATTCTTCGGTGCTGATAAAGCTAAAGTTGTAAATGATGCAATGGGTGCGCTTCGTGTCAAGATTGGTCATGACTTGAATCTTTCAACTTGTGAGTGGGCTCCACTTTGGGTTGTTGACTTCCCAATGTTTGAAGAAACTGACGATGGCAAATGGACTTCTGTTCACCATCCATTCACATTGCCTAAATCTAGCGTAGAAGACGTGAAGAGCAATCCAGGCGAAGCACTTTCTGTTGCTTACGACATGGTATTGAATGGTACTGAAGTTGGCGGTGGTTCACTTCGTATTTACACATTAGAAATGCAAAAAGCGATTTTTGAAGCGCTTGGTATTTCTGATGAAGAAGCAGAAGAGAAATTCAGCTTCTTACTTAACGCACTTCGTTATGGCGCTCCTCCTCACGGTGGTTTGGCATTTGGTCTTGACCGTTTAGTAATGCTTATGACTGGCGCGACTTCAATTCGTGACGTTATTGCATTCCCTAAAACGAAAACTGCTGAATGTCCACTTACTCAAGCACCTGCTCCTGTTGAAGCGAACCAGCTTCGTGACTTGGGCATCCGCTTACGTGAAAAGCCAAAAGCTGAAGAATCTAAATAATTTTTAGATTTTCAAATTAAAAAACCCTGCTTATGCAGGGTTTTTTAATTGAGAAAATCAAACAAACATTCAGTTTTCATAAGCTATGCTTTGCGAAAAAGTACGTCAGTGGCATAATAGGCTGCTTTCAATTAAGAGGTCAGCTATATGGCTATGCGCCCTGATGTACGTCGACATGCTTTAGTCGTGATTGTATTCTCCCTCGCACAATGGTTTTTCATGCGCTATATTCTTGCAAATGAATTATTTAACATGACTACAAATCAACGTATTTTATTTTTCTGTGTAAGTAGCTTGGTTGGTGCATTGCTCATTTTTGTTGCTTTAATTTATATGGTACTTAAAGGAAATGCCGATCATAAATAAAATTCATGAATCTAATCCCGAGCCAAGTTCATGAAAGTCTTAGCCATCGTTTCCATATCTATAGTACTTTTGACTTTTTTAGGTATGTCATAAGGATGATTAACGCATTCTTTTAAAGCAATGGCTAATTTCTCTATGTCATTTTTTGGAACTAGATAACGGTTCATAATCGGGTTATTAAAGAGTAATGCGATACTGCTACTTGAGTTATAACTTACTATTGGTATATCTAAACTCAATGCCTGTAATAAAGATATTGGGCTTCCTTCACTTGATGAGCTCATAACCACACAACGAGATTGGCATATAAAATCTTGCGGACTATTAGACCAGCCAAGAAAATCTACACGATCCTGTATATTTAATTTACTCACTAAACTTTTTAAAGGTAAAATTTCAGGACCCTCACCTAGTATTCCGAGCTTTCCACTCACATTTGCTTTATAAAACGCCATAATAGTATGATCAACCTGCTTAAGATTCACTAAGCGGCCTAAAAATAAAATATCCCATTTTTTTGAATTAAAACGGTTTGTGTTTTCTGGTAATTCAATACCATTTGGAATTGTTACAAACTCTGATAATTCTAGGATCTTTTTATATGCTTCTTCGAGATGCTTACTGACAATAACAATTCTTTTCCCATTAAGTAATTGTTTAAAATAAATTTTATGACGTTCGTAACGTAAATAACTACGCAACCGCCCCCAAGTATCTTTAAAAGGTCTTCTCTCTAATATCTCCCCATGTACCCAAAACCAGATTTTATCTTTTTGTCTAAGATAGTCATAAAGATAATATCCATTGTGAAATCCTAAAATAATTAAACTATAATTCCTGTTATTAATTTTTTCTTCAACCATAACCTGTTCAGCTTCTTTTAAAGTTTTCCTTTTCCACAATTTACCATAAGAAAAATCATAGCGAATATTTAGACTAATAAGTTCAACTGATGGTTCAAGATGACATTCCTGATTCGTATTATCAAGTGCACAAACTGTGACTTTTATTAATGAAGAGCGACTTAAAAAGTTCGCCAGAGCACATGTAATGCTTTGAGCACCACCCTTACCTAAGTTATCAACGATAAAAAGTATTTTCTTCATTTCCAGATTTTCAACTTCAATAAATAATATCTAAACCAGTTACTTACTTTTAGCCATAAATATCCAGAAAAAGATTTATTTATTTTAAAAAGTGCTTTTGTTATTTGTCTATTAATTTTATATTCAGCCAGAGGATATAAAAAATGACATTTATAGTCTTGTATGATTTTTTTCATATCATTATACATTGCTAAATCATTATGAGAAAAGTTAGAGTCATGTACCCTATAACCACAAAAGACTTCTGGTATATAGTGGAGTCTTTCGTCATCCTTTGTTAGCTTTAACCACAAGTACCAATCTTCAACTTTTATACTTTCATCATACCCATTTACATCTTTTAAAGTACTCAAACGAAGCATTTGTGTACATGCAGGCAAATCATGCTTATTTAGAATAATATCTTCAAATGAAAATGATGTCTTATTAGAGATTCTCTTAGTAACTGCATTTCCATTCGCATCAATAATTGCTACTGCACCAAATACTCCAATAACAGGAGTATTTTCAAGGTATTCGACTTGTCTGGATGTTTTCTCAGGGAACATTATGTCATCTGACGCAATCAGAGATACATATTTTCCCTGACACCATTGTATTGCTTCATTTAGTGTCGCACTCAGACCTTTATTTTCACGTGTGTAACATTCGAACCGTTTAAATCTTCCTCGACATTCTGACTCTATTTTTTTTATTTCCTCAAATGAATCATCTTTTGAACCATCATCAATAACGATGAGTTCAATAGCTTTATAATTTTGATTTATAACAGATTTGATACTATCAAGAATATACTGGCGATGATTATAGCAAGGTATAATTACCGAAACTAAAGGCTGCATTTAATATACTCACATCTAGTAAAAATCTGAATTATTTTTACTTTATTCCTTAAAAACAATATAGTTACCATTTCAATTAACAGTTAAAAAATTATCAGCTCATAATAAGCTTAACTCATTCCATTTTTTATATACTTACTTTTATACAATAGGGTATACCGATAACAGGCATCTAAAGAAAACCTGCAGAGTAAGTTTGCTGATATTAATAGATATTATGCGGTCTACCCTTCTGAATTGATTAAATATCTTCATTTAAGATTTTTTGCACTCACTATAATATCTTTCTAAAAATAGTTAATCCATCTAATCAACTAGTTATAGTAATGATAAACATCATGGATAAAATCGTTATGCTCTTTTGCAATTTGTTCAAAGCAATACTTTTCTAATGCTTCTTTCTTGGCTTGCTGTGCGAGCTGTAACGCAAAATCCGGGTTTTTGATTAGATACTCAATGCCATTTGCCAAATCCTGAGAATCACCTACTTTGGTAACCCAGGCATTTTCACGATGCTTGCATACTTGTAAAGGGCCAACATGATCACTACTCAACACAACCTTTCCCCAACCAAAAGCATCAAGTATTCCAAGTGGCTGAATATCATTTAGAGAAGGAATTGCCATAATATCTGCTGCATGGTAAATCTCGATTTTTTGCTGCTCATTTACCCATCCAGGAAATTGAACCAAATGTTCAATACCGAAATCCTGAACCATTTTTTCATATTCGGCTTTATTTTCTCCATCACCAGCAAGTATTGCTTTAACCTGAATATTTTTTTGATTCAATAAGTGAATAGCTTCAATCAGAACATGGACACCCTTATTTGGAATCATGCGGGTTAGCATTGCTATAGTAACGGGGTTTCGTAAAGGTTGAGGAAGTGCCGGCTCCTTTGGCAGATGCATCAGATTAGAAATCACCCGATGCATTTTTGTTGATTTTTGCTTCGCTGTTAATAGATATTTCACCAACTCTTGAATATGAGGTGTGATATGAATAAATGCATCAGCTCTGATTGTCCTTTTTACATTATGGCTATGGTTAACAGCAATAACAGGTATCTTTCTTGACATCCCGATCTGAGCATTTTTAAATAGCCAGACAGCTTTTCCGCTATGTGCAATAATTACATCTGGTTGTTGTTCTTGTAAAAAACTTCTAACTTTTAAAGCAGCATTGATACTATAAAAACCAGTATTAGGAATGACATAAATTGGACGTGAACCACTACTAAGGTGTTTATTTTCCTCACCACGTAGCAGAACAACCTGATGGCCATTCAATTCCAATGTATCAGATATGTTCAACATGGCTTGCCAACGACCACCCGTTGCATCCCCATAAACAGTATTTATAACTTTCATAACAACATTCACTTAAATTAAAATTACTTATTAAATAATAACATTTGAAAATATTAATTAAATTCTATGACTAGATAAATTTTTCTTTAGTTTGAAAAAAATCTCTTTTGCATGGTCTTTCATCTCCAGATCTTGCAACATTTGATCAAAATTTTGTACTGTAAACTGATCAAATAATGCAATCCATAATTTCTTTTTCAAAAAGAATAGCTGCTTTTTGATATCCTGATCATGCATATCATTCTCATTATAGAAAATTACTAATGGACAGCCAGACATTATAACTTCGGCAATCATAGAAGTTGAATCCTGACTAGCTAACACCCAATTAGCCGCTTTAATATAATCTTTGATATCACAGCTTTGCCCTTGTGCTACCCATGTTAACTGGTCATGGGGCTGAAAAATACCATACTGCTCAGCAAGCTGCTGTAATTCTTTTTCAAAAGTAATCGGTGTTCTTCGTGATGTTGTCAGTAGCAATCGCGCTGTAGGATATTGCTTTCGAACCTCTTGTAAAACAGTTGCCCATTGCGCCGCTTCACCAATTTTTACTGTTTTGGTGTCACCACCAATCAAAATTGCAATCGCTTGCTCAGCATTTTGAATACCCAAATGTTCTCGTGCCTGTTCGCATGTTAGAGGTAAAGCACTCATTTTATTCGGTGCAATTGGATAATAAAAATAATGAGGCAAAACGGCTTGCTGTTCATGAATGGTAAATACAACATCAAATAAGTCAGCGCGAATCCCCCGTAATGAACTCGCGACCAAATTTTTCACAGACTGATCTTTGTATAAATGTTGTTTGAGCAGTAGATTGGCAAGTAGAGTGTTTCCCCCTGCCGATACAATATAAGCAACCTGTTTCTGCTCTAATGCGCTTAGGGTTTGGGCATCAAGAAAATAACGCAGCCACTGCGTATTTATTGAAAACTTGATCAGTAACTTCAGAACACGATACAACCATTTGTTAGGTAGATTTAATTGAACCCATTCCACCTGATAATCTTGTTGTTGATTCAGTAGTTGCACTATTCCTTGAGTTTGAGTTTCATGGCCTGCTTTACCATCAGTCAACGCCAGGATGAAAGTTTTTTGTTGTGTCATCAATCCATCATCCTATGCTGAAAGCAATGATTGATAGACTTTGACCGTATTATCAATCATGCCATCTAAAACTAAATGCTGTTCGGCAAACTGAAAAACCGATTCAAAATCTTGCTGTACTTCTGGCAAATTCTGTAAAGTCTGTTCGATCAATCGATGTAAAGCCTGAACGTCATTCGGTGGACATAAATATTTCTCAGGCAGTACCATGGTCATAGCACCCACTGCTGTTGAGATCATTGGTACCTTACACAGCAAAGCTTCAACCATCGTGTATGGGCAGCCCTCATAATGAGATGACATCACAAATAAACTGGCTTGTTGTAGCAGTTGATAAATGTCTGTTCGATGACCCAATAATTTAATTTGATTTTGTAATTGGTGACTAGCAATCAAGCTTTGCAGTTTTTCCTGCTCAAAACCATCACCCACAATCCATAACTCGGCACCTGAAATCTCTTTCCACGCCTCAATTAAAATATCAAATCCCTTAACAGGGACAAGCCGCCCAATGGTCAAAACAACTGGTGGCTGATGTTTTGCAATCGATGGCAACGCTTTTGGTAAATCAATACCATTTAAAATCACCACTTTATTTGGATGATCCAGCACTTCCGCAGCATTTGGGCTTACGGTAATAACGGCTTCATAGTTTTTAAACATTTTCGTATTCTTTTTACGGCTATGTAGCGTCGCAACCGTATGCACTTGTACAAATGACATGACTGAAGCCACCATTGCAGCAGCTTTATTTCCATGCACATGTACGATATCGGCACTTGATCCCTTAATCGCTTTATACAACTGGTACAACACAAAGGGATTTCGACGACTTTTGCTTAAATCGACCGCAATAAAATTGGTATGTAAACGATCATGATATTTTTCATGTGCTATAACAGTAACGTTATGATCATGTTGCTGCAAACCGTGCGCCAGTTCGACCACATGTTTCTCTAAACCGCCTTCTTCATCGCCAGCCATCACAAGCGTAATTTTCATGCTTATCCCTCACGCTTACCAAGTTTTAAACGAAGCTTGACAGCAAATAATGAATCTTTACCGCTAATTTTTATACGTTGCAGTTGCATAAAGTCTGGCTGTTCGCCATCAATGCCTTCCACTGTAGTCATCGCATTGTTATACCCTGACTGTTTTGCCAATTTGACATCTCGGTCTGAATAAATCCCAAACGGATAAGCAAAACTGGTCACAGGTTTCCCAGTCAATTGTTCAAGCTGTTGCTTTGAATCAGTGAGTTCTTTTAAACAGTCTGCATCATCCAACTTACTTAAATTGGCATGCGTTAACGTATGTGAACCAATTTCAATGAGCCCACTGTCTGCCAGTTGCTTGACTTGAGCATCATTCAACTTAGCTTCACGCATGAGTTCACCACTATTGTGATGTTCTTTTTTATAGGTTGACCAATCCCGATCATGACGATCAACCACAACATAGATCGTTGCTTTCGCCTGATATTTTTCTAAAACTGGATAAGCATTTTGTAAGTTATCTAAATAACCATCATCAAAAGTAATGGCAACTGTTTTGGCTGGGTGTTTCCCCCAATTCTCTTGTAGTTCTTGCATAGTAACAAAGTGAAAACCTTGCGCTTTCATCCATGCGACCTGTTTTTCAAACTCAACGGGCTTCACCCGAAGTTTGTTAAATTTGGCACCGTCAATATGGTCTCGCACCATGTGATACATCAATACACGTGGTCGGTTCCAATCCACTGCTGGCTTCCACCACGCATACTTATAGCTAAATAACACGATAAGCAAAACTAGTAAAATCAGGATATAAATCACAATGCCAAACTCATTATTTCGCTAAAAGATATGTTGCCACACGGTCTGCTTCTTTAAAAGCATAAGGTTGTGGTAACTGTACAACACATGTCTGTTGTGAAATCAATTGTGATTCTAACATTTGATCAATCGAGTGCGTAATTCTATCCTCTTTCAAACGATCAATAGCAATCACACCGACTCGGCAACCCGCAGTAAGTGCCTCATAAATCATAGAAACACTATCTTCTGTTACCCACACCGCTTCTGCTTTTTGCATTTCCTCAAAAATCCAACCTTGAGGTGTTTGCTCAACCGGACATATCTGTAATTTTTTGGCGGAACTTTGTTGTTTTAGAATGTCTATAAAACCGGCTGGAGTCCGTCGTGAGGTCGTCAGAATAATTTCAGAGCCTGGATTATGCGCAACAATTTGTTGAACAGACAATAATACTTTTTCTTGGTTCCATTGGTGACGTTTAGATGAACCACCCAAAGCAATTAAAATTCTGGCTGCTTGATGGCGATTTTCATTACGAATGGGATTTAATGCACCACGTGTAACAATAGCGTGACTATTTGCCGGAATACCGTCATGCTCTGGAATCACAGCATAGTCGAACCAAGCAATAGGTAAATTTGGCTTCATTAAAATAACGGTCTTGGCTTTTTTAAAAATTTTACCCAGTAACCAGACACGAAAGTGCGTATGGCTCCCGACCCCAAATATAAAATTGGGTGCTTGTTCAAATAGAGTATTTTTTGAAAAGAAAAGTGCTTTGATTAGAGAAAAAATAGGCAAGTCATTAATAGAAATTTCTTCAAAAGTTGCATTTGCCTGCTGTCTTTGCATCGCCTGAAATAAACCTAAAGCCTGTGAGCGATGCCCTGCTTTACCATCAGAGACATAGACAATATGCATAAAAACTCCCTAACCAAAAAATAAAAAGGCGAAACCAATGTTCGCCTTTTCATGTTAGCGGATTAACTTATTTTACGTAAGTTAACCAGTGTTCATATTTCGGATTTCTACCTTGAACTGCATCAAAGTAAGTTTTTTGGATTTCAGTGGTAATTGGGCCACGGGTACCTGAACCGATTGGACGGTCATCGTATTCACGAATTGGTGTTACTTCAGCAGCAGTACCTGTGAAGAATGCTTCGTCTGCAATATAGAATTCGTCACGAGTAATACGGCGTTCAACAACTTGGTAACCAAGATCTCTAGCAATCGTCATCACAGTTTGACGTGTAATACCGTCAAGTGCACCGCCAGCGATATCTGGAGTATGTAAAACACCATCTTTAATCAAGAATACGTTTTCGCCAGAACCTTGGCATACATAACCTTGTGGGTCCATGAGCATTGCTTCATCGTAACCAGAGTGTGCAACTTCTTGGTGAGCAAGAATTGACAACGTGTAGTTACCAGATGCTTTTGCTTTACACATGGTCACGTTTGGATGATGGTGAGTAAATGATGAAGTTTTAACGCGAATACCTTTCGCCATTGCTTCATCACCAAGGTATGCACCCCATGCCCATGCAGCAACAGCGGCATGAATGGTGTTATTTGTTGCAGCAATACCTAGTTTTTCTGAACCGATCCAAATAAGCGGACGTAAATAGCAAGAAGCTAATTTATTTTCACGTACAACATCGATTTGTGCTTGTTCAAGCGTTGCTTGATCATACGGCACTTTCATTTGATAAATTTTTGCTGAATTTAACAAACGTTTTGTGTGGTCTTGGAGACGGAAAATTGCAGTACCTTTAGGCGTTTCATAAGCACGAACACCCTCAAATACGCCCATACTGTAGTGTAATGTATGGGTTAAAACGTGAATCTTTGCATCACGCCAATCAATTAATTTTCCATCTTGCCAAATAAAACCATCACGATCAGCCAAATTCATGGAACACTCCAAATTGTTATAAAATCATTCACTATCCAACTCAACCGAGGCGGTTGGGTCTATTAATCTTTGCCATAAATTGCAAACGACCGCACGGGTACTACGCCAGTCCGCTGCGCTGACTTGCATGGATTGATTCGCAAGGGCTAAGCGGTGGCTTTCGGCACGTTCACTAAGATAGGCTCGAATTAATGCTGTGGCATCTTCACTGGATAAGCAGTCTGCTTTAGCAGCATCTTCTAATATTCTTACATTATCAGAATAATGGGCGAGATCTGGTTTCGTCCCGCTCCATGCAAGTACAGCATACTGTGCCATAAATTCGATATCTACGATACCACCTGCGTCCTGTTTTAAATGAAAAATACCATGTTTTTTTTGTTCAGAAGACGAACCTAAGTGGTCTTTCATTTTCTGACGCATTTTCAACACTTCTTCACGAACATAAGCTTCATCTCTAGATTGAGTCAATATCTCGCGGCGAAATATTTCAAATTTTTGGCAAAGCGTTTCATCACCAGCGATAGAGCGTGCTCGAACGAGTGCCTGATGCTCCCAAAGCCATGCACTTTTCAACTGATAGTGTTCATAGGCTTTCAGACTGGTCACTAATAAACCAGCCTCACCTGAGGGTCTTAAGCGTGTATCAATTTCATAGACGCGGCCATCAAGCGTTTGAGTGGTCATGAGTGACATAAACTTTTGAGCAACACGCATAGCAAACTCAAAGCCAGTAATCGCCTTGGTTCCATCAGTGTCGGCTTGTTCATCTAGATAGTGAATAAAGACAAGATCCAAGTCAGAACCATAGCCCAGTTCAATGCCACCCACTTTGCCATAACCAATAACAGCAAAGGCTTTATAGTCAAGAGAGCAACGTTTTCCCTCAACATCCTTTGGGTAACCATGACGTTTTGCTACGGTCTGATAAGCTAAATGGAGAGTTGCATTAACACTCACTTCAGCAATATCTGTTAATGCATCGGACACCTTCATGAGCGGACTTTCAGCTAATACATCACTTGCAGCGACCGTGAGCACATTACTCTTTTTAAACAAGCGAAGTACCCGCATTTGATCTTCGACCTGATCAATTTCGATGCGAAGCAATTGCTGACGTAATGAGTCTTCCAAATCCTTACGCTTTGGTAATTCAAAGTCCATCGACAAAAATTCATCCAGTAGCACCGGATATTGCGTTAGCTCTTCACAAATCCACGGACTCACCGTCGCCATTTTCACTAAGCGTTGTAATGCCCCTTTACTTTCAATCAGCATCACCAAATACACGGTTCGACGCATAACCGATTCAATCAGCGGCATTAAACGCAATAATGCAGTTTGTGGTTGTTCGGACTGTAAGATCGCTTCAATCAAATGAGGCCAAAACGTTTTCAAGCGTTGCACAGCATTTGAAGGAAGTTTTTTAAGTGCATGGCCATGCCAGAACTCATGAATCAGATTTTTAGCATTGTCATCTAGCACTTCATCTAGCTGTTGTTCTAACTGTCCAAAGTTCTCGGTTGCTGCATTAGAGCTGGTATCTTCAATGAGTTGCTTAAATTGAACTTTTACTTTTTGACGTTTCTCATTAAGAACATCAATAAATTCATCCCAACTCGCAAAACCTAAGGTATCTATAATGCGTTGTCTTAGGTCAACTTCTTCTGGCAATAGTTGCGTTTGCTGATCATTGAGCGCTTGAATCGCATGTTCAACACGACGTAAAAACAGGTAAGCATCTTCAAGCTCTAATACGGCTTGTTTTTCTAACAAACCTGCCTCACCAATATGCTCTAGACTAACCAAACACTGACGGTCTTGTAACTCACGTTTAGACCCGCCGTAAATCAGCTGAAAAACCTGAACAATAAACTCAATTTCGCGTATACCGCCTGCCCCGAGTTTAATGTCATCCTCAATATGGCGGCGCAATACTTCGCGCTCAATCATCGCTTTCATGTCACGCATAGCAGCAAAAGCGGTGTAATCGACATAACGACGGAAGACAAAAGGACGTGTCATTTCTAATAAGTCTTGTCCTTCTTTACCGCCAGTCACAACACGCGCTTTAATCCATGCATAACGTTCCCATTCACGACCATGCTGACTTAAATATTTTTCTAAAGCTGCATGACTAATCGCTAATGCTGAGCCATCTCCCCAAGGGCGTAAGCGCATATCTACTCGAAACACAAAACCATCTGCGGTGATATGTTCAAGTAAATAAATAAGTTTTTGTCCCCATAAAATACAAAACTGCTGTACATCAATGCATTTGCGGCCGTTGGTTTCACCTTGTTCATCAAAGGCAAAAATCAGGTCGATATCACTCGATAAATTAAGCTCTTGTGCACCAAGCTTACCCATGGCAACCACAATCAAATCTTGAACTTTGCCTGAATAACTTAATGGTTCGCCGTGTTTAGCAACTAGTGCTACACGAGCAAAAACTTTTGCTGCACAAATACTGGCATCAGCAAAATCAGAAAGTTCGCGTGTGAGTGTGACAACATCGGTCAGTTGATTGGCATCCTGCCAAATCCAACGAAACATTAAACGACTGCGCAGTATACGAAGTGCACGCATCCAAGTTGTTTCATCGGCAATGCCATCGAGTGTGGTGTCTACAAATTGATAAATCTGATCAGTTGAGAGCGGCGCAGCAAATTGATCTAATTGATAATCTTGTTCTAAAACAGCCTGATGTAACCCCAAAACTTGTTCCGCGTATTGACTAGCACGCAATGTTTTTTGTAACTGCTCCGCATTCATATAAAAAAGCTCTTTTCCTCAGACTCTCTTTTTAGTTATAGCAGTTCACGTAGTAATAGGAAAAGGGATTAAACTAATTTTGCTTCTGATGTGTTTTGTTCTTCTACATGAAGCTCGGGAACTTCTTGGGCAGAAGGTAATAAAACTTTAAATGTCGTTCCAATACCTTTTTGCGAATTCACACTAATCTTACCCTGATTAATCTCGATAAACCGCTTACATAAACTTAAACCTAATCCCGCGCCCTTTTCACCTGCTGTTCCCTTAAAGCTCGCTGTAATACGCGGATGGAATAAATTTGCCATTTGTTGTTCGCTCATGCCAAGACCAGTATCACGTACAGTGATTTCGACATTTGTGCCTACTTGCTTCGCTTCAATGAACACTTTGCCAGAGCCATCAACATCGGTAAATTTCAATGCATTTGACACCAAGTTTTGGATCACGGAAGTCATCATATTAATATCGGCATAGATTTTTAAATCTTCGGAAACCGCATTTACCAATTCAATATTTTTCTTTAAAGCCAACGTATGCAGCACATCGCAAACAATATTGCTGACTTGTCTAAGCTTGAAATTAATTGGGTGATAAACAAAACGTCCACCCTCTGCCATCGCCCATGTCAGCAAACTTTCAAGTAAGTTATAGGTCGATTGAGAAGTGTCGTATAAATAGTCAGCAATATTTTGAATACTCGACTCATCCAGTGTTTCACGCTCTTTAGCTAACACTTCGGAGAAACCTAACAAGCCATGAAATGGCGCCCGCAAGTCATGCGAAATAATAGAAAAGAACTTTGTTTTACTCGAGTTAAGCGCGACTTGCTGCTCATAGAGTTCATTTAATTCTTCATAATTAAATTTCAACTCGACTTGTTGCATAAAACTAGAACAATAATCGAGCAACAACTGAATTTGATCATTTTCGAAAGTGGTTTCATCATCATCAAAGAAAACTGCAAATCCCATAGAAGTCTGGTCGGGTTGTACCAAATGGACAGCTAAAGCACGACCACAGTCAATATTAAGCTCTTTTAAATAGTTGATTAAATTTTGATAAGAAGGATGATCGTGATGAATCACCTGTTGTTTAGCAAAACATTGTTTTAAGTGTCTTGAAGGTTTAAATGAAATGGCAGTCATACCTTCAGGACAGTGATGCCAAAAGTAAGGTTCCTGATTAAAAGTGAGCAAAGCTTTTTGACACTTCAACAGGCGAACACTAAACCGGAAAAATTGCTCAATGTAGTTCTGCTCGGCATTTAATCCAAGTAATAGTGATATTCTACAAGCACTTAATTGCTCGACCTGATGTAGTTCTAATCGCTGTGTCATGCCCGCCTCACAGATTTTGTCGTTGTTAGTCGGAACCGCTCTTTGAGAAATGTACTTATAATCATTATGATCTAATACAAACTTTAACACAGTACATTAAAAGAGCAACTTTCTTTTCGAAATAGAAATGTGAAGTTTCAATTAAAGGTTTTCAGATACATAAAGTGGGTATGCTTTAGAAAAATACAACAATTATTTGAAGGTGATGAGTTGTAAGATGTTAGAAATGCGAGTTCAGAATTTTTAAAAGTATTGTTTGAAAAAAGGCCAATAAACTAGCCTTTTTTCAGATTACTATTTTATTAATAATTTAACTATCTTGTACATTATAACCATATTGTTGAATGCCAGCTCCCATATCCCCCGTGTAATTATGGCATGCTTGCATATAAGTTTCGGCATCTGACCATAAGACCCCAGGCACCCCAGAATCATTTAAAGGTATTATTGTTACCTGATCTTCAATCTGTAATGTTGGCTTAGTGATAGAGCATTGAATCTGGATTTTATGAGCTTCATGGTTCCATTCTATTTTTTTAGCATCCCAGCCTCGACTACCACCCACAACTGTCAACTCAATATTTGATTCAGTGGGTGTTTGCTTTATTAACTTGAACTCCATAACCCGAATAATTGAACATGGATCATGATAACAAGATTCAAGTTTTGCCCCCTTCTGTACACCAGAAAAATTAAATGTTGTCGTTGGTTCTATCATTTGTGGAGTTTCAGATTCTGGTATTTTTTCTACTGTAGGAATTGTTGTTGGCTCTATTTTTTGTTTAGGCTTTATCTCATCCATGGGCAAAACAATCTTTTTTATTTTCCAGCTTAAACCATCACGTTCCATAATGATTTTTACATCCGAACCATTCTCTTTATTTTTAAAAGTTACCTCAAACATGCTCATTGATAAATATCGAGTACTGTATTCTATCTTTGGAGGATCTGTTCTTTCTTTAGGCTTATCTTCTATATTACCAGTTAAACTTTTTCTGAGGTCCTTACCTTGTAACATCAATGTCATACCTTCAGGTGTTACTACCGCATCGACCATCTTTTCGGCCAAAGTTGAAGCCATCATTGCACCTAAAGCTTCCCAACCATTTGTTTCTTTAGTTGTAATCTCTTTTAGCATATAAGCATTCACCTGATCTTTCAGACTTTGACGTACGCTTGTATAGTCAATATAGGCAGAAACCTTTTCACTATCATTGTCTTTCAATGCATTCTTAATACTATTTAAGACGATATAAGGCGAAGCGTATAAATATCCAAAAATCAAAATGATTAATCCGAAGATTACCCCTATCATTTTTTTATTCATCATTTACTCTCTAATTTTTAAATAATAGGTAGAAAAATAATCCTACCTAAATCATATATCCTATCTTGTCTTTTATATTCTAATCAAAATTTACAGCTCAAGACTTTGAATGAAGGACAGATCTATTTATTCCACCAAAATTATAGGTCATCACTTATTTTCACAAATCTCTTCCCAAATGAAATTTCATAAGAGATCTAAACTTTCTATAAATTAAGAATTAACAATAAAAGATAAAATTATAATTGATAGGCAGTTATTTTAACCCAACAAAAAACCCCTAAGCCGTTAGTTTAGGGGTTTTCGTAGAATCTTACGATTCTGAATATGGTCCCGAGGGTCGGACTCGAACCGACACGTCATCTCTGACAGCGGATTTTGAGTCCGCCGCGTCTACCAATTTCACCACCTCGGGAGAGGAAGTATGTTTGTGTTGCGTATATTAGCGCGTTTGTAAAACTTGTCAAATCCTAAGTGAATATTATCGTTCACTTTTAGATCATTTAAACATTTTTTATGATTTAGGTCAGAAGCACAGCCATAAAAAAGCGAAAAAGTTTATACTAGCCCCAATTTTTGCGGTGTTTTTTCCTAAATATGCAACTGTCTGACTTTTCCTTTGAATTACCCGATGAACTTATTGCCCGTTACCCTCTCGAATCACGTAGTGCTTCACGTTTATTGCATTTAGACGCAAAGGGTCAATATCACGATCACATGTTCACAGATATTATCGATCTGTTCGAAGAAGGTGATTTGTTGGTACTCAACGATACCAAAGTAATGAAAGCTCGTCTTAAAGGAAAACGTGCCACAGGTGGTGCTATTGAAATTTTGGTTGAGCGTATGCTGAACCACACCACAGCGTATTGCCATATTAAAGCGAGTAATTCGCCTAAAGCAGGGGCTGAGCTTTTTGTCGGTGCAAGTAATATTCCTGTGATTGTGCGTGGCCGTCACGAAAACTTATTTGTCGTTGAGTTTTCACAGCCAATTTTACCTGTACTTGAGCAATATGGTCAGTTACCTATTCCGCCTTACTTTAACCGTGAAGCAGAAGAAATTGACACTGAACGCTATCAAACGGTTTTCCATAACCCAGAAAAAATTGCCAGTGTGGCTGCACCAACTGCAAGCTTGCACTTTGACGAAGAGTTGTTAGCAAAGTTAGATCAAAAAGGCATTAAAAAAACGTTTGTGACTCTTCACGTTGGTGCAGGTACTTTTATGCCTGTACGCACTGACGACATTACCAACCATGTCATGCATAGTGAATGGTGCGACGTTCCTCAAGAAACCATTGATTTAATTTTGGCGACTAAAGCACGTGGCAATAAAGTAATTGCTGTTGGTACAACTGCAACACGTGCCTTAGAAAGTGCAGCCCAAGCACACGGCGGAAAAATCGCAGCGTGGAATGGTGATACGCAAATCTTTATTTATCCGGGTTATGAGTTCTGTATCGTAGATCGTTTAATTACTAACTTCCATTTACCTGAGTCCACCCTGCTCATGTTAGTTTCAGCATTGTCGAATCGAGACAATATTTTGGCTGCTTATGAACATGCGGTTAAAGACCGCTATCGCTTCTTTAGTTATGGCGATGCAATGCTGATTGATAAATTAGAAGTTTAAAAATTAAAGCTGGGTTAAACCTATAAGTTAATTCGAGGTTTAACCCAGCTGATCTAGATACTATTTTAATTAATAAAAAAATTTATGAATCCTATCTTCCAGAAAGTTCGAAATACTTTTGATAATCAAAATACGCACAACAAAATTACTTTAAAAAATATTGAAGCGTTAAGAAATTTACTTAATCAGGAATTACCACCTGAGTTGCTTATTCATTCATTAAAGAATTGGACAGGTACACAACAGCTTGATATACAAAATTATATTTTTTGGAATGCTACAATCTTTGCCTTAGTTTGTATGGCTTTAGGCTTTTTTATTTCGATATATTTCTTCCCTTTTTCGATTCTTGCGATCTTTTATGGCTTTCATCATAGAGCATCGACTGCCGAACTTAATTGTCTGCTTCAAGATATCCAAACTTATTATTATGAACATAAATATAATTTTAAATTTGCAACCGAAGATAATTTGCCGGAAGAAGGCACACCTGCTTCAGTTTTTCCATTATTTAAGTTAGGTAATCAACAAAATTCCGTCCTAATAGCAATACACGGCAAGTGGCAAGTAAGAGAAACAACTCATCCCTATAAAATTTTTAGATATCATTATATCAATCGAGAGATGGCCTATAACTCAAAAGGCAGTTGGGAACTTAAAGATGTTAGCTATGATTTATACGGCGTTATTTTAGAGAGTTTTCCAGTTCGCGGAGTCAGCATTTCAAGTCAACAGCAAAAGGCTTGCCGCTTAGGAGTAGCTTGGGAATCAAGTGATATTCGTTTTAATCAAAAATACCAACAAAGTGGAATTAATGAGTTGGACTTAGTAAAATTTCTAAGCCCTGACCGTTTGTTATTATTAGAAAAAATGTTGGAAAATTTTCCGGGGGACTTCTATGTACACCCTGAAACATCTGCATTATGTTGGCTCTGTAATGTAAATCTTTTACGTCAGCAAAGTTTATATGGCACTAGTGTACGTGAGCTTGCTGAATGTCTAGAAACACTTTCAATGCCAGAGTTTGAGCAGTTTGCAAATATATTGCAGCATTTCATTGATGAAACTCAAATTCCGAAGTCATAAAAGTAATTATTTATTTAAAACTTATTTCTATTTATCTCTTTCAATTTAAAAGATAATCTAGGCTTAGCACTTTATTATAATCATCCCATTACCTTCATGCCAATTGATACCGTAAAACAAGCACTTCATATAAGACGTAAAAAAAATGCACAGGTCTTTCGTAATATTGCTCGACTTTGGGACGTGGGACAAAAGTCACAAACAGATCAAGAACTCTTAAACGCGTTACATCCATGGCGTGAAGACCATAACCTTCGTTTTGTTAATGTATTGCCGTATTTGTTAGGTATTTGCAGTATTACGACGCTATTATTTGGATATTTTTTTCATCCTCATATTCAATATATTTGGAGTCTGTTATGGGCATTTTTAACTGGTTTCCTAGCCTATTTGCTCTATGAACCGCAAAAGCCTCTAACCGAAGTCATTCACTATTTAGAGCAGCGTATGACTGCTTTACGTTATGGCCTACAGTTTCAGCAGTTACCAGCTTATCTACCAATTCAAGCCCAACCCATTTTAGTCTTGAGCAGACTAAAACAATATTTCCCATTGTTTAATCGAGGCAATGAAGCTAATGAAATTACAGAGTTTGCTTCAGTGACATGGAATGATGGCATTACAGATCATCAAGTCCTGCTATTTAAATACCACTATGTAAATAATTTACCTATTCTTCAAGATCAGAACAGCGATAAAAAAATAGTAAAAGAGATTCATAAAGACCTATGGGGCGCTTTTATTTTTCAAATGCCAGCCTTAGGTATTGCTGTAAGTAATCAACGTTCTCGCTTTTTTGAACCATACTTATGCGAATGGCAAAGTACTGATATTCTGATTAACCAAGAGCTCAATATCTTCGGTACTGACCAGCACCAGTTAGCTAAAGAAATTAGTCCAAGTTTAACTTTAAAACTTCATGATTTTTTTCAACATTTTACCGGTGATTTAATTTATCATCATGAAGAGCAAATATTATGTTATCTCGGTGAGCAAGATCTTTTTCAAACCACCAGCAAACGTAGTGAAATTCATGATATTCCAGCATTACGTGGACATTTACGTACCATGACCATGCCGCAATATGAAAAATTTCAGCAATTCATGCTTAATTTAATTAAATAAATCTCTCGTAGTGCTGAACTAGCAACTTATAAACAATAAGAAGTTAAAAGGTTCAATGAGAGAATAAAAATAAGAGGAGTGAAAATGAAAGGCTTATTCATTTTCTTGGGGATTTTCATCGTACTGATTGCGTGGGGCATCCACATTCGTAACAACATTGTGCGTTATTTTAACGCGACCAAACGCGCTTGGGCAGAGGTTGCAAATTTCGAACGCCAAAAAGTAAAAACACTTGAAGCACTAGAAACTACACTCAATCAATATACTCAGTTTGAAAAATCGACTTTAGAAAAGGTGACTGCTTTACGTCAGCAAATTCTCAGTTTAAATGTCGATCATACTGATATTGCTCAATTACAGCAGATTGAAAAAATGAGCAAAGAGCTGATCCGTAGCCTAAATGTCGTAGTTGAAAACTATCCTGAACTAAAAGCAGATACGCTTTATAGCAAAATGATGGACGATATTCAGGAACAAAACGAAAATGTTGGCGCGGCAATCAGCATTTTTAACCGCAATGTCGAAGTATTTAACAACCAGATTGAAGTGTTCCCAAACAACCTGATCAATACAATGACGTTATCTAAAAAAGCAATTCGTCCTTTTCGCGATAATTTGGCTACAGACAATTTTGACTATAAACCTAACTTTTAGTCTAAATAAAAAAGTGCTCATTCAATCGGAAAATTGACCTATTTTATAGCCAGCTACATTTAGTAGTAGAACTACTTGGCAGAATCAAGGAAAATAGCCCTCTTATTTTTAGGGCTATTTGTGTTTTTAAATTGGTCTTCCCGTTTTAAAGCTCATAATGTTACAGCCCCTATTTAGCAGCGAACTGTTTTTTCGCCCTTGCACTGCCCTACGGTATTGCTTGCTATTGTTCAGGATTTTTAGATGAAGTTTGAAAAATTAGGTCAGTCGGGTCGTGCCCGTCGTGGTCGTTTAACTTTAGAACATGGTGTTGTTGAAACACCTGTTTTTATGCCAGTGGGGACTTACGGTACAGTCAAAGGCATGTTGCCGCGTGATATCGAAGATATTCAGGCACAAATTATTTTAGGTAATACCTTCCATTTATATTTACGTCCGGGCCTTGAAGTAATCAAGCAACACGGCGGATTGCACGACTTTATTAAATGGAATAAGCCAATTTTGACCGACTCTGGCGGCTTCCAAGTATTTAGTCTTGGCGCTATGCGTAAAATTAAGGAAGAAGGTGTTACTTTCCGCTCTCCGATTGATGGTTCAAAAGTATTTTTATCGCCTGAAATTTCAATGGAAATTCAGCATGTATTGAACTCTGATATCGTCATGATTTTTGATGAATGTACACCATACCCTGCAACACACGAAGAAGCACAAAAATCATTACAGCTTTCTTTGCGCTGGGCAAAACGTTGTAAAACGCATCACCACGATGAACTTAAAAATAAAAATGCCTTATTCGGCATTATTCAAGGCGGCATGTATGAAGATTTACGTGATGAATCTTTAAATGGCTTACTTGAAGTTGGTTTCGATGGTTATGCAATTGGTGGTTTATCTGTAGGTGAACCAAAAGAAGAGATGATCAAAGTTTTAGATTATCTTCCAAACAAAATGCCACAAGACAAACCTCGTTACTTAATGGGCGTAGGTAAACCTGAAGATATCGTTGAAGCGGTGCGCCGTGGTGTCGATATGTTTGACTGCGTAATGCCGACTCGTAACGCACGTAATGGTCATTATTTTGTCACTGATGGTCTGGTACGTATTCGTAATAGTAAATATCGCCATGACCAAGGTCCTCTTGACCCACACTGCGATTGCTACACATGTAAGAACTTTACCCGTGCTTATCTGTTCCATCTTGAAAAATGTGGAGAGATGTTAGCGTCTATGCTTGGTACCATTCATAACTTACGTTATTACCAACGTTTAACTGAAGGTATGCGTGATGCATTAGATAATGGCACTTTTGATGAATTTGTTCAGGACTTTTATGCCCGCCGCGGATTAGAAGTTCCACCTTGCCCTGTCGATGAATAAGCGAGATTTGCGCTCAACCGCAAGACAAGGTAAATTGCAAAACGAATTAGGATTATGTCAGGTATCTGACTCATATTTTTTAACTTTAGGAAATTAAAATGAGCTTGTTCATTTCTACTGCACATGCAGCTCCAGCAGCAGCCCAAAGCCCGGGTCTTTTGCCAAACATTTTGATGATTGTTGTATTCGTTGCAATCTTCTATTTCTTAATCTGGCGCCCTCAAGCAAAACGCGCAAAAGAGCACCGTTCTTTAATCGAAAGCTTAGGTATAGGTAGCGAAGTTGTTTTTGCTGGTGGTTTAATGGGCAAAGTAACCAAACTTGAAGGTGACTATGCGGTTGTTGAACTTAACCGTGGTGTAGAAGTAAAAATTCAGCGTGCCAGCGTAATTTCTGTATTACCTGAAGGCACTCTAAATAACCTTTAATCATAAAACAGTCGTGCTTTAGCACGGCTTTTTCATTTAAGAAGAAAGCGAATGCGTTACCCTGCATGGAAATATTTACTGATTCTGGTTGTTCTGGTAGTCAGTACATTATACGCACTGCCTAGTCTATATCCGGATGAGCCCGCAGTTCAAATTTCCGGTGCCAAAGCTGGTACCCAAATTGATCAAAGTGTGGTGCAAAAAGCAGAGCAAATTTTAAAAACAGCAAATATTGCGAGCCACGATAATACTTTTACAAATAATGCTGCCCTCTTGCGTGTCAGCTCTTCTGAAGCGCAGTTAAAAGCAAAAGAAGTATTACGCCGTGACTTAGGTGATCAATATGTTGTTGCCCTAAACCTTGCACCAACTACACCAGAATGGTTGCAAAAAATTGGGGCTAAACCAATGAAACTTGGTTTGGACTTACGTGGTGGTGTCCACTTCTTGCTAGAAGTAGATATGGACAAAGCCATTTCCCAACGTATGGAAACCTCTGCAACTGATTTGCGTCGTCAGTTCCGTGAAAACAAAATTAAATTTAACAACCTTGCGTTAAATAATAATGTGATCACTGTTCAATTTGCTGACAATGCTGATCGTGATGCAGCAATGGATTTTTTACGTCGTAATGGTAATGAATATACCCAACAGGCATTAGCGAGCACGACAGGTTCTACCTTAAAACTCTCTTATACCGATGTACGCCGTCAAGAAATTCAAGCATATGCAGTCAATCAGAACTTAACAACACTACGTAACCGTATTAACGAACTTGGTGTTGCAGAAGCATTAGTACAAAGTCAGGGTAGCAACCGTATTGTCGTTGAATTACCGGGTGTTCAAGATACAGCAGAAGCTAAACGTGTTTTAGGCCGTACTGCTAACCTCGAATTCCGTTTGGTATCTGACTTAAATGATCAATATATTGACCCATATACGGGTAAATATAACGGTCAACCTTTACCTCCGGGTACAGAAGTTTTTGCTTATCAATCTTTAGATAGCGGTCGTCAACTTTTGTTGCAACGTAACCGTATCTTGACTGGTGAACGTGTTCAAAATGCAAGTTCTGGCTTTAGCCAAGACTCTGGCGGTGCCGAAGTAAATATTACGCTCGACAGTGCTGGTGGTAAGCTCATGTCAGATGCAACCCGTAATGCTGTTGGTAAACGCATGGCGGTATTGTTCATCGAAAATAAGCAAAAGATTAGCTACGTTACAGATCCAAAAACTGGTGCTCAAACAGAAGTTCGTACGCCATATACCGAGTCTGTCGTAATTAACGCTGCAACAGTTCAAGCTGTTTTAGGTTCAACTTTCCGTATTACTGGGTTAAGTTCTCCTCAAGAAGCATCTGAACTTGCATTAATGCTGCGTGCTGGTGCTTTAGCTGCGCCAATGTACTTTGTTGAAGAACGTGTTGTTGGTCCAAGCCTTGGTCAAGAAAACATTGATAAAGGTGTACTCTCTACTCAAATCGGTTTCTTACTTGTTGCAATCTGGATGGTCGTGTTCTTCCGCGTATTCGGTTTAATTGCAAACTTTGCACTTGTATTTAACTTAGCAATGATTTTAACCGTGATGTCTTGGATAGGGGCTTCCCTCACCTTACCAGGTATTGCTGGTATCGTTATTACCATTGGTATGGCGGTCGATGCCAACGTACTGATATGTGAGCGTATTCGAGAAGAAATGCTATGGGGTGCCTCACCCAAACAGGCCATTGTGGCGGGTTATGATCGAGCCTATAACACCATCTTTGACTCGAACTTAACCACGTTCCTCGTTGCATTCATTCTATTTGCAATTGGTACAGGCCCGATCAAAGGTTTCGCCGTAACATTAATGATTGGTATTGTGTGTTCGATGTTTACTGCAATTACAGTAACACGTGCAATCGTACAGCTCATTTATGGTAAACGCCGTAATTTGAAAAAGTTGAGCATTTAAGGAGATCTATGATGACTAAAGTGACTCAACAGCCTTCAAAACAATATGGTCGTCCGGATGATGCAAAAATCATCCCGTTCATGAAGATTGCTAAACCAGCAGCAATCTTCTCGGTCCTTATTACTTTAGCGAGTATTTTCTTTATCGCGACTAAAGGTCTTAACTTAGGTTTGGACTTTACAGGTGGTGTTTCTGCCGAGCTTAACTATGCGCAACCAGCAAATCAGTCTGAAGTTATTCAGGCTCTCGACAAAGCTGGTTTTAAAGATGCGGTAGTACAAACGCTAGGTAGTAATAAAGACTTACTCGTGCGTATGCCGGTACAAGAAGTTAAGGTTGAAGATCTTAATAACGCGATTACCAAAGCTGTGCAATTACCAAATAATGCTGCCGAAGTTCATAAAGTGGACTCTGTAGGTGGTCAGGTGGGTAATGAGCTTTATGTTCGTTCGGCTGGAGCGGTTGCTCTTGCGCTGATCTTAATGTTGATCTACGTGACTATTCGCTTTGAGTTTAAACTCGCGATGGGTGCCGTAATGTCTTTATTCCATGACATCATCATCATTATTGGTGCATTTGCATTATTCCAATGGCCATTTGACCTTACAGTTTTAGCTGCGGTACTTGCGGTGATTGGCTTCTCGCTTAACGATAACATCGTGGTTTCAGACCGTATCCGTGAAAACTTCCGTAAGATTCGCGGTGCAACTCCACGTGAAATCGTGGATATTGCTTTAACTGAGACTTTACGCCGTACTATTCATACCTCAATGACCTTATTGCTCGTAGTACTTGCAATGATGTTCTTAGGTGGTGATGGCTTACACTGGTTCTCTGTTGCAATGTTTGTGGGTGTCTTTGTCGGTACTTACTCTTCGATTTATATCGGTACAGCATTTGCGTTGTGGCGTGGTCTTAACCGTCAAGACTTCATTGTTCAGGTTAAACCTGAATTTGAAGATGAAATTCCTTGATTGTTAAACCAAGACATATAAAAAAACCGCGATTTATTCGCGGTTTTTTTATTAAGCTCAAAGCTTATTTACGGCGTAATGCATCCGAAATAGCTTCAACCAGCTGTTGAGAAATTTCTTGTTTAGATGCTTTTTCTAACTCACGCTTTTTCATATGGTAGCTTTCAGCAAAGAACACAGTCATCGCATTTTCATCCGAAGCAAAACCAATATCAGCACGAGAAACATCGTTACACGCAATCATGTCTAATTTTTTAGCAACCAGTTTACCTGCTGCATATTCTTCAACATTCTGCGTTTCGGCAGCAAAGCCCACCATAAATGGACGTTTTTCCTGAGCTGCGATGGTTGCCACAATATCCGGATTTTTTACAAGGGAAACATTCAGCTCATCCCCTGCTTTCTTAATCTTGTGCTCAGCCACTTCCGCAACGCGATAATCAGCTACTGCCGCTGTCGCAATGAAAATATCACAACCAGTCTCAAGTGAGTTCATGCTGACATCTAACATTTGACGTGCTGAGGCGACATTTACACGTTGCACACCGTTTGGTGTATCTAAACTTACAGGACCAGCAATTAAAGTGACTTTTGCACCTGCTGCATAACATGCAGCTGCTAAAGCAAAGCCCATTTTACCGGTACTATGATTTGAGATATAACGAACTGGGTCAATCGCTTCACGTGTTGGTCCAGCAGTAATCACAACTCGCTTACCTGCCAACAAACCAAATTTTTCAGCAATCGCACGTTGGGCTTGATGGAAATAACCAGCGACTTGACGGGCAATTTCTTCTGGCTCTGGCATACGGCCTAAACCCACATCACCACAAGCCTGCTCACCAGAATCTGGCATAATCACATGCACGCCATCTTCAACTAGCGTTTGCAAATTACGCTGAGTTGCTTTTGCAGCCCACATTTGCTGGTTCATTGCTGGGGCAACCCACACAGGCGCTTTAGTCGCTAAAAATAAAGTACTGAGTAAGTCATCTGCCAAACCATTAGCAAACTTAGCCAAGGTGTCACAGCTTGCAGGAGCAACCAGTAACAAATCAGCCCAACGAGCCAATTCAATATGGCCCATTCCAGCTTCAGCCTCAGGGTCTAAAAGCTCGGTATGTACAGGATTTCCAGAAAGAGCCTGAAACGTTAGAGGGGTAATAAATGCTTGAGCTCCGTGTGTCATCACAACCCGAACGTCAAAGCCATAATCTTTAAGACGACGGACCAAAATGGCACTCTTATAGGCAGCAATCCCACCTGTAACAGCTAAAACAATGTTTTTATGAGGAATAACACTTAAATCAAAGCTCACGAACAGGATACCTTTCTGTTGCAGTGGCGCTCACAATAGCATTAAATACGCGCAGACCCAAGATTGATTGGGCAAACAAAATAAAATTTTAAGCAGAATATTGCTGGGGAATATGAATACTTCTATTAAAAATTGGCCAGAACAAGAACGGCCAAGAGAAAGGTTATTACAACAAGGCCCTCAAAGCCTCTCTGACTCTGAATTACTTGCGATCTTTCTTCGCTCAGGTTCACGTCAACATTCAGCAGTTGAACTCGCCCGCTTACTGATTCAACAATTCGGAAGCCTCAATGCTGTTTTCGATGCTTCTTTCAATGAATTAGCTCAATTTAATGGTATTGGAGCTACTAAGTATTCCCAATTACTGGCTGTAAAAGAGCTTGGACGGCGTTATCTCGACTATCATTTTAGTCAGACTGAGCTAAGCCTTCATTCATCTCATTTGGTTCTAGATTATCTGCGTTATGAACTAAAAGGTGAAAAACAAGAAGTCTTCGCAGTACTTTGCTTAGATGCCGAATTACGGAAACTGCATTTTAAAAAGTTATTTTTTGGATCAGTTCAACACTGCGCTGTTTCAGTGAATCAAACCTTACGTTATGCCTTACAACAACATGCTTGCCAATTAGTGATAGCACATAACCACCCATTTGGTTCTGCACAGCCATCTCCTGAAGATATTAAACTCACAAAGCAACTTCAGCAGGCTTGTCAGCTCGTTGAAATACGTTTACTAGACCATTTTATTATCTCACCAGAAGGTAGCTTTTCTTTTGCTGAACAACAACTGCTCAACCCTATCACAATAGCCGTTCAATGATATTGACAAAGCTTCACTAAGCTTAGAATATCAAAAACAAAAATAGCGACGTTTAAAATAAAATGATTGTTCGTGAACAGCCCAGTATTTTTAAAGTTTTATTCTCTTGGCGAGGGACGATATTACCTAAAATTTTGCCCTCTTTAGGGGTGGTAATGCTGATTTCGGCAATCATTGGTGGGGTTGAATATATTAATCTCTACCGTTTTCCAGAAATTCCTTTAGTTGGCTTCACCTTAATTGGCGTCGTACTTTCGATCTTTTTAGGTTTTAAAAATACAGCATGTTATGACCGTTGGTGGGAAGCACGAAAATTATGGGGCGTACTGATTGCGACTTCACGACACTTTGACCGCGACTGTCGTATTTTAACTCAGGCTCGCCGTGAACGAGTCATTCACCACGTTATTGTGTTTGCAAATGTGTTACGTGACCGCTTACGCCGCCAAACAGCCAACCCAACCGAGTTAATACAAACCAGTGGCATGAGCCAACAAGCATTGACCCAGCTATACCAACAGAATAACGCGCCGCAATATACACTTAGCCTTATTCAATGGGAATTATTACAAGCGCTTAAAGAAGGTGAAATCTCAGATATTATTTATGCTCAAATGAATAAGAATGTTGCAGATTTAAGTGTGGTACAGACTGGCTGTGACCGTATTGCAAACACTCCTATTCCTTTTGCTTATTCAGTTTTGCTCAACCGCACTGTTTACTTTTTCTGCTTTATGTTGCCATTTAGTTTGGGTTCTTTACTTGGATTAGCAACACCTCTACTGGTCGGAATTTTGGCATACACATTCTTAGGTCTAGATGCTCTAAGCTCTGAAATCGAAGAGCCTTTCGGTACTCAAAGTAATGACTTACCCTTAGATGCCATGGTACGTAGTATTGAAATTGAACTTTTAGGAACGCTGGGTAAACCAACGCCTCCTCCAATTCAAGCTCAAGATAACAACTTACTCTAGAGCGCTATTAAAGAAAACGCTCCCAAATACCCTGCTGGTCAGTCTTTGGCTTAGGGGTGTTACCCAATTTAATCCATGGCATATTTTCTCCATGGAAATCACTACCAATTGAAACAGCCAAATGATGCTGATCAATCATACGATCAATCATTTGGCGAGTAGATAAAGGATCTACAGGCGGCGGTAACTCTACGGCGTCACCACCACAACTCGCAAATAACTCAATCAAATAACGCGTATTGGTTGCCGATAGGTCATAACGAGTTGGATGAGCTAAAACTGCCAAGCCTTTACTGTTATGAATGACCTCAACCGTTTCTTGTAAACCCAAGCCTTCAAACTTTACAAAGGCGCGTTTACCTTCCTTTAAAAAACGGTCAAAAGCTTGTTGAGGACGGCTCACCACATTCTTTTCAACCAAGGTTTTGGCAATGTGGGTTCTGGTAATACGATCTGGCTGATTTTCAACTTTATCGAGTACATCTTGATAAATATCAAAGCCAATACACTTTTTTAACAGTTCACAAATGACTTCTGCTCTTTGTGCTCTAATTCTTTTTTGTTGTTCTAATGCTTCCAAAATTGGTGCTTCATCTTGCATGTTTAAAGCCACAATATGCACGCCATAGCTTTTTTTTGTGCTTGGCCTAGACCATTGGCTTGAAATCTCTACACCAGAAATGATTTTTAAATCATGGGCTTGTGCAGCATTTTTTGCACGCTGCAAACCATCCATTGTGTCGTGATCAGTGAGTGCCAAAGTATGCAGCTTCACATCCACAGCAGCTTGCACCAGCAATTCCGGAGACAAAGTTCCATCAGAAATATTGCTATGTGTATGTAAATCTATGCCTTGCATCTTTTATACTATGCCATTCACCAAACCTGATCAGATACTCTAACATGAAAGCACTTCTGGACTTTGTTCCATTAATTATTTTCTTCTATTTATATAAAACTGTTGATCCTGCGAACGCACATCACCCTTTGCTTAAACTGATCGGTTCCGCTGGCGGCGTAAATAACAATAATATTCTGGTCGCTACAACAGGCTTAATTATTTCAATGCTTGTCGTGTATGGTGCTTTGTTTGTTATTCAAAAATTCCGTTTAGATAAACAACAGTGGATTGTACTGTTTATGACGGTTATTTTTGGTGGCATTACCCTTATGTTAAGCGATGATTTTTATATTCGTTTAAAAGCTGCGATTTTGAACTTGGTATTTGCTGGTGCTTTCTTGGTTTCACCTTGGTTTGGTAAAGAACGTAAGCCTCTGATTAAACGTTTATTCGACCCAATTTTAGAGCTAAGCGAAAAAGGTTGGAAAAATTTAAATTTCGCTTGGGCTGCCATGTTTGTCGTAATGTCTGGTTTACATGTTTTCTTCGCGTTTTTATTTCACGGCGGAAAATATTGGGGCGAATTTACTGCATTTGGTGACATGATCGTCATGTTTTCATTTATCATTATTCAGTTCATTATTTTACGTAAACATTTTAAGTCACCAGAAGCTTAATGTGATTTCGGTTTGATTATAGAGATACGATGACATGCCTTTTTTTGTTCTAAGCTGTACCGATAACGAAGGAACTCTAGAGAAACGTTTAGCAGTACGCCCTCAACATATCGAACGTTTACAAAAACTTGATGATGAAGGTCGTCTTGTTGCCGCTGGAGCTATGCCAAAAGATCCGAATGATCCTCAAGCTGGTTTTTATGGTAGTACCATGATTGTAGAGTTTGATAGTCGTGAAGCTTTAGATGAATGGTTAAAAGAAGAACCATTTTTGAAAGAAGGCATTTATAGCCACATTGATGTCAAACCGTTTAATAAAGCATTTCCAAAAGGGTAAACGCATGCAGTTTGCAACCAAAAGCTTTCTTGGCTTGTGTTTGATCTGTTCAACTGCTGGCGCAGTTGAACCTGCTGCGACACCAGCAACACCACCCACTGTGCCTGCAACTCAGGCAGCTAAACCAGCGCCTACTTCTGCAACTGTAGCTAAACCAACCGCTACAACAGCGGCAGCTACAACACAGCCGCTTACAGCAGAACAAATCGCAAAAAATAAGCAACAGCAAGATGCAAAAATCAAAGCTTTAGTTCAAGATCAAGCATCTCGCCTAAAACAGCTAGAACATGCAAACCTTGAAGCACTTGCACAAAACCAAGAGTTACAGCTAAAGAACGATAACTTGTCTGTTCAGGTACAAGTTTTACAAAGTGAACGTAGCGCACAAATGTTCTTATATGGCGCAGTAACACTAGCAGGTGGCGTACTACTTGGTTTCTTTATTGCGAGTTATGTTTACACCAAACGTCGTCGTCAGTGGTAATTCTGAGCGATTTATTAAACCGAATGAACAAATCAAACCGTATACAAACTGCTGAGCTGGATTGGGAATCTATTGATGGTATTGAGGTTCCCATTTCCAAACAATTTGGTGATGTCTATTTTTCTAAAGATAATGGTCTGCTCGAAACAAGACACGTATTTTTAAATGGCAATGACCTATCAGAACGATTAGCCAATTTACAAGACTTTGAATATTTTAGTGTAGGAGAAACCGGATTTGGTACTGGTTTAAATATTCTTGCACTCTGGCAGCTTTGGCAACAAGTCCGTCCAAATAACCACAGTCATTTACATGCAATTAGCGTAGAAAAATTTCCTTTAAGCAAAGCTGATCTCATTTGTGCTTTAAATGTATGGGATGAACTTAAACCGCTTTCCAAACAACTTATTGAGCAATATCCCTTACCTATTGCAGGTTGCCATCGTTTAAGTTTTCCAGAAGACCGTTTCAGCATCGACCTATGGTTAGGAGATGCACAAGATATTTTTCCAAGTATGGTAAAAACGAAAGCAGTGAATGCTTGGTTCCTAGATGGATTTGCACCTTCGTGTAATCCAGACATGTGGGAACAAAACGTTTTAAACAATATTGTTCGTCTTTCTGACTATGGCACTACCTTTGCCTCATTTAGTGTAGCGGGTGTTCTCAAACGTGGACTAAAAGCCCATGACATTGATATTTCACGTCCTCGCGGCTTCGGGCATAAACGTGAAATGCTTAAAGCAGTGTGGAAAGCACCGTTAAGTGAAGACACTGCACTAGAACCAGATAACCATACTTTCAATTTTAAACAGCAGCATATTGCCGTTATTGGCGCAGGAATTGCTGGTTTAAGCACAGCATGGGCTTTTGCTGAGCGTGGGCACCAAGTTACCCTATTCGAGCGTACAGCGCCTTTATCAGGAGCTTCTGGCAACCCTCTAGCATTGCTCAACCCAAAGCTCTGCCCAATTGAACAAAGTCATGAGCATCTAATGACTTTAAGCTGGCAACATGCGCTGAATTTCTATAAAAAATTTCAAGCATTTCGCCCAATTCAAATACAGCAAATGGCATTAAAAAATGCCCAAGATCTTCTCGATCTTGCTGATCAATATCCTGCTGATATTGTTACGCATCAAACAAGCTCACTTGAATCGGACTATCCCCATATTGTATTAAGCGAGGCTGGAGCAGTTTCTCCACACCAGTTACGTGATGAAATTTTGCAGCATTCAGGTATTGAATTAAAAATTGCTAATATCACGGCACTCAAATCTTTTGACAATACAGTTCAATTAAAGACTAATAATGATGTTATTGCAGAGGCAGATCATGTTGTGGTGTGCTGTGCCCGAGAAAGTGCCGCTTTATTTGAGAACTATCCCCCTTTAAAGCCCATACGTGGACAAGTGAGCTGGGTTAATAACTCTTTTGCGCCTTTACCTTTGCATGAAGCGTATAGCTATGGTGGCTACTGTATGCAGCTTGACTCTTCTCAACTCATTTTAGGGGCATCTTTCTACCCAAACAGAGAAGATCAAAACGTACTCATCGACGACCATGTGCATAACTTTGAATTAATCCACAGTGTCTTCCCTACTTATGCAAAACAATTACCACCTGTAGAACAATGGCAAGGTCGAGCAGCGGTTCGTGCTCAAAGTCCAGATTATTTCCCAGTAGTTGGAAAAATGCAGAGTGAAAGTCGTATTTCTACCTTTGCAGGTTTAGGTTCAAAGGGCTTTTTATTTGCGCCACTTTGCAGTGAAGTACTTGTTGCCCAAATTTTGGGTGAGACTTGTCCTGTTCCGGAAAGTCTATTAAAGAAATTAAGTGCTGAGCGCTTTCAAAAGAAAGTTAAACCCAAGAAACCGTATTTTAAATCTCAATAGTGCACTTGAGAAAATTTAGTTCCAATAAAAAAGCACCCGAAGGTGCTTTTTTTATGCGCCCTGCTCTAGAGGTAAACCTGCGTCACGAGCTGCACGCGTCCCCCCCATCAGCACGACATATTCACGCGAGGCATCTAAGTCTTCTAGTTTCTCAGCTGCACGAGGAGCTTTGCTACCACCACCACATAAAATATAAATCGGCTGATCCGCAGCGACCTGGTTCAAAATATCAGCATTTAAATCATTAATCGGGCGACTTACCGCACCTTTAACATGCCCTTCTGCATAAGCACTTGAATCACGGACATCCCAGATAACAGCATTTTCTGGGAACTCAAATGTTGTAATTTCTTGTTTACGGATCATTGTGCACTCCTTTGATGTAAACAACACTTGGCAAATGAAGAAAACCCTCTTAGCATCTCAAATATTCTTTCACTTTGTAAAGGTCTAAACTATGCCTTCTTTCGATATTGTTTCTGAATTAGAGTTATTTGAAGTTAATCATGCGGTTCAAAACACACAAAAAGAGATTGCAACACGCTTTGACTTCCGTGGTCACGATGTTTCTATCGAACTAAACGAAAAAAATAAAGAGATCAAAATCAGCACAGAAAGTGATTTCCAGTGTGAACAAGTTTATAACATGTTAGAAAACCATTTTTATAAACGTAAAATTGATGTGCAAGCACTTGATCCACAAAAGGCGGCTGCTTCAGGTAAAAATTTTGTACAAGTGATTAAGCTTAAAGATGGTCTTGACTCTGATACAGCAAAAAAAATTAATAAAGCCATTAAAGAAAGCGGCGTTAAAGTGCAATCTTCTATTCAAGGCGACAAAATCCGTGTGACCGATAAAAAACGTGACACTTTGCAACAAGTCATGACTTTTTTACGTGAACAACAATTCGGTGTGCCATTACAGTTTAATAACTTTAAAGATTAATATCTTTTAGCGACATTCAAAGTTAAGGTAATCCCATGTCTCAATCCAATCGACTATTAAAACTGGTAAAAGCGACTTCAAAATTTCCTAAAGGTGTTCGGAGTACGCTTTGGAGCAAGGCATTTGGCCGTATTGTGCCAATGGTGGGTACAGCCAATATTCGCTATCTGGAAGTAGATGTAAACCATGTGACTGTTCGCTTAGAAAACCAGAAAAACATGCAGAACCATATTAAAGGTGTGCATGCTGCTGCAATGGCACTTTTGGCAGAGACTGCGACAGGTTTTTTAACGGGTTTACATATTCCTGATAACCGCATTTTATTAATCAAATCATTGCACGTTGATTATTTGAAAGTAGTTGAAGGCGGTTTAACAGCAACAGCTACCCTCTCTACAGAACAGCAAAAATATATTGCTGATCATGAGAAAGGTGAACTTGTTATTCCAGTGACAGTTATTGATGATGCAGGTAATGAACCAATCCAATGCCAAATGCTTTGGGCATGGTTACCTAAACGTAAGAAATGATAACTAATCTAAAATATTTTTAGATTGTTATTTACCTCAAGATATAAAAACTACAATTTTATATCTTGAGGTCACAATGAAAAAAATATTGATTCTATCCTCGTTATTTACCAGTTTCATATTTACAGCAATTACGACTTACGCTGCCGAGCCCACAAATAAAACCAATAAAATTGTTCAAACAAAAACTGAGACAATCGATAAAATAAGTGCCCAAAATAAAAAAATAGTAGTCGACTTTTATGAAGGTGTCTTTTTAAAACATCAAGTTAAAGAATATGCCGACCGTTATATTGGCCATCAATATATTCAGCACAATCCTAACGTTCCTGATGGGAAAGCTCCTTTTGTTAATTTCTTCACTGAGAAATTCCAAAAAAATCCACAAGCTAAAAATGAGATTAAACGTGCGATTGCTGAAGGTAATCTTGTCGTTTTACATGTCCATTCGACTGAAAACGAAAAAGACCGAGGCCGAGCAATTATTGATATTTTCCGTGTAGAAAATGGAGAAATTGTAGAGCATTGGGATGTTATACAAAACATTCCAGAGCAAAGTAAAAACGCTAATACAATGTTTTAGTGATAAAAATTAAAGCCTGAATACTTATATTCAGGCTTTAAATATTTTATTGAGTTTCTAA
Organism: Acinetobacter sp. ABJ_C5_2; assembly: GCF_044538485.1. Lineage (NCBI taxonomy): Bacteria > Pseudomonadati > Pseudomonadota > Gammaproteobacteria > Moraxellales > Moraxellaceae > Acinetobacter > Acinetobacter sp. ABJ_C5_2. The sequence goes on along the minus strand of NZ_JBIUCS010000004.1, from coordinate 5,587 downwards.
GAATTTCTGTTTCGCTTCTTCTGGAATCTGACGCTTATTACCTTTTACATCAACAGCGACAAAGGTGAAAACCCCTTCGGTAATACGAATTGGAGCACGAGAATCATCATGACTATCCCAAACTTCAATTTGCATTTGAATAGATGTATTACCTACTTTTAAGATTTTGGTATAGCAGCTAATGACAAAGCCTACTTTTACCGGAACCAAAAAGGTCATCTGATTAATGGAAATCGTGGCACAGCGTCCACGACTAAAACGCTCTGCGTGAATTGCTCCAGCCAAGTCCATTTGTGACACGATCCACCCACCAAACACATCACCACTCCAGTTTGTATCTGCTGGCATGGCAATCGTTTGTAAGGATAAAATTCCTTCTGGTTTGGTATAAGCTTCTGACACCTTAGCTCCTGAAATTCGTTTGAAGTTGTTGATCTAGCCACTGCTGCAATTCAGGAGCGCGTAATGCACCGCTCATTCGAGCAACTTCTGTGGTTTTATTCATTAATACAAGGGTAGGAATACTTCTCACATTAAATGCTTGGCTCAAGCGAGGAGATTCTTCAGTATTAATCTTGGCAAAAATAACACGTGGATTTTGTTTTGCAACTTGTGCAAAATGTGGCGCCATCATTTTACAAGGTCCACACCATTCTGCCCATAAATCTATCAAAATAGGCAGATCACTATTCGTGATGTAGTTACTAAAGTTTTGTTCATTTAACTCAATCGGCGCAAGCGGGAGTAATGGCTGATGGCATTGTCCACAACTCGGTTGCGCGCTAAGTTTTTCCTCTGGAACTCTATTTTTTGCACCACACGATGCACATACAATAATCATTTACATCACTCCTATATGCTGATGTAAAAATTCTAATTGGGTCGTCACTGCTTTTTCAAACCATGAACCGTGATAGATATCAAAATGTTTCATATCCCACTCATGATAACTCACAAAAGGCGCAATATTGGTTGCAGCTTCACGACTAGACTCAATTGGAATTAAAGAATCATGCTGAGCAGCAATAAATAAAACTGGAATATTAATCTGACGTACGAGTTGAATTGGACGGTAACGCATCAAATTAAAAAAGACGCGTGCAGGAACTTCTCCACTCCAATAATAATCTGGATTTACAATCGACAAATACCCATAGTAGCTATCTGCTGTTGGCATAAAACATAATTTAAATTGGTCAACAACAGGTAATCTCTTAGGATTAAGGCCCATTTTAGAACCCATATAATCTTGGCTCGACAACTTTAAAGCTTGGGGATAACGCTGTAATGGATATAGTTTTGCTGTTTCAGCACCGTCTACATATGGAATTTGTACCATAATGGCCTGAATATTTTTCAGTTCAGAAGCTAGACTTAAAGCATATCCCCCACTTAAAGATGTGCCCCACAAAACAATTCTTCGATTATCTATAAGTTTACAAGTGGATGCATATTGAATAATGGTCTTCCAATCTTCCAATTGAGAATTGATAGAAATCATCTCTCGGGGCTTACCTGTACTCCCACCCCAATATCGATAATCAAATAAAATAACAGCATAGCCTGCCTGAGCGAAACGCTGCGCATATTGGATAAGCTTGAATTGACGTAAACCGGCAAAACCATGTGCCATGATAATTACCGCGGATTTATTATTTGTTTTTGGAATATAAAAGTCAGCTGCGATCATTTCCTGATCACATGGAACATATAAAGGCTCAACCGTATAAGCGTGCATATGTGCTCCGTGGCATTATGGTCGAAGTAATGAATTTACAAAAAACATCCTGATCGCCTTTTAAAAATCTATAGCTGTTCTTTTACATAAATTTTATCTATGTAGGAACAACGTTTTAGTGTCTTGTATCTCAGGTTAAGCTTAATGCTATGATACAGCATAAGAGGTTTTATTAAATTTTGGAGTGACGAAATGTCAGATAATGTTGGTTTCGCAGGTCAAATTGGTCCAGAACATGTGGGACAAGTGGTAGAAAAAGGATTTAAATCTATTATCAATAACCGTCCTGACATGGAAGGTGGTCCAGAACAACCAACAAGTGCTCAAATTGAAGAAGCAGCACGTCAAGCAGGTCTAGATTACGTTTACCAACCTGTAGTTGCAGGTCAAATTACTGAGCTTGATGTTCGTACTTTTGCAAATCACTATAATGAACTTCCAAAACCTGTTCTTATGTTTTGTCGTACAGGAAACCGTTCAAACAATCTTTATCAATTAGCCAAGCAAATGGATTTGTTAGACGATTAAATTAGTGAACGAACTAACCCAAAGCTCTATTTTTACTTAAAAATGGAGCTTTCATTAATAAAAAGAATATATACGACTGCATCAATTCAACAGATATATAAATAGTCTTCAGCTAAAGTATTCAAATCGCTTTAAATTTCTCAGTTTTATTATGAATAAACTTATATTTTTACTGGTAAGTTGCCTTATTCTTAGTGCATGTTCATCTATGCAGGTTCGACCTACAGTCGGTGTAAGTATGGGAACAAGTATCTAATACAAATTTCTTAATATAAATATCGTGAGCAACCTCATGAAATATATGTTATTTTAAAAAACTAAAAATTATTTTAAATAACATATCATTTTATATGGGGATAATGATGAAACTTACTCAAGGGGTATGTGGGATTACTTTAGCTGTTTTTTTATCAGCTTGTGGTGGCGGAGGTAGTGGAGGCTATTATGATCAAAGTTCAAGTTCTGGTTCCACAACAACACCAACTCCACCTTCAACAAATCAGGAACTAGCTACTTCTGTTTTAAATAGCGTAAAGCAAGAAGGAAAATATTTATTTGGTGCCTATGATCTTAATGATGAAAATTTATCAAAAGGTTATATCGATCATGCATTAGATACTTTTGCACAAGGACCTTTAAAATTAACTCTAGATATTAGAAAAGTAGATCTCACTAAATATTCAGATCACTATCGTGACAAATGTTTTATTAATAGTACTACAGACTATCGCGCCTGCTACGTTTTTAAAGGGGAAGAAATAAAATCATTACTTACAGGTTATAATGATTGGGATTTTGATATTACAGCAGATGATTTAAAGAATATTAAACTCGCCTCTGACAACATCTCTCCAAATCTACAAGAATATCAATCTAATACTAGAATTTATATTTTTGAAAATGAAAATAAGGATAAAAATTTCCAAGATGTAACTATCACTGGAGCTTTTGCATATCCATTCCAACAATCATGGGGACTTCAACAAACCAAACAAAAGAGATTTGTATTAATTAACTCAACCACAAGCGATTATAAAATTACCACAACGACTACTGTTCAAGATCCACAAACAGGTCAACCAACCGAAAAAGAAGTCACTACAGGTGCAATGAGCGTATACAAAGATAATACATCAACTGATGGTGATCTATATGTAATTCAAGGGGGGTCTGGTTTTAACGTACTTATCAATGATAACCCTAATGTTCCTTACGCAGAACCAATTTCATTTGTTGTAAATTCGACCCCTGGGAATACGAATAATGCAACATATCAAGTGAAACTCAACGGTAATCAAGTATTGAGTTTACCAAGTATTACTGGTATTGAAGGAAGTCGCGTTGAGAATCAATCTCCAACAACGAATACACAGAAATTTAATGGTAGCATCTATCTGGAAGGACAAAATATTTTCACTTTTAAACAGTCTCCGAATGGAACTATATTAAATTTCAAACATGTAATTAATAGTATAAATATTGAAGGTCAGTCTATTAATCAAAATGGAACTGTTTCAACTACTTTAAAATCACCTTTTGAGCAAAAATTTACATTTTAAAGCTAAATAATTAGAACCAAACCCTCTGTTCAAGAGGGTTTTTCTATATATTCTAAATATCTATTAGCATAGCTTAATCACAATGTTCGATATAATTATCATTGGCGCAGGTACTGCTGGTATTAGCGCTTATAAAGAAGCCGTTAAACATACCAATAATATTTTAATTATAAATGATGGACCATGGGATACCACTTGCGCACGTGTAGGCTGTATGCCAAGTAAAGTTCTTATCTCTACAGCAAATCGTATGTATGACATCGAAAATACACAAGAAGTTGGATTGAGTGCGTCCATAGATATTAATACTGATCAGGTTATGGAGCATGTAAGAACCTTACGTAACCGTTTTACGAAGGCAACCCTTAAAGATGTAGAGCAATGGCCAACTGAACATAAAATTTCAGGTAAAGCACATTTTATTGATTCGGAAACTATTGAAGTGAATGGTAAACAATACCAATCAAAAAGCTTTATTCTGGCAGTTGGTTCCACTCCTAATTATGATCAAACATGGAAACAAGAATTAGGTGATCGCCTTATTACCACAGACCAAATATTTGAATTAGATACTCTACCTAAATCTATTGCCGTTATTGGAAGTGGAGTAATTGCTCTTGAGATCGCACAAGCTATGCATCGGTTGGGAGTAGAAACAACTATATTTGCTCGTAGTAAAAGAATTGGAATATTTACTAGCTCTAAATTACAGCAACTTGCTCAAGAAGAGCTAAGTAAAGAGTTAAATTTTTTATTTGAAACATTACCAACCAAAGTAAAGTCTACTTCTAATGGCGTTATATTAAATTATAAAATTGATGAAAGAGAAAAGTCTATTCAAGCTGAGTATGTATTATCTGCAACAGGCCGTTCGAGCTTACTAGATACGCTAAAATTAGAGAATATTGATAAATCTTTTCAGGATATTAAGTTATTACCTATAAATGCTAAAACAAAACAACTAGATAACTATCCAATTTTTATTGCTGGGGATGCTTATACTTCAACGCCACTACAACATGAAGCTGCCCATGAAGGCAAAAAAGTTGTTCAGAACTGTCTGAATTATCCACAAGTTAAATCAGTTAAGACTCTCACTCCATTAGGAATAGTATTTAGTCATCCAGAAATGGCAATTGTAGGGCAAAGTTATAAACAGCTAAAAGATAATGGAGTAGAGTTTGTCACAGGTGAGGCATCTTATGAAAGACAAGGAAGAGGTATTGTTCTCGGAAAGAATAAAGGGGCTATTGAAGTTTATATAGAACGAGAAAGCCAAAAGCTACTTGGTGCCGAGTTATTTACCGAGGCAACGGAGCATATGGCTCACCTATTAAGCTGGATTATTGGTGAAGAATTAACTTTAAATGAAATTCTAGAAAAACCTTTTTATCATCCTACTCTTGAAGAAGGCTTACGCACTGCTCTAAAACATGCACGTAGGCAATTGAAATAATTATTCTCGGAAGAGTTTACTTAATTAAAGTTAGGCTCTTCTTCTATACTTCTTTAAATAGTTTTCTGATCCATTTTCCTTTAGTTTATATTTTTATAAACATCTAATGTCTAAAGATTTGTGGATTAAACTTCGCCTTTATTCCGCCCATAAAGCAACACCCCAATCTCTTTCGAGATTGGGGTGTTTGGAATAATGAGCTGGCGATGACTTACTCTCACATGGGTAACCCCACACTACCATCAGCGCTAAGAGGTTTCACTTCTGAGTTCGGGAAGGGATCAGGTGGTTCACTCTTGCTATGGT
>NZ_JBIUCS010000039.1:0-23384 GCF_044538485.1 Acinetobacter sp. ABJ_C5_2 | reverse complement strand
AGATATGGACGATTGGCAATGTAAGTATTGTAATGGTTACATTATGGTTAATCATTCAAAGATAGAGGTAGGGGAAAAAGTTTACTTTTTGGTATATAAATTCGACGCAAAAAATGAAAGAAAAAAACTATATAAAAAAGGAACAGTGATCGCGCGCTGCGATAATATTTTACATATCGAATCAAGAAAGAAGACATATAAAATAGAAGAGGCTAAAGTCTATCCACTCGGTGCGCCCATGCCGTTTGTTTACAATATGTTTTGGATTTGTGGCTGTGAAACTAGACCCTAGTATTTTGTTTATGAAATCTGAAATGCAGTATTAATTTAAGTAATTTGATTATTTTTTATACATTTTGTCGGATCATATTTTTAATTCTTCTCATTGTTTAAAATTTCTATAAATAGTCTGAGCTGTTGAATTGTTAAATTTAGCTCTTTATTTGACAAAGTTTCAGCATCCTTTTATAAAACCTCAACTAAAGTTATGGTTAATAGAAATGACTGAAACGAATCAAAGCCGTTTGTTGACTGTAGGTGAAGTTGCAAAACGTAGTGGTGTTGCAGTTTCAACGCTTCATTTTTATGAATCTAAAGGTTTGATTAAAAGTATAAGAACCAATGGTAACCAACGTCGTTTTACTTTAGTTGTGCTGCGTTATATTGCAATCATTAAAATTGCACAAAAGGTTGGTATTCCATTAGAGGAAATTAAACAAGCTTTAAGCAAGTATCCAATGGGATCTAAATTAACTGCGCAGCAATGGAAAGAGTTATCTCTCGACTGGCGGAAAAATTTGGATGATCGTATTCAAAAGCTTACGCGGCTGCGAGATGAGATGGATTGGTGTATTGGCTGTGGATGCTTGTCATTAGAACAATGTCCTTTAAGAAACCCAGATGATGTATTGGGACAAGAAGGCGTTGGAGCACGTATCTTAGAAAGATCGTAGCTCATACATCTGTTGCTTGATCTTGTTCATCATAATTTACCGCTTGGAATAATTCATTATTTTGTAAGTTACTCTCTATGAAGGTTTTTTATTGTAAACAACGCATATAAAACATGAGTTTTTTTGATATCTTTAGCTTTTTTAGTAAGAAGTAAAATTTATGAAAAAAACTATCTTTCTTGGATTAGCGCTTGTTTCATTAACGGCTTGCTCAGCAGTACAACATAAAGAGTCAACTCCACCAAAAATTGGTTCACCAAATCCAGCAAGCAAATATTGTGTTGAGCAAGGTGGAAAATTAGAAATTAGAAATGAAGCAAATGGTCAGGTTGGTTACTGTCATTTGCCAAATGGTCAAGTGGTCGAAGAGTGGAAATTATTCCGCGATAACCAAGCTAACTGTGTAGCTGAAGAAGCTCAAAAATTAGTTGGTCAGTCTGGCTTAACTGATGACCAAATCAAACAAAAAACCAAGTCAGAAATTGTACGTAGAGTCGCTCCAGGTCAGCCAATGACAATGGATTATCGTACAAACCGTGTCACTGTTACCATTGATCCAGCAACTAAAAAAATTACCAACGCGAACTGTGGTTAATTTTTTTAATTAAAAATTGATTTAAGACCGAACAAGAAAGCCTGTCAGGAGATGGGCTTTTATTATTTTTCAGCTACTCAAAAAAAAGCCCCTAGCGGACTAGAGGCAGAAAAACTTCAGATGCAAGAACAGGTGAATTATGCATCTGAGTTAAGTAGGTTGTATCAAACCATGTAAAGCACTTTACCAGTAAAAATGAGTAAAAATAGGGGCGTGCGACTAATGGCTAATATATGCTGTTTGTTATTTATACAAATCGATGCATTAAATTAATTTAAGAATCATTTTAAACATCGACTAAAAAATAGAAGTCTTAAAATTTATGACTATGGACTCATGAGCTTAGGGCCATTGTTCAACCGTTGTCTTTTTGTGCGACTACCCAAGAGTTATTCGTGATTTGTGCTTGGCTTAATGATAATTTTAGAGTTATCCGAAAGGACACAATAATGACGAACATACGAATAATAATGAATCTAAGGTAGGACCCAGTGTTTATTAGTGTATTTGATCTTTTTAAAATTGGCATCGGTCCATCTAGCTCCCATACAGTTGGACCAATGCGAGCGGCATACAGTTTTGTGGATGATTTATTGAAGCAAAACGATTTACAAGCAACGGTTAAAGTTCAGGTGAATTTATATGGTTCGCTGTCGGCAACCGGTGTTGGTCATGCGACAGATAAGGCTGTTCTGTTAGGTTTAATGGGTTTTGATCCTGAACATATTGATACCCAAGTAAGTACAAGCTTGATTGAAGATGTTCTTGAAAATAAAGCCATCCAGCTTAATCAGCAAAAGACTATTTCTTTTGACTATAAGCATGATGTGCTTTTTTTAGATGAATCTTTGCCTTATCACCCCAATGCAATGGAACTGATTGCGTATAACGAGGCTCAAGAAATTTTATATGCAGAAACTTACTATTCGGTTGGTGGCGGTTTTATTGTTAGCCAAAGGCAATTAGCAACAACTCAAACTGAAACTAACGACGTTAAGGTTCCATATCCGTTTCACAGTGCGGCTGAACTTTTAAGCTTATGTAGAACTCATCATTTATCAGTGAGTGAGTTAATGCTTGAAAATGAAAAAAGCTGGCGTAGTGAAGCTGAGATTCGTAGCAAGATTATGGAAATCTGGAAAGTGATGCAGCAATGTATTCACAACGGATTAATTAATGAAGGCATATTACCGGGCGGATTAAACGTAAAACGTCGGGCTAAAAAAATTCACGATAAGTTATTAAATAAGAAAAACTCAAACCTGATTGTGACGACTTTTCATGCGATGGAATGGGTCAATTTATTTGCCTTAGCGGTAAATGAAGAAAATGCTGCTGGCGGTCGAGTAGTGACGGCACCTACAAATGGGGCCGCAGGAATTATTCCGGCAGTTTTATATTACTACGTGACTTTCTCTAAAGACTTTTCCGAAGATAAAGTGGTTCGTTTCTTTTTATGTGCGGCAGCCGTTGGCATTTTATGTAAACTCAATGCTTCTATTTCTGGTGCAGAAGTAGGGTGTCAGGGTGAAGTCGGTTCGGCATGTGCAATGGCTTCGGCGGGTTTAGCCGAGATTTTAGGAGCATCGCCTGAACAGGTGGAACATGCGGCTGAAATTGGGCTTGAACATAATTTAGGTTTAACGTGTGACCCGATTGGTGGTTTGGTTCAGGTGCCTTGTATTGAACGAAATGCAATTGCAGCCGTAAAAGCCATTAATGCAGCCCAAATGGCACTTCATGATGACGATGAACACTTTGTCACACTAGATAAAGTCATTCAGACTATGAAGGAAACAGGTAAAGATATGTCTGAGAAATATAAAGAGACTTCAAAAGGTGGTCTCGCTGTTAACGCCATTGAGTGTTAAAAAATGAGATGGGGACGAGGTGACCCCATCTCATTTTAAACATTAAGCCTCGCGAGCAACTAAAGTTAAAATGTCGTAAGTTGCGACAAGTTCACCGCGTTGGTTTTTGACTTTAATATCCCATACCACAACACCATGCGCAGGCTGAGAAGGGTCTTTTTGTGGTTTAGGTGTTTTTTGTTTACAGGTGAGTTCAACCTGAATCGAGTCACCAATTTTAACCGGTTCAACAAAGCGTAAGTTGTCCATACCATAATTGGCAATCACAGGGCCTTGTGCTGCATCGACAAATAGACCTGCTGCGGCAGATACAATGAAATAGCCGTGTGCAACGCGCTCACCAAAGAAAGACTCGGCTGCTGCGATTTTGTCAGTATGCGCATAGAAATAGTCACCGCTTAAACAAGCAAAATTGACAATATCTGCTTCGGTGACTGTACGGCGTGCTGTTAATAGGCGTTCACCAATCATTAACTCATCAAAAGACTTTTTAAATGGATGTACACGGTCCTCATTAACTTTTGAGCCAGCAGTCCATGAGTGAGTAATTTGCGTCAGGCTATTTGGAGAGCCTTGAATTGCAGTGCGCTGCATATAATGTTTAACGGCACGAATACCACCTAACTCTTCACCGCCACCTGCACGGCCAGGGCCGCCGTGTACTAAATGTGGAAGTGGTGAACCATGTCCTGTACTTTCTTTTGCTGACTCTGCATCAAGTACATGCACACGACCATGCCAAGGCGCAATTTTTTGAATAATCTGTTCAATATTTTCATCGTTATTTTTAACGACAGAAGCCACTAGGCTACCTTCACCACGTGAAACAAGGTCAGCTAGTTCTTCAATGTTTTGATATGGCATGAGTGTACATACCGGACCGAAAGCTTCCGTGGTATGAACATTCGTTGCTTGCAAAGGTTGTTCGCACACCAATAAAGTTGGAGCGAAAAAAGCACCTTTTTCAGGATGGTCTGCATTAAATGTAAAACTATCGTTGCCACCAAAAACAATTTTTGCATCTTTGCTGAGTTCGGCAACTTTTTCTGCAACGTCATGTTTTTGTTTAATGCTCGCTAAAGCCCCCATGGTGGTTTCTTCTTTTTGAGGGTCGCCCACCACAACTTTAGCAAGTTTGGCAGTCAGCTTCTCTTGTACAGTCGCTAACAAGTTTTCAGGAACAAATGCACGACGAATTGCAGTACATTTTTGGCCTGCTTTGGTGGTCATTTCACGGAAGACTTCACGCACAAATAAATCGACAGTTTCTTCATTTGCCTCAGGGCTTAAAATTGCACTGTTTACCGAGTCGGCTTCCATACTAAATGGAATCGAATATTTATTGAGGTGAGGGTGGTTACGTAGTTTTTGGCCTGTGTAGGCAGAACCTGTAAAAGTCACGCAGTCTTGTGGGCCTAACTGTTCTAACAGGTCATAAGTCTGACCGCAAATGAGTTGTAGTGAGCCTTTTGGTAAGACATGTGTTTCCTCAATGGCTTTTACAACTGCTTGAGTTAGTTGAGCACCATCGGTTGCAGGTTTTACAATACATGGCACACCTGCAAGTAGCGTCGGTGCAATTTTTTCAAGCATTCCCCAAATTGGGAAGTTAAATGCGTTGATGTGAACGGCAACACCTGCTTTTGGGCTTAAAATGTGTTTAGCGCCGAAAGTTCCATTTTTAGATAATTGAATCCAGTTGTCTTCGGTAATAATTTTTTCGTCATTGAGTTCACGGCGAACCAGACTTGAATAAGCAAATAACGTCTGGATGCCACCTTCAATATCAATCCAAGCATCTTTACGAGTTGCACCTGTTGCATAAGCAAGTTTGTAGAACTCTTCTTTGCGCTCAAGTAAATATTGGGCAATTTGTTTTAATGCATTGGCACGTTGGTGAAACGTCCAGTTAGCCAGTTCTGAACCATTCTGTTTGGCATATTGAACAACACGTTTCATATCTATGCCATGACTACTTACGGCATAAATCGCTTCACCTGTAATGGCATGATAAACGGTACGTAATTCTTCGTCAGACGAATGCCATGTTCCATAGACATAAGAAGCAAGATGAGGCAGTTGATGCTCAGACTGCTGAAAATCTGTGTCAGTTGAGGTTCCTTCTAGGTGTGCTTGTTCAAGCATGACCAAACTCCTTTTTTATTTGATACATCAATTATAAAAATTGCAAAAATATGATTCATAATTTCAGATTAATTTGTCTAAAAGTCAACTTTATTTTGATTCTTAAACGTAAAAAGATTTTTTGTTTTTAATTAATATTTATTAATTTCAAATATTTAATTCTTGTTTGTTGGTTGGATTTAATTTGATACTAAAAAAGTGATTGACTTTGTTTTTAGTGTATCGAAAAATAGATTCAAGGGTGATGCCTACAGGGAATGAAAGAATGGAAAACAATTACCAGAAATTTGAACAAAATATTGCCAATGAAATTACGATCGAGGCTAAGGATCAAATGCCCGATGCCTACCGCAAAACATTGATTCGTCAAATTGGGCAACATGGCCATTCTGAAATTGTAGGTATGTTGCCTGAAGGAAACTGGATTACTCGTGCGCCAACTTTAAAACGTAAAGCGGTTTTGCTCGCGAAAGTACAAGATGAAGCGGGTCATGGTTTATATCTGTATAGCGCAGCAGAAACCTTAGGTGCTGACCGTGATGACATGATGGAAAAGTTGATTAATGGGAAAATGAAATACTCATCAATCTTTAACTATCCAACTTTGACTTGGGCAGATGTCGCTGCAATTGGCTGGCTTGTCGATGGGGCAGCCATTGTGAACCAAGTTGCGCTTTGCCGTACTTCATATGGGCCATATGCACGTGCGATGGTACGTATTTGTAAAGAAGAAAGTTTCCACCAACGTCAAGGTTTTGAAGCCATGATGGCTTTGGCAAACGGTACACCGGAACAAAAACAGATGGCCCAAGATGCAGTGAACCGTTTCTGGTGGCCAGCACTCATGATGTTTGGTCCAAGTGATGAGCACTCTCCAAACAGCGCACAAAGCATGGCGTGGAAAATCAAACGCTTTAGTAACGATGAATTACGTCAAAAGTTTGTCGATAACACCGTACCTCAAGTGTTGCAACTTGGCTTGGAAGTACCAGACCCAGATTTAAAGTTCAATGAAGAAACAGGCCACTATGAGTTTGGCGAGATTGACTGGCACGAATTTAATGAAGTGATTGCCGGACGTGGACCATGTAATCACGAGCGCATCGAAGCACGCCGTAAAGCATGGGAAAACGGCAAATGGGTTCGTGATGCAGCAGTGGTCTACGCGAAAAAACAGCAGCTTGAAGCGAACAAAGTGGCTTAACAAGATTTATGGAAAAATTTGAGGAAATCAAAATGGAAGATAAAAACAACTGGTCGCTCTACGAAGTATTTGTACGTAGTAAACAAGGCTTAAGCCACCGTCACGTAGGCAGCTTAAGAGCACCTGATGATGAAATCGCACTACAACATGCTCGTGATGTTTATACGCGCCGTAATGAAGGAATTAGCATTTGGGTAGTTCGTTCAGAACTGATTAAGTCATCACAGCCAGATGAAAAAGCTGAATTTTTCGATCCTTCTTTAGACAAGGTTTATCGTCATCCGACTTTTTACCATATCCCAGATGGCATTGAGCACATGTAAGGGGAATGGCAAATGAATCATTCAGTTTTATCTAAATTCTTATTACATATTGGCGACAGCCAACTGGTTTTATCTCAGCGTTTGGCTGAATGGTGCGGGCATGCACCTGAGCTAGAAATTGATATTGCCTTAGCAAATATCGGCTTGGACTTGTTGGGTCAAGCAAGAAACTTTCTGACTTTGGCTGGTCAATATGATGAAGCTAAGCGTGATGAAGACCAACTTGCGTATTTCCGTACAGAACGTGAATTTTTAAACCTATTGTTGTGCGAACAACCCAATGGTGATTTTGCACAAACGATTGTACGCCAGTGGTTGATGGACCATTACCATCTTCATTTATTTACGGCCTTAGCGCAAAGCTCACTTCCTAAATTAAGTGCGCTTGCTGTCAAATCTTTAAAAGAAGTGAAGTATCACATTCGCTTTTCGACAAGCTGGATGGAACGTTTAAGTTTAAGCACAGATGAAGCGCATCAACGTGTACAAGACGGATTAAATAATTTATGGCGCTTTACCGCTGAATTATTTGAACTGAGTGCAGACGAGCAAGCACTAGTTGCAGAAGGTGTGATTCCAGATTTTTCAAATGAAAAAGAACAATGGAACCAAACCATTGCAGATGAGCTTAAGCGTTTTGAATTAAATGTTGCTGTGAACGGTGCTTATCGCCGTGGTGCAAAACAAGGATTACATACCGAGCATTTGGGTTATTTATTGGCTGAAATGCAATGTATTCAAAGAACTTATCCGGGAATGACCTGGTAAGACAAGGAGGTGAGCCATGCAAATGATTCGTCATTGCATCGACCAATGTTGGGATGTTCTACAAACGGTCAGTGACCCTGAAATTCCGGTTTTATCGGTTGTCGATTTAGGCATGATTCGCGGTGTAGAGATTAACGATCAACAAGAAATTATTGTTCGTCTAACGCCAACATATAGCGGTTGCCCGGCAACAGATATGCTCAAAGCACAAATTGTTGAGGCATTTACCGCAGAAGCTTTGACACCGGTCAAAGTCATGGTCGATTTATCAGAAGCATGGACCACGGACTGGATGTCTGAAGCAGGGAAAAAGAAACTGCAAGTTTATGGCATTGCACCACCTGAAGGGTTGGCGCATCAATGTGGTACTCACGTTCATTTAAATGATGGTGTTGAGTGCCCACGTTGCAAAAGCCGACATACTCGACTGTTAACAGAGTTTAGTTCCACCGCCTGTAAAGCACTTTATAAATGTCAGGACTGTCTTGAGCCTTTTGATTACTTCAAATGTATTTAAGTCTTTAGATAAGGAAATCAGCCATGAGCCAATTTGTACCATTAAAAGTAAAAAGTATTACACCGCAAACCGATCAGGCAATTTGTATTGCATTTGACGTTGTACCTGAACAACAAGAACAATTCCAATTTCAACCGGGTCAACACTTAACCATTCGCCATTTAACTGAAGCGGGTGAAATCCGCCGTTGTTATTCAATTTGTAGCTATGCGGGCAAAGAAGATATCAGTATTGCGGTTAAAAAAATTGATCAGGGTCAATTTTCAAACTGGGCAAATGACCATTTAAAAGTGGGCGATGTGCTTGAAGTCATGCCACCACAAGGTGTGTTTTTTCAAAAAGCAGCCAAGATGGGTGGACAAAACTATTTAGGCGTTGCGGCGGGCAGTGGTATCACGCCAATTTTATCAATTATTAAACAAGTTTTATTTGAACAACCTGAAGCTAACTTTACCTTGCTCTATGGCAATCGCTCATGGAAACAAACCATGTTTGCCGAGCAAATTATGGATTTGAAAGATCAGTTTAAAGAGCGCTTTCAACTCATCAATATTTTTTCTCGTGAGTTCAACGATAGTGAACTCATGAACGGTCGTATTGATGCAGAAAAGCTAAAACAGCTTTTTGATTTTGAAGTGCTTGAAACAAACTTCGACCATGTTTTTGCCTGCGGCCCAGACGAAATGATGAATGCCGTAGAAAATACTTTACCGAACTTTGGTATTGCCAAAGAGCGCATTCACACCGAACGTTTCCATACGGGACAAGCGCGTAAACGTAGTGTTGAAGCGGATGCAAACCGTAAAGAAGAAAAAGTAAACATCATTTTAGATGGCCGTGAACTGATTGTTTCTGTGGCTCAAGATGATGAAAGTATTCTTGATGCGGCTTTACGTGCTGGTGCCGACTTACCGTATGCATGTAAAGGTGGGGTGTGTGCGACCTGTCGTTGTAAGGTACTTTCTGGCGAAGTCGACATGTTCCTTAACTATAGTCTTGAAGAAGATGAAGTTGAAAAGGGCTATGTGCTGAGCTGTCAGACCTTACCAAAAGGCTCAAATGTTCGCTTGAGTTTTGATGAATAGAGGCTGTCATGCAAGAGTTGATCAAAGCCAGTACAGCTGCTGACGGTGTTTTGTTATTAACCCTAAACCGTCCGGAAAAAAGAAATGCTTTAAACAATGCAACATTGCAGTGTTTGTGCGAGTTGCTCGAAGAAGCTGAACATAATGCTCAAGTCAAAGCAGTGGTTTTAACGGGTAACGCTCAGTGTTTTGCGGCTGGAGCAGATCTTAGTGAGTTGGCTGCAATGGATGCCGTGTCTTTGCAACTCGATATTCGCCCGAAGCTTTGGCAAAAAATTGATGCGTTTAGTAAGCCACTCATTAGCGCAGTCAATGGCTATGCCTTAGGCGCTGGGTTCGAGTTGGTTTTGCATTCAGATATGGTGATTTGCGGTGAAAATGCCCGATTCGCTTTACCTGAAATTACCTTAGGTATGTTGCCGGGTGCAGGCGGAACACAGCGTTTGGCTCGCTTGGTTGGACAACAACTCACCATGCGCTGGGCTATGACAGGTGAAATGATTTCGGCAAAACAAGCCGAGCAACATGGCATTTGCAGTCAAGTGGTGCCGACTGAATTAACCGTTGAATATGCGGTTCAGCTTGCAGCCAAAATTGCCAAACAAGCGCCGTTAGCGATTCGCGTAATTAAACAATCAATTAAAAGTATTCATGAAACAACGTTAAGTCAGGGACTCAAGTTTGAACGTCAAAACTTTGTCTGGCTGGCGGCTACAAAAGATCGAAACGAAGGGATTAATGCTTTCTTTGAGAAAAGAAAGCCAGTGTTTAGAGGTGAGTGATGGACTATCAAAATATTATTGCTGAAGAAAAAAATGGTGTTGGCTATCTGACATTTAACCGCCCAAAAGCACTGAATAGCTTTAACGTTGATATGCACCGTGAAGTGGCTGAGGTTTTAAACTTGTGGACTAAAAATCCAGATGTTCGCTGTGTTGTGATTAGTGGCGAAGGCCGTGGCTTTTGTGCAGGGCAAGACTTAGGTGACCGTGTAGTAGACCCAAATGCTGAAGCTCCAGATTTAGGATATTCCATTGAAACTTACTATAACCCGCTCATTAAAACGATTGTAAATATGCCAAAGCCTGTGATTTGCGCGGTAAATGGTGTAGCAGCAGGTGCAGGGGCAAATATTGCACTGGCGTGTGACTTGGTGATAGCAGCTAAATCGGCAAACTTTGTACAAGCCTTTTGCCGTTTAGGTTTGGTTCCAGACTCGGCTGGTACATGGTTTTTACCACGTGCTGTAGGTCATGCACGTGCTATGGGATTGGCTTTGTTAGGTGATAAGCTCCCAGCAGAAACCGCAAAAGAATGGGGCATGATTTGGGATGTTGTTGAAGACGCCGAGCTTAAAACAAAAGTCACTGAACTCGCTGAACGTTTAGCGAAACAGCCTACATTTGGTCTATCTCTCATTAAAAAAGCCATTCATCAATCAAGCAATAACACCTTTGATGAGCAAATGCTTTTAGAGCGTGACTTACAACGTATTGCGGGCCGTTCCGAAGACTACCGTGAAGGTGTGCAAGCCTTTATGAATAAACGTGAACCAAATTTTAAAGGGCGTTAAGCATGACAGATTTAGACTTATCTCGTGCCCGAATTGCCGTTATTGGTTCTGGCACCATGGGCATCGGCATTGCCCAGTTAGCCATCGTTAATGGGCACTCGACCGTTTTATATGATCTGGACGCTCAAAAAGCGCAACAAGCCGTTCACGGCTTAGGGCAGACATTTAAAAAGCTGGTTGAAAAGAGCAAGCTCACAGAGCAGCAAGCGGATGAAGCTTTAGCGCGTTTAACGGTGGTCAATCAAATTGAAGCTTTAAGTGAGGCTGACTTAGTCATTGAAGCAGTGGTTGAGAAAAAAGAAGTTAAACAGTCTTTATTTAAGCAACTCGCTGAGATTTGTAGTGCGCAAACCATTTTTGCAAGCAATACATCTTCAATTTCAGTGACTGCCATTTCGGCGGGCATTGCTCACCCTGAGCGCGTAGTAGGTTTACACTTTTTTAACCCTGCGCCAGTCATGAAATTGGTCGAAATTGTACAAGGCTTAAAAACACCAAACAGCTTATGTTTGGCTCTAAAAAATTTGATGTTGAATTGGAAAAAAATTCCAGTACTCACCAAGTCGACTCCCGGTTTTATTGTTAACCGAATTGCACGGCCGTTTTATGCAGAAGGCTTTAGAGCGCTGCAAGAACAAGTCACCAGCTATGACCAGCTAGACTATGCCTTAAAGCAATGTGGTGGTTTTGCGATGGGACCATGTGAACTTACCGACCTCATTGGGCAAGATGTTAACTTTTCGGTGACCCAAAGCGTTTACCAAGAGTTTTTTTACGAGCCACGCTACCGTCCAAGCCTCATTCAAAAAGAATTAGTCGATGCGGGTGCTTGGGGCCGTAAGTCAAAACAAGGTTTTTATCGCTATAACGAAAAAAATCAGTACGAGACATTTCAGCCTCAAGCTGTGGTTGCCAAGCCAATTGATGCCCATATTCAGCTAAAAGGGACTTGGTCTCAAATACCTGCTTTTTTAACGCGTTTAGGTTTAAAAGGCGGATCTGCGAGTGATGACAATATCCTTCAAATTGATGATATCGACTTGCGTTTAAGCCAAGGTGAGTCAGCCAATATTCATTACTTAAGCCGTAAAGTAGTTTTAATGGATTGGCACCATGATTTTGAGCAGGCAGAGGCTTTAGTACTGAGTTATAACCAACTTTGTGGAGCAAGCGATCTGGCTAAAGTTGAGGCTTACTTTGCACAGTTTGGTATGAGTGTGATGTGGATTAAAGACCATCCGGCACTGTTAACCTTACGCACCATCGCTTTACTCATTAATGAAGCCTGTGAAGCAAGTTTACATGGAGTTGCGAGTCTGGAAGATATTGATAATGCCATGAAATATGGAGTGAATTATCCTAAAGGCCCTTACCAGTGGTTGACACAAATGGGTGGGGCTTATGTGCTCCAAACCTTAAATAACTTATATGCACTGTATGGAGAGGAAAAATATCGCGCGAGTATCTACCTCAAGCAATATGTAGCGAAAACTCAAAACATTGCTACTCAATATTCACGTGATATGACCGAATTTGCATAATCAGGAGTCAACATGGAAGACGTTTTAATTTGCGATTTTATTCGTACCCCAATTGGACGATATGCAGGTGCCCTAAGTGCTGTACGTGCAGATGATTTAGCTGCATTGCCCATCAAATATTTAAAAGATAAACACCCGAACTTACCGTGGAATACGGTAGACGAAGTGTTTTTGGGATGTGCCAACCAAGCAGGTGAAGACAACCGTAACGTTGCACGTATGGCAACACTGTTAGCAGGCTTACCTGATACAGTTCCTGCCATGACCGTCAATCGTTTGTGTGCATCGGGTTTAGATGCGGTGGGACTTGCAGCACGCTCAATTAAAGCAGGTGAAGCACAGTTCGTGTTGGCAGGTGGTGTTGAGTCGATGAGCCGTGCGCCATTTGTACAAGCTAAACCAACCGAAGCGTTTAGCCGAACCCCTGAAATTTATGACACCACTATTGGCTGGCGCTTTGTAAATAAGCAACTTAAAGCGCAATACGGCACCGACAGCATGCCTGAAACTGCTGAAAATGTAGCTGAAAAATATCAGATTAGTCGTGAAGACCAAGATGCTTTTGCATTACGTAGCCAGCAAAAAACTGCCGCTGCCCAACAAAACGGTTTCTTTAACGACGAGATTTTGCCTGTCGAGATTACAGACCGTAAGAAAAACGTAGTTGTGGTGAACCGTGATGAACATCCGCGTGAAACAACATTTGAAGCACTCGCTAAACTAAAAGCACCATTTAAAAAAGAAGGCGGTTCGGTGACTGCCGGAAATGCCTCTGGTGTAAATGACGGTGCCGCGTGTGTGTTAATTACCAACCGTGAATTTGCAGATACACATGGTTTAAAACCTCTAGCACGCGTGATAGGCATTGCAAGTGCAGGGGTTGAACCCAAATATATGGGTATAGGTCCTGTTCCGGCTGTACAGAAAATTTTAAAGCAAACAGGTTTAACGCTAGATCAGATGGATGTGATTGAGCTGAATGAAGCATTCGCAGCCCAATCTTTGGCTTGTATGCGTGAACTTGGTTTAAAAGATGACGATGAACGCGTTAACCCAAATGGTGGTGCGATTGCGTTAGGACATCCGTTAGGCATGAGCGGTACACGTTTGGTGATTACGGCAACACGTGAGCTAAAAAAACGCGGTGGACGCTATGCACTTTGCACGATGTGTGTAGGTGTTGGACAAGGCGTCGCACTGATTTTGGAAAACTTAAATTAATTCAGACGGTTTTTAAAATTACATAATGAGGAGAGAGGCGATGGACAGCCTTACAACGGATAATGTTGAACAATTAACACTTGCAGAGCTTCGAGAGCTGCAAACTAAACGGTTAAAACAAACCCTGACTTTTGTATATGAAAATAGTCCAGTCTATAAGAAAAAGTTCGATGAAGCAGGTGTGCATCCTGATGACTTCGTGACTTTAGATGATCTGGCGAAGTTTCCATTTACCACCAAACAGGATTTAAGAGACAACTATCCGTTTGGGATGTTTGCCGTACCACAAGAACAGATTGTGCGTTTACATGCATCATCGGGCACAACGGGTAAACCGACAGTAGTGGGCTATACCCAAAAAGATATTAATACTTGGTCGGACATTGTTGCACGTTGCTTACGCATGGCAGGTTTAACTGCGAAAGATATGGTTCAGGTTGCTTATGGCTATGGGCTATTTACAGGTGGTCTAGGCGCACATTATGGTGCCGAGCGCTTAGGTGCAACGGTTATTCCAATGTCTGGCGGTCAAACTGAAAAGCAAGTTCAGCTTATTCAAGACTTTAAACCGACTGCAATTATGGTTACGCCATCGTATTGCGTGAGTATTATTGAAAAGCTGGAGCAACAATTTGGTACTGCACGTAATACGTCTTTAAAAGTCGGTATTTTTGGTGCCGAGCCGTGGACCAACGAACTGCGCCGTGAAATTGAAGAACGTCTTAATATTAAAGCGCTCGATATTTATGGTTTGTCTGAGGTAATGGGGCCGGGCGTTGCGATGCAATGTCTAGGTGAGGGCGAGGGATTAACTATTTGGGAAGATCATTTCTACCCAGAAATTATTAACCCTGAAACAGGTGAAGTCTGTAAAGATGGCGAACTTGGCGAGTTAGTCTTTACCACCATTACCAAAGAAGGTTTACCGATTATTCGTTACCGTACTCGTGATTTGACCCGCTTACTACCGGGTGAAAATCTGGCAATGCGCAAAATGGATAAAATTGTGGGTCGTAGTGACGACATGCTGATTATTCGCGGCGTGAACGTTTTCCCGACCCAAATTGAAGAGCAAATTTTGCAAGTTCCACATTTAGTTCCAAATTATGAAATTTTGGTGACTAAAAAAGGCCATATGGATACTTTGCATATTCGTACAGAGATGTGTCATAACTGTACTATACAGGCCAATCAACTTGCTCAGGAGTTGATGAAACGTATTAAAACCATGATTGGGATTAGCGTTACTGTAGAAGTTGTGACAGAAGCGACCTTACCTCGTTCGGAAGGCAAGGCAAAACGGGTAATCGATATGCGTCAGATTGCTTAACATCAAGATCATTCAGGGTATAGAATCTATACCCTGAAACTAAACGCCAAGACATGAGTATGAGTGCAAAAATACAGCAAATAATTGATTCTGTTGTAAAGAATGAAACCTTAAGTGGAACTTCGCTTATTTCGACAATTTTTGGAGATTCAGTACTTCATCGGGGTGGAAACATTAGTCTTGCAAGCCTGATTCAGTTATTAGAGCTGTTCGGTTTTAATGACCGTGCTGTAAGAACCTCTGTTTTTCGTTTAGTTAAAAATGATTGGTTATGTTCAGACAAAATCGGCAGAACCAGTTTTTATCGAATTACCGATTCAAGCCGTTCGACTTATTTGCAGGCCGAGCAACGCATTTACAACGACCAGATGAAAGAGTGGGACCATTATTGGGATCTTATTCTGATGTCTAGCCTCGATACTGAAAATAAAGCGTTGTTAAAGAAAGAACTCGAATGGTTAGGATTTGCCAATATTTCGACAAACTTAATGGCTTATCCGGGTTGTAACCGTATTGAACTGCAACGCTTGTTGGTTGACTTAAATATGAGTGAGCAGGTGGTGGTGTTTAAAGCCGAAACATTGCAGCTCTTTAATAATTCGGTCGATACCATTGGTCGTATGCTCAGAACCAACTGGCCCATCGATGAGTTACGCCAAAGATATCTACAGTTTCTCGATATTTTTAGAGAAATTGGCGTGTTGCTGATGCAGGAAAACGAACAACTCGAACCAGTTCAGGCCTTTCAAATTCGAACTTTGCTGATTCATTATTATCGAAGAATTTTGTTGAAAGACCCTGCATTACCGCTTGAGTTGTTGCCAACTGACTGGCCTGCGATTAGTGCACGAACTTTATCAATGAATATTTATAAAAAAGTATTTGAACCTGCCGATGAATACTTCTTGTCTGTTGCCGCAACAGCAGAAGGACCAATGCCAAATGCCACAGCACATTATTGGCGCCGTTTCGGAGGTTTGGTGGCGACAAATGAGAGGTTAAATCATGCCTTGTTATAGTATTGACGGTGTTATTCCGGTGGTTAGCCCAGAGGCTTTTGTACACCCAACCGCTGTTTTAATTGGTGATGTGATTATTGAAGCGGGTGTATATGTGGGGCCATTTGCTTCACTGCGTGCCGATTTTGGTCGTATTCATATTAAGCAAAATGCCAATATACAAGATAGCTGCACCGTGCATGGCTTTCCGCAAAGCGTGACTTTAGTTGAGGAAATGGGACACATTGGGCATGGCACAACTTTACATGGTTGCCGCATTGGAAAAAATGTTTTGGTTGGCATGAACAGCGTGATTTTGGACTATGCTGAAATTGGTGAAAACACCATTATTGGTGCAAATAGCTTGGTCAAAACCAAAGATATAATTCCGGCAAATGTACTGGCAATGGGTAGCCCTGCCAAGGTTGCACGTGATTTGTCAGATCAAGAAAAAAAGTGGAAAACCCGCGGTACGCAAGAATACATTGAGCTTGCACAGCGCTGCTTAAACTCAATGCAAGAAGTTCAGCCTTTAAGCTCAGAGTTGGACGACCGTCTGACCTATAAGGACTTTCGTTCTTCAAACTATCAGATTAAACAAGATAGTGTTTAACGGCTTTTAATCAGTCGATTTCAATACACATGAGTTCATAAAACTTAAGGAATACTCGCACGAGTAGGGAGACTTTTGTGCAAAAAATGGAAACTACTGCGGTTGATCAATTCGCAGAGCTTTTGGGTGTACAAGTGCTGCATCGCAGTTTTGATAAAGCGCGTTGCAAGCTTAATGTGAAAGACGAACACATGAATGCATTGGGCGGCGTGCATGGTGGTGTCATATTTTCTTTAGCCGATATTGCTTTTGCGATGGCTTGTAATGCAGGGGATGCGCCATATACGGGTCTACAGGCTGATATTCGCTATATGAGTGGTGCTAAAGATAAGGTGTTATTTGCAACGGCAACCAAGGTCGGCAGTAGTAAAAAATTCGCGCATTATGAAGTAGTGATAACAGATGGTTTGAATAATAAAGTCGCTTTGTTTACATCTACCTGTTACAGACTTGCGCCGTAAGATAAAGCAAAGCCTATTAACTCGTCTAGTTGCTAACACCATGAGCAGCGAGGAACATTTCAACAGCCGATCGACAATAGGATTTGATTTCATTATCGTCCATTGCTTTCGCTTCATCAAAACGCGCAATCATTAATAAATCAGATCCTTTAAAAAGCGCGGCAAACATTCGCGCAGATTGATGAGGATTAGGCACATTCAGAAGCTCTTTGGTATGCAACTGACATAGCATGGCCTCGATTTGGGCGATGACATGAGTAGGGCCTGCATTGTAATGAAGCTTGCTTAATGATTTTTGATTTGTTTTGTCGGCTACGATCATAGCTTCGACACTACGAACGTCTGGACTTAATAATGTACGCAGTAAAGATGAACCGGCTGCCATAAGCTGTTCTTCGGCCGAGCCTTGGATTCCTTCAAAAAGATTTTGTGGTGCAAACTGTTGGCATCGGGCCAATATTGCTGCACTGAAAAGGGCTTCCTTGTTCTCAAAGTGCCGATAGATACTAAGCTTCGATATCTTTGCTTTTTGGGCAACTTTGTCCAATGTTGCTGCTTGAAAACCCAATTCGACAAAAAGTTCAAATGCCGTATCAACTATCGTTTTAGCTAATTCTTGATTTACTGGCCGACCGCGTTGACTTCTCTTTTTTTCGCTCACAATAATTATAGTCCTTGACAGTATCTTAATTGCTGAATTACGATACCATAAAGTATCCTAAATGTGCAATCGATTGATAAGGTCTTAGCGAGATCCTTCAGAATTAGATCTCTTCGTGTATATCTAACGCAATGTCGTTCGGTTGGTTAGCACAGTGATGGGTGACTTTCTCTGCAATGCAGAAGTGTATTCATTGCCTGTTATAACTAAATATCTGAGTAAGGTATTGAACATCAGGCATAACCTAACTTCTTGATTTAAATTAGGAACCTATCACTATGGATGACGTCATCATTATAGGCGGCAGCTTTGCTGGTCTTGCTGCTGCACTGCAACTCGGCCGTGCCCGTCGTAAGGTTACTGTTCTTGATACGGGCCTGCCGCGCAATCGTTTCACTGGTCATTCTCATGGTTTGCTTGGACATGACCATAAGCCACCGCTAGAAATCTTAGCTGAAGCACGTCGACAGTTAGAACGCTATCCAACGATTAAGCTAGTCAATGCTCGGGCTGAAAGCATCTCAGGTTCTATCGATAACTTCTCGGTCCTTACGAGCGATGGTAAAACTATGGGCGCACGTCGTCTTATCTTAAGCTATGGTGTGGTCGACCAGATGCCTGATATTTCTGGTTTTGCTGAAAATTGGGGCGCATCCATCGTGCCTTGTCCTTACTGTGACGGTTTTGAAGTTGCTGAACAACATTGGGGACTCATTTGGTCTGGTCCAAAGTCCCATAATTATGTACGTCTATATCATGATTGGACGAGTACATTAACGGTCTTCACCAATGGTCACGAGATTTCTGCTGATATTCTGGCAGATCTCGAACGCCGTAATGTAAATGTGGTAGAAGGCCAGATTACCGAAATTGTCCACAACGAAGGGCGTGGTGCAACGGTATGCTTCGATAACCACCAAAATGTCATGGTTGATATTCTATTCGCACATCCAGACACTAAGCCATCCGCAGGCTTACACGAACCATTAGGTCTTGCAACGGTCGATACACCTTTCGGTATAGCGATTAAGGTTGATGAGCGTCGTGAAACCAGTATGCCTGGTATCTATGCTGCTGGTGATCTCGCTAATCCACTCATGTCTTCAGTTACCGCAGCATCATCGCAGGGTGCAATCGCAGGTATCTCTGCTCAGCAGTCGATGTTGGTTTGAGAGCATATATTCTTTTCTTCAGTTATATGATCGTCAGTCTTTGGTTAAAGGTATTCCTAAGCAAGAGTTCGCCATGATTGATGACTAAGTTTGAGTCGAAAAAAAATAAAGAGGTTTCTACCTCTTTATTTAGCTATTAGTCGTTATTTCTGTCTAAAACTACTCACTTTTATAAATAATGAGTTGTGAAGGGGTTTTATTTTTCAGGGTCTAGATAAACAACACCTAAATTAACTTTTTTATAAGGTCTGAATTCACCTTCATCAGCTTTTATTCTTTTATATTTCTCCTCAGAATAGTCTATATCTTTTACCTTAAACCCATCAAAACTAATATAAATTAAAGCAGCTATGTTAGAGTATTCCTGCATGTCTGGTTTAAAAAAGTAATATTTTTTTGCGATTGGCTTTAATGTAAAGCTACCATCTTTATTTGAAACAAGCTCGGGAGCATCATTTGGAGTTAAACCATTAAATCCAATAAAGCCCTTTTGTTGTCTTAGAGGTTCTTTCGTAGCGTTATTATAAATATAGCCTGTCACCTCCGGAGTAAGATAAATTTCTTTCTGCGAGCAAGCCGTAAGAGTTACCGTCATATAAAAAAAGAGTAGCAGTGTTATTATTTTTTTCATTGTTTTGAGATTCCTGAAATAAATAAAAGCCCAGTTACATCTTTTTTATTTGTAACCATATTTTTATCCCAATTTGGAATTGCTGTTAAATTACCTTTAGCATATTTCATCAAATCTATTTCTCCTGATGTAGGGGAGCTTGTCCCAGATTTTGGAACTTGCCAAATCTTTGATGAACTATGGTGTGTTATTGAATCCATGATCCTTCCAAGGGAAGTTTTTCAAATCTTTCTGCTGGAAGTAATATGCCTTTACTTGTTCTTCTATCATGAAAATAAAAGTCGGTATGATGAGAAATAAGGTCATCAAATTTAAGTTGTTTTTGCCAAATGTACTTTATGAGGCAGACATGATAGCTAAAAAAATCTTCAAATTTACTAAAATCATTTGAAGAACGTAAATAGCCTCCAATTTTATTCCAAAAATTTTGATCAGGATTCATGTTTGCCATCAATGCGACAAGGTTCATTGAATCAACTTCTTGGATCTTTATATGTTGAAACTCGATATTGATTTCTAAAATCGCATCTTTGGTAGTTTTGCCATTTTGATTAAACTCTTTTGCAATTAATAAGATGGTTGTCATTTCTGAAAAATGGCAAACGTCTTTTAGATTACAATATCTATAGTAGGTATTTTCTAATATCTGATCTAAATTTCTTTTATGTGTTGTCTCTGTCATACATTCAATATAAAAACATTCAGCTATTAAGTAGTCGCCTGCTGAGGCAAAGAAGCCAAAAGGAATTTTTCTCAGTTTTTGATAGTTGTCATCTATTTTTAAGATAATATTTTCTTTTTCATTGCCATAATGTAATACACCTCTTCTGTCTGTTGCTAGAATGGCAAAATCATTCAGATTAAAAGCTATAGCTAAAGACATAATAATTACAAATATTTTTAATATATAATATAATTTAACAAAATATTAAGCACTTGATAAATAGAGAATTTAAAATGGGCGGAAAATTTGTAGTTAGAGCAGGGCAACATAAGTTTGAAAGTGGTGAGAAAATTGTTTCGCCTGTGAATATATTGCCTACTGCACCTAATGATTATAGTCGTAAATTTTTTATTCCTCCAAATGCTGAATCAACAGAAAGTAATATTAAAGTTGGCCAACCGACTCATATTTTGGGACTTAGAACCGATGACCATAAACCTATTTTTTCGGAAAATATAAAACCAAATAATTCAGATGAAATCGTTAAAACAAATCGCTTTTATACGGACAAATCAACTAAAGCCATCGTTGATTTGTTTGTAAACTTGCCTGTGATGAATATTCATGAAAGTGATGAAGAAGTAAGGGAGGACGATTTAAATGGCTAATTTTATAGATGTAAATGTTTTAATTCTTGACTCTAATAATAAAAAATTTAAAGGTTTTCCATTTAAGGGGAAATTTTCTAATGAAACTGTGCAAAAACAGAAGATATGTGATGAGAACGGAATTTGTAAATTAACTTTAAAAGTTGGTACGGCTTATCAAATTTCTGTTTTAAAGCCAGATGATAGTTACCAAGAAAAATTAGTCATTAACGCTATGGCAGGTTTAAACAACAGTACTCAAAAAATTGTTCTAGATGACCCAATTAACTCATATTTAGCATCTATCATTTTGACTGCCAAAGATATTAGTACTCCTCCACAAATTGTGCCTAAAGCACAAATCCAAATTAGTTATATGGGAAAAACCAGTATTCGAGATACGGATGATTCAGGTGTTCTTAAACTCAGAATATTGATTGGTGAACCACTACAATATCAACTTGTTGATCCTCTTTCTAAAAAGCCAATGAAAGGTACTCATATAGATGAGACTATCGCTAAAAAAATGAAAAACGAGGTAACAGTAGTTCAACCATCAATCAGAGTTGATGCTAGTTTAGAGCCTGATAAACCCGATACAACTACACCTAAACCGCCTGAAAGCGATATGACGATTACTATGGCACAAATGCAAAAAATGTGGACAGGTGTTAATGATGCAAAAATGAAACCAATTTTAGATGAGCTAAATGCAAATTTAAAATCATATAAATTGGATACTAGATTGAGGCAAGCTCATTTTTTGGGCCAAGTATATGGGGAGATTGGTAGTAATTTTGCATTAATAGAGAATCTAAATTATAAATCGGCGGGATTACAAGCAAAATTTGGATATTATGCTAGAAACCCTAAAGAAGCCGATACGGATGCCAAATTAACTCCTAGAAATTTTAAAATAAAGACTATTGCCAACAAAGCATATATGGATAAAAATAGACCTAAAGGTTTGGCCTTTGGCAATGTTATTGAAGGCGATGGCTATAAATTTCTTGGTCGAGGACTGAAGCAAACAACAGGTAGATATAATTATACAGTTTTCACGAAAATGTATCCTAAAATTTGGCCAAAAGATGAAAAAATAGATTTCACAGAGAAACCTCAATTATTGGAGCAACCAATATATGCAGCTAGGTCAGGTATAGTCTTCTGGTTGGATAAAAAAATATATGAAATTGCTGATCAAGGGGCTACATCAAATGTTGTTGATAATGTTACAAAAGCAATAAACCCTTATGCTCCAAATAAAATTGAAAGAAGAAGTTTTTTTAATAAAATCAAAGTTATATTGGCTTGAATTATGTAAGGTTAATAATGTTAAAACAGTTCCGAAAAAAAATCCCTCTTTTTTTGCCTCTATTGTTTTTTACCCAACATGTATTTGCTAGTGAGTGTAATGAAGAGAAAGTTACTCCTCTTAGTATTTTTAATAAACATGATTATGAAATACATAGTTATATTTGTGATAGTGAGGATGGGAAATATATAAAAAATTATTTAAGTTTAAGCAATAAAACTAATTTTATTTTTTTAAATAAAATTGAAAATGATGGTAGTCGAGACAATCCTAAGCAGTTGGCTGTTAGCATATATCACCCTAGAGGAAATAAAAAACCTTTATTGATTACATTACATGGACAATATGATTGTTGCTATCCACATCCTGAGGGAACAACATATTATATTGATATTTTTAAAATTAATGAAAATGGAAAGGTTTATAATATAAGTAATATTTTAGGACGAAATGTATCAGGTTATGATGGTCAGAATGACATTAAAGAAAAATCTTTTTTTAATTTAAAAGATATAGCATCAATTAAAAAATGGTTAGAAAAAAATTATAAATAACTAGATGCTTTAAAATATGAATTTAGCTGTTTTAAATCTGGGGGATTCCGTATTTTCTATATTTTAGAATAATGCTAAAAAATATATAGCAAAACAATTTATTGAAAAATATGGAGTATGTAAATAATGTTAAAGAAAATTATGTTCTATACTACGCTATCTTTAATAGGGTGTAATAGTTATGCAAATGAGTATAACTTAGCGAAGAATACATGTGTTAAATCAGAAATTAAAAATGATCTATTACTTATATATAAAAGTGACTGTAAAAAAGGAAAAGTTTTATTAGGTAAATTTCAAGTGCCAAATGATATTCCTAAACTTGATTATATTTTTGAGGAAGAAATAAATAATAAAAAATATATATTTCTATCAATATCATATAATGATAGCTATAGAGATGAGAGTAATAAAATAAATTATGCTGATAAGTATCATTTAAACTATGTTTATCAATGTGACAAAGAGTGTAAATTTGATAAAAAACTATCAAATTTTTTTGGAAATGGCGGGGATCTAGTTGATATATATACTGATAAAAA
>NZ_JBIUCS010000038.1:0-25278 GCF_044538485.1 Acinetobacter sp. ABJ_C5_2 | reverse complement strand
CATCAAAATAATATTTATAAATGTTTTAATAAAATCCATTTATAAAATTGATAGTAATATTTTTACAATTAAAATGTTTTTTGGAATATGAGAAAAAGGCCCGATTTATTTCGAGCCTTTTTTATAAAATCTATAAATTAAATGCCTCGCCAATCAACTCGTGCATTTCTTTCAGTTTGATAAATTCTTAAAACATATTGTCCAAGCGGCAAATCAAGTAAACTTTTTTGATAATTGCTCCACTCTGGCGACACCTCTTCATCCTCTTCGGGTTCCCATGGCGTACCTTTTATTTCTAATAAAGGTGCAAGCATAGAACACACCGAAATATCAGCGAGACTTAAGCGGTCTCCAACCATATAACGTGCTTGGTTTTCAATGAGGTACTGATTCAACTCACTGATGAGTTCATCCATACGTTCTTTTGACTGGCTCACCACTTCCCCTTCAAGCTTATAGTTCTTCTTTACTAAAGTCTTGAGGAAAGGTTTTGATATTTTTTCAAACTGGCGCAAGTAACCTTGTTCGCCCATCATAATCTCTAGAGCATGGTCGCCGTGGGCTAAAGTATGGGCAAGTGCCCAACGACGTACATGTACACCCAGTTCATCTGCCAAACTATCTATCTTAAGTGTTTGCTGTCTAAGTTGCTCATCACGGCGTAAAAGTGCATGTTCTGGATAGGTATCATCCAGATAAAGCGCAATTTTAGTTGATTCAGCAATCCAGCGATGGTCATCTTTCAAAATTGGCAATAAATTTTGCCCTGTTTTGAGTTGTGCAAAAGCACGATGAAAGCCAGGAATCAAATTATGTGCAACGTAATCAAGTTCTTTATGGTCTAACAACCAGCGAGCTTTTTCACAATAATGAGATAAAGGAAACTGATACAAAACCCGCATAAAATCTCCACGTTTATTTTTATTTGACTATTCGTACAAAAATCGTCTTCGGTAAATAGATACTTTAGAAGCTATTTTTAATGAAAACAATGGATATTGTGCTCATTTTTCACTGACAGTTAGGTCTATATTTTTTATATCTTTTTTTACCGTACTTATAGCTCTTTTTCATATTAAAACTACTTTAGTAATTTATTTAGTAAACAAAATGCATAATTAATTGATTTTTAATATTTTTCTATATCTATATTTATCTATTAAAAATCAAAAAAAGTGCTTTGCATTTTTATTCATAAGCTGAGCATAAGTCCTCGTTTAGTGGAAAAATATTTCTTTTGTAAGGTAATGACAGCAATACAAGGTGTCATTATGTCTAATTCTCTATCTAAAACGACGGGATACGTCCAAGTCATTCAAAATGATCAACAAGCGATTAATGCTGCTTATCAAGTGGCTGATTTTGCTTTAGAGGGTCGTAATACACGTGATCAACAACGCTTATTACCGCATGAGCAAATCGAAAGCTTTAGCCAAAAAGGTTTAGGCGGAATTCGCATTGCAAAAAAATATGGCGGTGCTTTTGTTTCCAATAAAACTTTGGCTCAAGTTTTCCGTATTTTAAGTAAAGGCGACGCCAATGTTGGTCAAATTCCACAAAATCAGATTAGCCTGTTAAACCTCATCGAAATCTTGGGTACAGAACAACAAAAACAATTTATCTTTTCAGAAATATTAGCAGGCAAACGTCTTGCTAACGGGGGTCCAGAGCGTAATACACATGACTCAAAAACACTAAAAACCACGCTTACCATTGAAAACGGTAAATACATTTTAAACGGTGAAAAATTTTATTCGACTGGAACAAGTTTTGCGCATTGGCTCGCAATTAAAGCGATTCATCCTGAAGGTCATGTGGTTTTAGTCATTGTGAATCGAGAAGCTCAAGGTATTGAAGTCATTAATGACTGGAATGGATTTGGTCAGCGTACTACAGCAAGTGGTACGGTTAAATTAAATCATGTTGAAGTTAATCCAGAACTCATTTTTGATGAACGTTTATTAACTAAAGCCCCTACTTATCGCGGTGCTTATTCTCAGTTATTACAAGTTGCGATTGATGTAGGGATTGCAGAAGCTGCATTTGACGATACTTTATCGACTATTCATAAAGCACGTCCAATTATTGATGCAAATGTTGAAAAAGCCAGCTTTGAACATTACACCTTACAAGAAGTGGGTAAGTTAAATATTTTGCTCGATGCTGCAATCTTACTGCTTGATGAAGCTGCTGAATATTTAGATGAACTTGACCAACTTCAAACTGTGACTGATGAACAAGTAGCTAAAGCTTCAATTTTGGTTGCTGAAGCAAAGGTCTACGCCAATGATGCGGCTCTACAAATCTCTGAAAAACTACTAGAGCTAGGCGGTAGCCGTTCAAGTTTAAGCCAACATAATTTAGATCAACATTGGCGAAATGCCCGTGTACATACCTTACACGACCCTGTTCGCTGGAAATTACATGCCATTGGCAATTATTACCTTAATGGTCATTTCCCTGCCCGCCATGCCTGGATTTAAGGAGAAATTGTCATGACTTCATATCAATCGGTTCAAACTAAACAAACATCGGCATCTGGCCAAGCGCACATTATTCAAAATGATGCTGAAGCATTAGAAATTGCCAAACAGTTTGCTGAGCAATTTAAAAAAACCTCAGTTGAGCGAGACTCTAAACGAATTTTACCCTATACCGAAATCGATGCATTGAGCCAATCTGGTCTTTGGGCAATTACAGTACCAAAGCAATATGGCGGTGCCGAAGTTTCAAGCCATACCGTTGCTAAAGTGATTGCACTTTTAAGCGGTGCAGATGGTTCAATCGGACAAATTCCACAAAACCATTTCTATGCATTAGAAGTATTACGCAATACAGGCACAGAAGCTCAAAAACAACGTTTATATGGCGAAGTGTTAAATGGCACTCGCTTCGGTAATGCACTTGCTGAGTTTAAAACTAAAACTTCAACCCATAAACAAACCAATATCCGTCCTCACGAAAATGGATATCTCATTCAAGGTGAAAAGTTTTACTGCACAGGAAGTTTATTTGCTCACCGTATTCCAACCTTAGTTTTAGACGATGCAGGCCGAGAATATCTAGCCTTTGTAAAAAGTGGTTCACAAGGATTGAAACTAGTTGATGACTGGTCTGGTTTTGGACAGAAAACCACAGGCAGCGGCACAGTTAAATTTGATCAGGTTTTTGTCGATGCAGATGATGTTATTCCTTTTGATACTGCATTTTTACAACCAACCTTAGTGGGCCCTTTTGCGCAAATTATGCATGCATCAATTGAGGTAGGCATTGCACGTGCAGCCTTTGAAGAAAGTTTGCAAAGAGTGCATCAAGCGCGCCCATGGATTGATTCAAATGTAGAAACTGCAAATCAAGATCCTTTGACAATTTATGAGCTAGGACGCATTGCTGTCGATGTACGAGCTAGTGAAGTGTTATTAAAACAGGCAGCTCAATCAATTGATGCCGCAAAAATTGAAACCACACCTGAAAGCATTGCAAAAGCTTCAATTGATGTGGCCAAAGTGCGTGCTCATAGTACTGATATCGCACTCAAAGCATCGTCTAAGCTGATTGAACTTGCAGGAAGCCGTGGTAGTCAGTCACAAGATGGTCTAGACCGTTTCTGGCGAAATGCACGCGTACATACCTTACATGATGCTGCACGATGGAAATATTACTTTATTGGGAACTATGTTCTTAACGGTGTGCTTCCACCTCGTCGGGGGACATTGTAATGGCAGACTTTAAAGCAAAAGAAATTTTACTCAATGCATTTGATATGAACTGTGTTGGGCATATCAATCATGGCTTATGGACGCATCCACGTGATGAATCACACCGCTTTAATGAACTGAGCTATTGGACAGAACAAGCCAAAACTTTAGAAAGTGGTTTATTCGATGGTTTATTTATTGCGGACATTACAGGTGTGTATGACGTCTATCAAAATGGTATTGATCTGACTTTAAAAGAGTCCATTCAGCTTCCGAGCCATGACCCATCTACACTCATTTCAGCTATGGCGGCAGTCACTCAAAACTTAAGTTTTGGGGTCACTGTGAACTTAAGCTATGAGCATCCATATCAGTTTGCCCGCCGCTTTGCGAGTCTTGACCATTTAACTCAAGGTCGTATTGGCTGGAATATTGTGACAGGTTATCTAGATAGTGCGGAACGCTTAATTGGTCAAAAAGGTTTAAAAGACCACGATGCTCGCTATGAACAAGCCGAAGAATTTTTAGAGCTTTGCTATAAATATTGGGAAGGTTCATGGGAAAACGACGCTGTTAAAAAAGATAAAGTACAGCGTGTTTTTACAGATCCATCTAAAGTTCACACTATTCACCACCACGGAAAATATTACCAAAGTGAAGGTGTGTTTCAGGTGTCTCCTTCTGTGCAACGAACCCCAACACTCTTTCAAGCAGGTGCTTCACCCAAAGGCATGCAATTTGCGACTCGCCATGCTGAGTGTGTATTTATTGGCGGCGACAAACCCGACAAAATACGCGAACAAGTGAAAAAAATTCGTACTCTTGCAGAACAGCAAGGCCGTTCAGCGGATGACATTAAAGTCTTTGTCGGTATAACTGTTGTTGTGGCCGAAACACATGATCTGGCTGTACAAAAACTTAATGAATATCGTCAGTATGCAAGTCCTGAAGCAGGCCTCGCGCATTATGCGAGTTCAACTGGCATCGACTTAAGTAAATTTGCCGACGATGAAGCGATTCCTTACCAAAAAAGTAACAGTATTGTTTCGATTACCGAAAAGTTTAAAGAACAGCAAATCACAAAAAATGACTTAAAAGCTCAACATGTTTTAGGTGGCCGTTATCCCCTTATTGTGGGTAGTGGCGAAGAAGTTGCTGAATACTTAATTCATCTTTTAGATGAGACCGATATTGATGGCTTTAATTTGACACGTACAGTTGCACCTGAGTCTCACCACGACTTTATTCGCTTGGTCATTCCTGAACTACAGCAACGTGGTCGCTATAAAACTGCATATAAAACGGGTTCACTACGGAACAAAATTTTTAATCGGGGTGATCAATTACCAGAACAACACCCTGTTCAAGCGTTCCGATGTAGTCCCTATAACAACAGCAAAAACCTAACAAAAATTGAAGAAATAACCGCTTAAATTTGGAGATAGACATGGCTCAAACAGCCTCTAAAAAATGGCTAGGCGTAGGCTTAGTCGTTGTAGTCCTTTTTGTTGCTTTATTCTTATGGAATAAACATCGTCAAAGTGGCTCAAATGAACTTGTGATTGGCATTAGTCCACCATTTGCAAAACCTTTACAAGCTGCTGCCGATGAAGCAAAGAAACAAGGTTTAAATGTAAAACTTGTCGAATTTTCTGACTGGAATACACCAAACATTACTTTAAATCATGGGGATATTGATGCGAACTTTTTCCAGCATCAACCTTTCTTAGACAATGCAATTAAAGAAACTGGCTTTAAATTAAAGGCATTTGCAGTAGGTGCCGCCTCACATGTAGGACTTTATTCAAAGAAATATAAAAGCTTAGATGAATTGCCACAAAACGCACGTGTAGTCATTCCAAATGATCCAGTGAATCAAGGTCGTGCCCTACTACTTTTACAACAAGCTAAATTAATTACGCTTAAAGATTCAAACAATCATTTATCTGCACTTAAAGATGTTGTTTCAAACCCTAAAAACTTGCAATTCATCGAGGTTGAAGGGCCACAGACTGCTCGTGCAATTGATGACGTTGACTTGGCTTTTGGCTATCCACATTACTTACGCTTAGCAAAAACAGCTGACCCTAATAGTGCACTTTTACTTGATGACAATACCAATAAACGTTATGCCATTTTGTTTGTAGTGCGTGATGACTACCAAGATAAGGGCGACAAATTAAAGAAATTTGTTGAGATCTATCAAAACTCGCCAAAAGTTAAAGCTGTGTTAGATGCTGAGATTGGGCCAAAACTTTGGTTCCCTGGCTGGAAGTAATAACGGAAAGATTATGGCGATTCAGTTCAAACAGCATAAGCCTTGGTTACTCGGAATTACGATTGTTATCGTAGTTCTGGGCCTTGTCGGTTACCGCTATATTAAAAATAAACAAGCCGATGATGTTTTAACAATTGGCATTAGCCCACCGTATGCTGAGTTATTACAAAGCGTTGCCAATGAAGTAGAAAAGCAAGGCGTTCATGTCAAACTCGTTGAATTTTCTGACTGGCGAGCACCAAATGTTGCCGTACAAAACGGTGATATTGATGCAAACTTTTTCCAGCAAAGCGTATTTCTACGTAATGCTGTTAAAGAAACGGGCTATGACTTACATGCATTTGGTGTGGGCTCAGGAAGTCATGTCGGTTTATATTCAAAAAAATATAAATCACTTGAAGACTTACCTTCAAATGCACGTGTTGTTATTCCAAACGATCCCGTCAATTTAGCACGTGCTTTAATTTTATTACATCGTGCAGGTTTAATTCAGCTTAAAGATATAAATAATGAGCTTTCAACAACCCAAGACATTATTGCTAATCCTAAACAGCTGAGCTTTGTTGAAGTTGAAGGTCCTCAAACCGCACATGCATATAACGATGTCGATTTAATTTTCGGCTTCCCTCACTACTTAAAAATGGCAAAGGTAACCGACCCACATAGCGCATTATTTTTAGATCCAATCGATAAAAAATATGCAATTTTGTTTGTGACCCGTCGCGATTACCAAGATAAAAACCAAAAACTTGCAACCTTTGTTAAAGCATTCCAGAACTCAAAACAAGCACAAGACATTCTGGATAAAGACTTTGGCCAAGGTATGTGGTTTCAAGGCTGGAAATAAGGAGAATGACAATGGTGAGTTTTGGATCACAAGTTGATTTTTCTCTACCCCATATCAAAATTCGTGGTTTAAATAAGTTTTACCAATCGCAGGGTCAAAAACTGCATGCTTTAAAAGAGATTAACCTTGATATCCCACAAGGTAAGATTTTAGGTATTATTGGTAAAAGTGGTGCGGGAAAATCTTCCTTACTCCGCACTTTAAATGGCTTAGAACAAGTGAATAGCGGCAGCATTCATATACATCAACAAAACATTGCTGAATTGAGCCATGCCGAGCTCATCCAAACCCGTCAACGGATTGGAATGATTTTCCAACATTTCAATTTAATGTCTGCAAAAACGGTTTGGGAAAATGTGGCATTGCCCTTAAAAGTTTCCAATTACAACAAAGCAGATATCGATGAGCGTGTAAATGAAGTTTTGGCACTCGTAGGTCTTGCAGATAAGTCTGGCTACTACCCATCGCAACTTTCAGGCGGACAAAAGCAACGTGTCGGTATTGCACGTGCACTTGTTCACCACCCAGAAATTTTACTTTGTGATGAAGCCACCTCGGCACTTGACCCTGAAAGTACCGCCACTATTTTGGCTTTACTTAAAAAGATTAATCAGGAGCTGGGTCTTACTATTGTACTCATCACTCACGAAATGCAGGTCATTCGAGAAATTTGTGATCAAGTGGTGGTGATTGATCAAGGTGAAATTGTAGAGGCTGGGCAAGTCTGGTCTGTATTTTCACGACCAGAGCAACAAATTACCCAAGAGTTGTTAAACCTAGAGCAGATCACTCTGCCTTTTAAAATCAGTCCTCTAGCCGATGAAGATTCAACTCATATTATTGTAAAACTGAAATATGAGGCTGAAGCACATCTGGTTCCCGATATACAAGAGCTACTTGCTAGATTTAAAGCACCCGTCAATTTATATCAAAGTCAGGTCGATACCATTCAAGGGCACATTATTGGTTCACTTTTAGTCGGTATTCCTAACGTAGAAATTGATCTTTCATCTATACGACAAGACGCATCAACTGCAATTGCACAATTTGAGGTACTTGGCTATGCACGACCAGCTCATTGATTTATTAATTACTGGAACTGTAGATACCTTACTCATGGTAGGTGCATCTGCATTTATTGCTTTTTTAATTGGCTTACCTATTGCTGTTGTTTTAGTCAGTACATCTGAGCACGGCATTCACCCGTCACAAAAGATTAATCAGGCTTTGGGTTGGGTAATCAACATTACTCGCTCTGTACCCTTTCTAATTTTAATGGTTGCACTTATTCCGCTTACTCGCTGGATTGTGGGTACAAGTTATGGCGTTTGGGCAGCCGTTGTTCCATTGACGATTGCGGCAATTCCCTTCTTTGCTCGTATTGCAGAAGTCAGCTTACGTGAAGTCGACCAAGGCTTAATTGAAGCTGCACAAGCCATGGGTTGTAACCGTAAACAAATTATTTGGCACGTGCTTTTACCAGAGGCTTTGCCGGGTATTGTGGCAGGCTTTACCGTAACTATTGTGACTATGATTAACTCATCTGCGATTGCTGGTGCTATTGGTGCAGGTGGTCTAGGAGACATCGCATATAGATATGGCTATCAACGTTTTGATATGCAAATTATGTTGGCTGTAATTTTTGTGCTTATTGTTTTAGTCATGTTAGTACAAGCAACTGGCGATGCATTAGCCCAGCAACTTGATAAACGTAAAGTTTAAAAGCAATACAACCCCGCTCTAGCCATGACTTTGTCATGGCTTTCATGTAAAATCAGCGACAATTTTTAATTTACACATTTGTGAGTGGTTTTCATGGGTTTTAATTGCGGTATTGTTGGTCTGCCAAACGTAGGGAAATCTACCCTTTTCAATGCATTAACGAAAGCAGCGATTGCAGCGGAAAACTTCCCTTTCTGTACCATTGAACCAAACACAGGTATTGTTCCTGTACCAGATCCACGCTTAGACAAACTTGCTGCGATTGTTAAACCACAGCGTATTTTGCCAACTACAATGGAATTTGTGGACATTGCAGGTCTTGTTGCTGGTGCATCAAAAGGTGAAGGCTTAGGTAACCAATTCCTTGCTAACATCCGTGAAACTGATGCAATCGCTCATGTTGTACGTTGTTTCGAAGACGAAAACGTAATTCACGTAAATGGTAAAATTGATCCGTTAGACGACATCGCAACTATCAATACTGAACTTGCGCTTGCCGATCTTGAAACTGTTGCTAAAGCAATTTTACGTTTAACTAAAGTTGCTAAAGGCGGTGATAAAGAAGCTGTAGCAACTAAAGCAGTTTTAGAGAAAATCCAACCTTTACTTGACGAAGGTAAACCAGCTCGCGCGGCTGATTTGTCTGATGACGAACGTAAATTAGTGCGTGGTTTTGGTTTAATGACTTTAAAACCAACCATGTATATTGCAAACGTTGCAGAAGATGGTTTTGAAAACAACCCACACTTAGACGCAGTTAAAAAACTTGCGGCTGAAGAAAACGCTATCGTTGTTCCTCTTTGCAACCAGATTGAAGCTGAAATTTCATTATTAGAAGATGAAGATCGTGCTGAGTTCTTAGAAGCAATGGGTATGGAAGAACCAGGCTTAAATGTGGTTATTCGTGCAGGTTATGCACTTTTAGGTTTACAGACTTATTTCACTGCTGGTGTACAAGAAGTACGTGCATGGACAGTAAAAGTTGGTGCAACTGCCCCTCAAGCGGCTGGTGTGATTCATACTGACTTCGAAAAAGGCTTTATCCGTGCTGAAGTTGTTGCATATGACGACTTCGTACAATACAACGGTGAAAACGGCGCTAAAGAAGCTGGTAAATGGCGTTTAGAAGGCAAAACTTACGTTGTTCAAGACGGCGATGTAATGCACTTCCGTTTTAACGTATAAGTTAAAGTTTAAGAAAGAAAAAGCCCCATCATATTGGGGCTTTTTTTTATTGTTAATGACTTAAATCCATCGCCTCTCGTTTACTGCGCGCCTCTTGTAAAATACGCGCATGCAAAGGCTTTCTAAAACCTAGCATAAATATAAATTCTGCCAATACAAATAATGGCCCTATGGCAAGTCCAATCACATCATCAACAAAAGCTGGTTTTTTCTTTTCGAAATAATGCCCAACAAACTGAAAGACCCAACCCACCACAAAGAAACCAATACTTGCCGCTAACCATTGTCCTAAGGATAATTGAGCAATTTGGCTCGCCAGTGGATACACAGCGGCTAAAAGAATCAGCATAATTACGCCAAAAACTTTATCTAAAATGAAATAATAGATCGTACTAACTGCAATCAACACTACAGCTAAAGTCAGTTTAAAACTGCCAATATCGACTCCAGCTCTCGCAGTTAAACATAAAATTGAAAATACAATAAGTGGAATTCCAACAAAATGCGTCAAAATATTTTGATGGTTTAAATGATAAGCCGCATATTGGCTCAGTTTCTGCTCCAGATTTGACATGAGTTATTCCCTATTCACCTATCTATAGTCATACTGTACAAACAAGGAAAATTTAAAGTTGTCAGCTATTTGACAAAGTAATGATTTTTTCATGGATGGGCTGATATTGGATCTTATTTATATTAATCGATTAAAAGAAAACACATGGTTTAGTGTGCTTCCGGAGGCATTCCAAAATTTTATTTTAGAACATGGTAAGCAAAGAACCTTTGAAAAAAACAATTATGTGTTTCGTGCTCAAGATGAGTTTGATGGTATTTATACTGTGCTCGAAGGCTCAATTAGCTTGGGGTATGTCGATGTAAACGGTAATGAAGCCCTTTCTGCAATTGCTGAGCCAATTATGTGGTTTGGTGAAATATCGCTGATTGACCATGAACCGCGTTCACACGATGCGATTGCTTTGAAAAAAAGTATCGTTCTACATATTCCTGCAAAACCATTAAATGAGCTACTCAAGGACAATCCATATTATTGGTACTACTTCGCGCGCTTAACCAGTCAAAAGCTCAGATATGTTTTTTTAGAACAGATTGCTATCCAAACACGCAGTATTTCTCAAAGACTTGCTCAACGTCTGCTGTTTATTTTAGAGGGGTATGGTAATCACATTTTTATCCAAGAAAAGCAAATTCACATTTCTCAAGAGCAATTAGCCAATATGCTAACTACTTCAAGACAGACCATTAACCACGAATTGAACTTGTTAGAAAAACAAAATATTATTAAAATTGCCTTTAGAAAAATTGAAATTTTAGATATCGAAAAATTAAGTTTAATTGCAAAATCTAATACTTAAAGGTGCTATATAATAAAAACTTAAAATTAAATTAAAAAATCAGATAACACTGCAAAATAAAACATTGTTCAAACTCTATTTCACAAAATAAATATTCCAAAGCAGAAATTTTCATTTTAAACTCAGACTGAGCAATAATACTCAAAAACTCAACAAGGCGCTGATTAACATGAAAAAATTATCAACAATTCTTACAGCTGGCGTATTGGCAATGTTAAGTGTTTCGGCATTTGCATGTCCAAAGGGAACTCAACTCCAAGGAGGAACTGGACCACATCATAAAGGCGGTAAATGTGTTGCTGTAAGCGGCAAACCTACTGCTCAAAAAGCAAAAAAAGAAGCTGAAAAAACAAAACAAGATGTTAAAAAAGATATGAATGAGCAGAAACATGCTGCAATGACTAGCGCAACTCACGCTAAACAAGAAGCAAACCATGCTACTCACCAAATGAAACAAGATGCTGTAAAAACTGCAAACACTGCTAAAACTGCGACAAAACCATAATTAATATTGATTAATTTATGAGTTAAAAAAGCGAGATTCAAAATCTCGCTTTTTTATATGCAGTGACTTTATTTTGGAGATGTATTTCCTAAATTTGGATTTGCAATTGCATCTTTACACTGCTGTTTATCACGCTCGTAATCAGCCTGTTTTTGAGCCACAGAATTTGAATTTTCCATAGTTTCTCTTGCCCACACATCTAGACTCGTTAAAGCTTTACGGCAAAGCGCATATTTTCCTTCAGTTACCGAATCTGTCATTTTTACATTAATACGCCAATCCGTACTGAGCTGACGTAGCGGTTTACGAACCTTATCATTTATCTGACTAAGCTGTTTTCCATAGACTAAAGGATCAACCGTGTTAATTAATGTCCATGCCTTATTTGCATAGACCGTTGCATCATTGGTTAATTTCGGCGCTGGTTTAATTTCAACTTTTTTATCCGTGCTCTGATTCCCATTATCACAGCCTTGCAATATAAATACGCTCGCACTCAAGATGGCGATATAAATTAAACGAGTCTTTGATTTGAACATATCAAACTGCCGAATTAAACATTTCGGCACTATGCTATTAAATTCGGCTACAATACTCAATCTTTCAAGTTTTTATAATTGTTTTCCTGCCAAGGTGCATTGTGTCAAATCAACAACAGATGGCTGCTCAAACAGCAACTTTTTGGCAAGGTGCCAAAGATAGTCAAGCCATCGTACTTACCTATTTACCCGTTTCTTTTGCTTTTGGCGTTTCAGCATCTCAGTTTGGTTTTAGTCCGTGGGAAGCATTTTTTCTTTCTTGCTCGATGTATGCCGGAGCTAGTCAATTTCTGGTTGTGGCACTTTTAGCCAGTGGTTCATCTATTTGGTTAACTGCCCTAACGGTTATTGCACTTGATATTCGCCATGTCCTTTATGGTCCAGCGCTCTATAACCTAATTCCGAATAAACTGAACTTAAAAAAGACAGCTGTTTGGGCTTGGGGTCTTACAGATGAAGTTTTTGCAAGTGGAATGATTCAGCTTTCACAGCGCAAGCAGCAATGGTCTGAATCTTGGATGTTAGGTTTAAGTCTGTTCAGCTGGATGTCGTGGGCAAGTGGTTCGTTGTTAGGTGGACTATTTGCAGATCAAGTCGCTCATCTTCCAAAATTTTTACAAGCAGCTTTAGACTTTTTATTACCAGCTTTATTTTTAAGCTTTTTGCTCGCAGCTTTTGAGCGCAAACATACTTTAGTCGTTGCAGTATCTTTAGTCGTTTCAGCCTTGGCCTGTTATTGGATTAACTTATCTGCTGCTATTTTTATTGGGATTTTTTCAGGCATTTTAGCGGGTCTATTTAAACATTATGTGCTGAAACAGTTTGATGAGGTTGAAGCCTAATATGAACTTAGAAATTATTTTGGTCGGTATTATTGTTGGTATTGCCAATTTTGCTTCACGCTTTGGACCATTTTTCGTTATACAAAAACTACAAGGTACTCATCAAAAACGTGGTTCTGTCTGGATAAAAATTGCATTGGGAAGTATTGGTATATCTGCAATTAGTGCAATGCTCGTGGTTGCCACTCTTCCACCACTTCTTAAAAATCCAGATAAAAGTTTAGCTATGCTCATCGGCTTTCTGGTTTTAGCAGGTCTTTATTTTAAATTTAAGAAAATTGTTCCAGCAACGTTAACTGCTGCGCTCGTTTATGGCTTGATCTACACTTATTTACCTTTATAAATAGATAAACTTATCAACCTTATATAATATATAAATACTAGAAGTGATTAAGAATAATAACTTCTAGCATGAAAACTCATTTTTGAAATTTATTAAAAGATAACACCATCTAGCGATTAGAGATAAAAATGTCACAAGTTAAAATTTATGCAAATGAACAAACCATCATGCAGTATCGAGAAATGCTTTCTCATGCAGTTCATCAGGCGCTGATTGAAGAGTTGAAATACCCAATCGAGAAGAGATTTCAAAGGTTTATTAGCCTTAAACCGGAAAACTTTATCTATCCTTCAGATCGAAGCCAGCACTACGTTATTATTGAACTTTCAATGTTTACTGGCCGAAGTACCGAAGCCAAGAAAAGACTAATTCAAACTTTATTTCGTAATATTGAACAGTATTGCCGAATTGCCCCACAAGACATTGAAATCACTATTTTTGAAACTCCTAAAGAAAATTGGGGCATCCGTGGTCAAAACGCAGATGAATTACGTTTAAATTATCAAGTTAACGTTTAAAAACGACTTACTGCATTGTCTGACAAAATTCATTTTTTTATGCGTTATAAGGCTTAACTCCACCATAAGTTCTGCTATGCTTAAAAAAATAATTTTGTCAGGATGATTCGCATGAGCGTGACACTCGGTACCCCACTTCAATCTTCTGCATTTAAAGTTTTATTGTTAGGTTCAGGAGAGCTTGGCAAAGAAGTTGTAATTTCTTTACAACGCCTTGGTGTTGAAGTACATGCAGCCGACCGTTATGATCACGCACCAGCCATGCAAGTTGCACACTTTTCTTATGTGTTAAACATGGCTGATCCTGCTCAATTAAAACAGCTCATTGAAAAAGTTAAACCGAATTTAATTGTTCCAGAAATTGAAGCAATTGCGACAGAAGTTTTGCTTGAGATTGAAGCTAACCAAACAGCAACTGTCATTCCTTCTGCTAAAGCTGTAAACCTCACCATGAACCGTGAAGGTATTCGTCGCCTTGCGGCTGAAGAGCTTGGTTTACCTACTTCTGCTTATCGTTTTGCTGACTCTTTAGAAAGTTTCCGTGCTGCTTGTGATGACATTGGTTATCCAAACTTTGTAAAGCCAGTCATGTCATCTTCAGGTAAAGGTCAGTCTCGTGTAAAAAGTTTTGATGAAGTCGATGCGGCTTGGGAATATGCAATGCAAGGTGGCCGTGTTAACCAAGGCACTGTCATTATTGAGTCTCAAATTGATTTTGATTTTGAAATTACCTTACTTACCGTTCGTGCTAAAAACCCTGAAACTGGTGAAATCGAAACTCACTACTGTGACCCAATTGGTCACCGCCAAGATGCAGGCGATTATGTAGAAAGCTGGCAACCTCAACCCATGACCCCTGCTGCACTTGAAGAAGCAAAACGTATTGCAAATAAAGTGACAACAGCACTTGGTGGCTGTGGTATTTTTGGTGTAGAACTGTTTATTAAGGGCGATAAAGTTTGGTTCAGTGAAGTTTCACCTCGTCCACACGACACAGGACTTGTAACTTTAGCGTCTCAGTATCAAAGTGAATTTGAACTGCATGCACGTGCCATTTTAGGTTTACCTGTAAACACAGCGCGTCACAGTGTGGCCGCAAGCGCCGTAATTTATGCGGGTGT
This sequence comes from Acinetobacter sp. ABJ_C5_2, assembly GCF_044538485.1. Taxonomy (NCBI): domain Bacteria; kingdom Pseudomonadati; phylum Pseudomonadota; class Gammaproteobacteria; order Moraxellales; family Moraxellaceae; genus Acinetobacter; species Acinetobacter sp. ABJ_C5_2. The sequence continues at coordinate 10,307 of NZ_JBIUCS010000038.1, read as the reverse complement.
AGATGCCAACAATTTAAGTTATAGCAATCTGAATGTAGCTTTAGCTCATCCAGATACCGACTTACGTTTGTTTGGTAAACCAGAAGGTTTCAAACGTCGTCGTATGGGTGTTGCAACTGCTCGTGCTGAAAATACTGATCTTGCTCGTACTTTAGCGAAAGAAACCGCTGATCAAGTAAGCGTTCAAACAAACTCTTAATTTTTACTTATTGGTAGACCCATTTTCATGATCAATACATCGCCATTGTTGAACTATGTCTCAAGTCATCATGATATTAAAGCCATTAATCAGTGGCGAACGGATGTAGAAAAGCAATTGCAAGATTCATATGAAAATGGGCAATCTATTCGTGAAGTTATTAAAGCCCGTTCAGATCTAGTTGATGAGGCACTGATCTTTTTATGGAAACATGCTGAACTCGATCAGACTGAATTAGGTCTTTTTGCTGTAGGTGGTTATGGGCGCCGTGAAATGCTGCCCTACTCTGACGTCGATATCATGATTTTGTCAGAACATGAAATCAGTGAAGAAAATGAAAAACGCATCTCTACTTTTATTTCTTCATTATGGGACGTTGGAAACTTTAAACCGGGCATTAGCGTTCGTACTATTCAAAGTTGTGTTGAGCAGGCTGCTACCGATTTAACCGTTGCAACTACACTCATTGAAGCGCGTTTAATTACAGGTAATACTCAACTTGCAAGATGGCCTCGCCGCATTGTTTCGCAGACGTGGACAGATAAAACCTTTTATGACGCAAAAATGGCAGAACAAGCTAAGCGTTACCACCAACACAACAATACTGAAAGCAATTTAGAACCTGACATTAAAAATGCGCCTGGCGGTATTCGCGATATTAATCAGATTGGTTGGATTGCCAAACGCCACTTTCGTGTAAACCGTATTTATGACTTAGTACATTTAGGCTTTATTTCAGAATTTGAGCTGGGTGTTTTAGAAGAAGCTGAAAGTTTTCTTTGGGAAATTCGTCACCATTTACACCGTTTAGCGAAACGTGACGAAAACCGTTTGCTTTTCGATCACCAAAGAGAAATCGCCGCAAAATTTGGCTATGTTCGTCAAGAAGGTCAACCTGTAAATTACGGCGTTGAGCAGTTCATGAAACGCTACTACCGTACGGCGCAACAGGTTTCGACACTGAATGAAATGCTACTGGCGTATTTTAGCGAATCGGTGATTACACCTCGACTACCCAACTACGAACGCAAAATTGAAGTTGTTAACGATCACTTTAAGATTGTCGATAATAAACTTGCCGTACAGCATCATAAAATATTCGCTGAGCATCCAAGCGCGATTTTAGAGTTGTTCTATATTTTAGCAAATAGACCAGATATCGAAGGTATTCGTGCTCGTACTTTACGCTTACTTATTCTTGCAGCAAAAAGAATTAACCAAAGTTACCGTAATAACCCAGAAAACCAAGCATTGTTTATGTCGATTATTCGCTCACCATATCGTCTATACGATACCTTGGTTGCGATGAAACGTTATGGTGTTTTAGGAAACTATATTCCTGCTTTTGGTCAAATTATGGGTCTTATGCAATATGACCTATTCCATATCTATACGGTTGATGCCCATACTTTATTATTGCTGCGCAATTTAAACCGTTTTAGAGAGCCAGAGTTTGCTAAAGAGTTTCCTGTTGTAAGTTCGGTTTTCCAACGTCTTGCGCGTCAAGATATTGTATTTATTGCTGCTTTATTCCATGACATCGCAAAAGGTCGTGGTGGTGATCATAGCGAACTCGGTGCCGAAGATGCGATTGAGTTTGGGCGTGCACATGGCTTTACAGAACGTGAATGCAAATTAATTGCATGGTTGATTCAAAACCATTTGCTCATGTCACTCACTGCTCAGAAAAAAGATATTTCTGATCCAGACGTCGTAAAAGATTTTGCAGAAAAACTTGGCGATATGGAGCATCTCGATTATCTATACACCTTAACGGTTGCCGACATTAATGCTACAAATCCAAAACTTTGGAACACATGGCGTGCATCACTTATGCGTCAGCTTTATACGCATGCCCGTGATGTAATCCGTACTGGTTTAGGTCGTCCTGTTGACTATCAAATGCTGATTGAAGACACCAAATTTGCAGCAAGTGAATTACTCGTGAATAACTTCGCATTGGCAGATGTCGAAAAAGTATGGCAAGAACTTGGTGATGAATACTTCATTAAAGAATCGGCCGATGAAATTGCATGGCACACACAAGCTATTTTAAAACACGGCGATAACCCTGAGCCATTAGTCCTCTTACGTGCTCACCGTAAAGCAGCTCAAGATGCGGTACAAATCTTTATTTATACGCGTGATCAACCTAACCTGTTTGCTACAACCGTTGCCGTTTTAGACCGAATGAACCTAGACGTTCAGGACGCAAAAATTATCACGGCAAGTACAGCATTTAGCTTAGACACCTATGTTGTACTCGATCGTTTCGGTACATTGCTTACCGACCCAGAACGCGAAGAAACGGTTAAAAATGCATTAGTGAAGGCACTTAGCCAACCAGACCAATACCCGGGACTCATGCAACGCCGTATTCCACGTCAATTACGTCACTTTGACATTGAAAATACAGTCGACGTTACATTGAATGAAGCTTTACAGCAAAACATGGTCGAAATTTCAACACTTGACCATCCCGGCCTACTTGCACGTGTAGGTGGTTTATTTATGATGCAAGGTTTAGACATCCATTCAGCTCGAATTGCAACTTTAGGTGAACGTGCAGAAGATATTTTCTTTGTCACCAAAAAAGATGGAAAACCACTGAATCACGAAGAGGTTAAACTCTTCTCGGAAAAACTGAAAGCTGCATTAGATGAAGCATCTAATCAAATTTGTCAGCACTGAAACTCAACTACTTGGTAACTGTTTAATGAACTCTAGCTTGTCGTTATTACATCCGTATCCATTTGAAAAGTTAAACCAACTTTTTAAGGATATTACCCCAGCTAACCTTCCCTTGATTCCTCTATCAATTGGCGAACCGAAGCACCCAGCACCAGAGTTTGTTAAACAGGCTATTATTGATAACTTTAACCATCTATCCACTTATCCAAACAGTAAAGGCTTACCTGAGCTTCGTCAAAGTATTGCAGACTGGCTAACTAAGCGTTTTAAACTGAATAGTATTAGTGCTGAAAACCACATTTTGCCAGTATCTGGTACGCGTGAAGGAATTTTCTCTTTTGTTCAGGCATTAATTAACCGTGAAGATGCACCGTATGTGGTAATGCCGAATCCGTTTTATCAAATTTATGAAGGTGCAGCATTACTTGCCGGCGCAAAGCCATACTTCATTAATTGCACAGAAGAAAACGGATACTTAGGTGACTTTGATGCGGTACCAGCAGAAGTATGGGAAAAAACAGCCCTTCTTTTTGTATGTACACCGGGGAACCCAACAGGTACTGTGCTTTCTAAAGAACAATTTAAAAAGCTAATTGCATTATCTGATCAATATAATTTTGTTATTGCTTCTGATGAATGTTATTCAGAACTTTGGTTCGATCAAGCACCTACAGGTTTATTAGAAGTTTGTGCTGAACTTGGACGTGATGACTACAAAAACTGTATCGTCTTCCATTCACTTTCAAAGCGTTCAAACTTACCAGGTATGCGCTCAGGTTTTGTAGCTGGTGATGCTGATTTATTAAAACCATATTTGCAATACCGTACCTATCATGGTGCAGCAATGCCTGTTCAACATCAACTTGCATCAATTACAGCATGGAATGATGAAGAGCATGTTGAAGAAAACCGTAAGCAATATCGTGCAAAATTTGACTTATTCCAATCTGAACTAGGTCATTTACTTCCATTACAAAAACCTGATGCTGGTTTTTACTATTGGCTAAAAGTGGATAATGATGAAACTTTTGCCAAAATGCTGATGGAAAAAGCACACATTAAAGTTTTACCGGGTCGTTATCTATCTCGTGATACCGAACAAGGCAACCCAGGAGCCAACCATGTACGCATGGCTTTAGTAGCAGACTTGGCACAATGTGAAGAAGTCGTTAAGCGTTTAAAAGCAGTTCTTTAAGTCTATTCTTAGCAGTTGTACAGCCTTTTACTCAGGTTGTACAACTGGGCTATAACACTATTTATATGTAATCAAAAGCACAGCAAAAATAATAAAAGCAATACTAGAACAGTAGTATAAACCTGTCGCAGAGCGCTTAATTTTGTCTAAAACCTGCCCCTGAGCAAGTAATCCAACTAGTAGAATATTCCAACCAAGAACGACACTGACCATCCATACACTCATGAGCAGTTTTTGAATTAAGCTAAACTTATATTGTATAAGCAGCATCAAACTACTATAAAACATAACATTTTTAGGATTTAGAAGACTAGACTGCACACCTAACATTAAACTTTTAATTTTGTTTTGCTTAAAGTTGGCTTGATCACTTAAATTATTGTCTTCAGTTGAAAAAGATAAAACACTAGATCTGGCTGCCTTAAAGCAAAGAAAACTCAAATAAGCTAAATAAGCTGCACCAAGCCATTTCAATAATGTAAGAATGCTACTGCTCAAATCTCCAAGCAGCATAAAACCAAACAAACATGCAGCTAAAATTAAAGCATTTCCGAAAGTAATGCCCAAAACAACACCATAGGTATAACCGCGTCCTTTTTGCAGAAGACTAGTGAGAATTAAAAAGAAATCTGGACCCGGCGATAACAATGCTAAGAAATGAGTAAATGCGATAACTAAAAAAACTTCCATAACAGCTTCATCTATAAAACAGTCTGGAAAATCTTAAAAATAGAAGCGAATTATTTCTTGTAAATTATTGCGCGGCTGCAAGTTGGAACTGTCGAGGAGTAACACCCGTATGAGCTTTAAATGCTTTATGAAAATGACTTTGATCACTAAAGCCTAAAGTGACAGCCAGCTCTGCGAGTGAAATTCCTTGTTTAAGGAGTTCTCGAGCTTGGTTAATCTTTAAATTTATTTGAAAGGCATGTGGTGTTAAACCAACATTGGCTTTAAATAGCCGTATGATTGCGTATCTGCTCAAACCAACCTGCTGGGCAAGTTCCTCTAAAGAAATAAAATTCTCAGAAGAAGTAATCACATTGACCAAATTTAGAAAATCTTTATATAAATATTGAGGTTTTTGTATTTCTTCTAAAATAAAATGAGGCAATAACAAATGTATAAGACAATGAAGAAGCGATTGTTCTTTTTCAAGAATTAATTTTTGCGAATCAAATAGTGTCTCATTCATTTCAGTAAAAGCTTCATATAAAGAGTCGTCCTTTATAATGAGCGGCTTATGCTGAGGTAGATGCAAATCAAAACCTTGTTCTTGAAATTCTGAATATAACTGACTTAACCAAGCTATATTCAAATGCAGCATTTGGTAACTCCAAGCCTCATTTGACTTCGGGTTACAAGAATGTTCAATATGTGCGGGCACAATAACTAGAGTACCCGCAGAGATCTCTTGTGCAGTGCCAAAAGAACTTTGAAAAACACTATTCCCTTCATCTATAGCCCCAATAGAAAATGTTGGATGACTATGAGACTTATAACATGTTCGGCTAAAACACGACTTTCGAGTTTCAACATATGGCATTCGCCGATCTTGCCAAAACTCAAAAGTTTGAGGAAGAGCGTTCATTGAATTGATTAGCCCGCTAATGCTTTTTCAATATCGGCTTCTAATGCTTCTGGTTTGGTTGTAGGCGCATAACGATTCAAAACTGAGCCATCTTTGCCAACTAAAAACTTGGTAAAGTTCCATTTAATGCTACTGCTTCCCAAAATTCCTTTTGCTTCACGTGTTAAATATCTAAAAATCACATGAGCTTCTGGCCCTTTTACATCTACTTTGGCAAACATAGGGAACTTCACCCCATAATTTCGCTGGCAGAATGCTCCGATTTCTTTATTATTTCCTGGATCTTGCCCACCAAACTGATTGCAGGGAAAACCTAAAACTTCTAAACCTTGATCTTTATATTTTTCATAAAGTTTTTCGAGACCTGCAAATTGTGGAGTAAAACCACATTTACTGGCAGTATTTACAATTAATAAAACTTTACCTTTGTAATCAGCAAATTGCTTAATATCACCTTCTAACAATTCAGCTTCAAACTGATAAATGTTACTCATGGATAAGTTTCCTCGTCATTTTTTTCTTGTGTTTTAAGTTGTAATGATGCCGAGTTCACACAGTAGCGCAAACCAGTCGGCTGTGGTCCATCTTCAAAAACATGCCCAAGATGAGCTTCGCAATCATGACAAACAATTTCTGTTCTGACCATACCATGCGTTAAATCTTCATGTTCTTCAATGACTGTTCCATTTACTGGACGAAAGAAACTTGGCCAGCCGCAACCGCTATCGTATTTTGCATCTGACGAGAACAATTCCGCGCCACAACAACGACAAACATAAGTACCATGTTGCTTAGTGTTCCAGTATTGCCCCGTAAAAGCTGGTTCAGTGCCCTTTTGTCGCGTTATCCGATATTCTTCTGGTGATAACTCTCTTTGCCATTCCCGGTCTGTTTTATTAACTTTTCCCATGAGCTGCACCTTTTATTCTGATGTAAACATAAATTGATAATCGTATTTTATATTTACGCCATTCATCAAAAAAACACTAGTCTCTGAACGTAAAATTTGTTGGAATTTAATCATCTAAGTAATAGAAAGCAAAAAGTAAGCAAATTACAAAAATAAAAGTAAGCAGATTTGTGCTTTATTTTCTTTTAAGGAAGCAAAGATGGTGCTATTCTTGTTTGGCACGGTTGTATAGGACAAAACATGTCTCAGAAAAAAAGTGTGCTTTTCCAGCAACTATTACCAGTTATCAAACAGTATCAGCAAGCGGGCTTTACCCATGAAAAAATTGTTGAATTACTAAAAGATCAACACGATCTGAATTTGGTGACAGTTAAAACATTTAAAAGTTATTTATACCGATATGCAAAAGTGAATCCAGCTATGTCTAAAAATACTGCTACTCTCCAATCTATGCCAACTTCTCGTGAAATTAAGAAATCATCGAAGCTTGAGCATGTTTGCTATGACATTCGCGGACCTGTATTACGAGCCGCCAATGAAATGGAAGAGCAAGGACATAAAATCATTAAGCTAAATATCGGCAACCCTGCTCCATTTGGTTTTGAAGCACCACAAGAAATTATTAATGACGTTGCTTTAAACCTGCCAAATGCAATTGGCTATGTTGATTCGAAAGGTATCTTTCCAGCACGTAAAGCGATCTGCCAGTATTACCAGCAAAAAGGCATCCTAAATATGCACGTTAATGACGTGTATATTGGTAACGGTGTGTCTGAACTTATTGTCATGGCTATGCAAGGCCTACTTGATGATGGCGATGAAATGCTCATTCCAATGCCGGATTATCCGCTTTGGACAGCAGCCGTTAATCTTTCAGGTGGTACTGCCATTCACTATAAATGTGATGAAGAAAACAGTTGGTATCCAGATATTGCCGATATTGAAAGTAAAATTACTTCAAATACTCGCGGTATTGTGATCATTAACCCGAACAATCCAACAGGCTCGGTATATCCGCGCCACGTGCTTGAACAAATTGTGGCACTTGCCAAGAAATACGACCTCATTCTATTTGCTGACGAAATTTACGACAAAATTGTTTATGACGGAATTGAGCACGTTTCAGTTGCCTCTTTAGCCGGCGATCAGCTATGTATTTCGTTTAATGGCTTATCAAAAGCTTATCGTATTGCGGGTTTCCGTTCAGGTTGGATGGCAATCACAGGCGATAGAAGTCGTGCATTAGATTATATTGAAGGCCTGGACATGTTGGCTTCTATGCGTTTATGTGCAAACGTACAAGCTCAATATGCAATTCAAACTGCTCTTGGTGGCTATCAATCCATTAATGACTTGATCCGCCCGGGTGGTCGTTTATATGAACAGCGCAATATCGCATGGGAAATGTTAAATGAAATTCCTGGGGTAAGCTGTGTAAAACCAGAAGGTGCAATGTATTGTTTCCCACGACTTGATCCTAATATTTACCCAATCGAAGACGATGAAAAATTAATGTTAGATTTACTTCGTGCCGAAAAAGTACTTTTAGTACAAGGAACGGGATTTAACTGGCCAACACCAGACCATTTCCGCGTTGTTTTCTTACCAGCAGAAAATGAATTACGTGAAGCAATTGGTCGTTTAGGTCGTTTCTTAGCAAATCGCCGTTAAAAAATGCATAATAAAAAAGGCATCTTAAATTAGATGCCTTTTTTGTTTTTTATATCATCTATATATGCATTTAAAATTTATTCACTTCTATTTAAAAAAATTAATAAATTAAATTAATATATTGATTCATATATATTTTTAACAAATTTAATTCACCACTTTTCCTCCTTAAAAAGAAACCTAGATTTTTTACCATTCGATTAAATTATTATATTTTTCCTCTATTTGCTTTTTAGTAATTATGCAAAAAATGCATGAGTTGATATTTTTTTGCATTTCACACTGCTTCAAAATCGAGCAACAATCCCTTTCCATAACAACATCACCATATTCGATTCGGTTAACACTGATGCAGATTTAGGAAGATGAAATCAGTTAAAGGACCGAACTGAAGTTACAAGGAAAGCTTTTCAATCATCTTAGCCCATCTAAAAGATGATTGAACCCAAAGGATAGAGGTTCATATGAAGCAAAAGAAATTGCTCAAGTATATTGTGGTTGCTATTTTATTAGGAGTATTGACGGGTTGGATCTGTCACCACTTCTTTAACGAAGGTGAGCAACTGAAGCAAATCGCTTCTTATTTTAATATCGTCACAGATATCTTTTTACGTCTCATCAAAATGATTATTGCACCATTGGTATTTGCCACAATTGTGTCTGGCATTGTATCTATGGGTAAATCAACTTCTATTGGTAGTATCACGCTTAAGTCAATGACTTGGTTTATTACTGCGTCGTTTGTATCACTTGCAATCGGTATGGGCTTAGTCAACTTTTTCCAACCTGGCGCAGCATTAAATTTAGTATTACCAACAGCTCAAGAACTCAGTAGCGCCACTCTCCCAGCGACTACTGGCTTTACACTACAGTCATTCTTAAGCCATGTATTCCCGCGCAGTATTGCAGAAGCCATGGCGAACAATGATATTTTACAAGTGCTTGTATTTGCTATTTTCTTTGGTTCAGCACTTGCTTATGTCAATCAGGGTAAAGAAAAAGACTCCGTTATTATTCGTCTAACGGATGAACTCAGTAAAATCATGTTCCGTATTACTGATTACGTCATGAAATTTGCACCTGTAGCAGTGTTTGCAGCGATTGCATCTGCAATTACTGTACAAGGCCTAGGCTTAATTGTTGACTACGGTATTTTAATTGCAGAGTTCTACTTCGGTCTTTTATTACTTTGGATCATTTTGTTCTCTGTTGGTGCAATCGTACTTAAAAAAGATATCTTCCGTTTAGGTAAGTTAATTCGTGAACCTGTAACACTTGCTTTTGCTACAGCTTCGAGCGAATCGGCTTATCCAAAAGTTATGGATGCCCTAAATAAGTTCGGTGTGCCTAAAAAAGTGACCAGTTTCGTTTTACCTTTGGGTTATTCATTTAACCTAGATGGTTCAATGATGTACACCACATTTGCAGTACTCTTTATTGCGCAGGCTTACCATATTGATTTGAGCTTCACCCAGCAAATCTTAATTTTGTTAACGCTTATGGTCACAAGTAAAGGTATTGCAGGTGTTTCGAGAGCTTCTATTGTGGTGATTTCAGCAACCCTGACGATGTTCCATTTACCTGAAGCTGGCATTTTATTATTGCTCGGAATTGACCAATTCCTAGATATGGGTCGCACCGCTACAAATGTGGTTGGTAATAGTATTGCTACCGCAGTCGTCGCAAAACTTGAAGGTGACAAAGTTGCTGATATTGAAGAGTCACCTGAACCTGTATTAATTAAAACAACACAAGAACAAACGATCGCTTAAGTTTCTCTTTTCTCCCACTCTCCCAACTAAAGAGCAATTTTATATGACCAATAAAATTGCTCTTTTTTTTATTCTAAAATTAAACAATCAAAATTTACGGACATTTTTATATTAAATAATAGTCTCAAAAATAGATTTTAACTCCTATTAAATTTCTCAAATCCAAACCTTAAAAAAAGAATAAAAACCAAACAATCAAAATTTATATTTTTAAAAATAAAGATCAAATGCTTACTTTTTAATTCAAGTTATTTCTTATTATTTATATTAAATAACTG
>NZ_JBIUCS010000037.1:0-25936 GCF_044538485.1 Acinetobacter sp. ABJ_C5_2 | reverse complement strand
ATCACATTCGTATTTTATGAATACAGTTTAAGCAAAATTAAATTTTACTTAACACTGACTATAATATTTTAAGGAGAAAGTATTATTACGACCAAATCGTGTGACATTTTAAATTAATTATATCTCTGTACTTAACCACAAAAATCCACCCAGCGTTAAATCATATTCAGCCAGGAAAGATTAAAAAACTCATGAAACTTAAAACAAATTTTTCGCATCTCGCTTATAGCTGTGCATTGGTATTATTCGGTTCCATACAATTTGCCCATGCTGCACCTTTACTCACGTCTCATATCACAAATGAAGTCAGCCCTGCACCTACAGCTAATGCATGGATTGAAGTTGACACTCAAGCTTTTGAAGATAATATTAAAAGGACAAATCAGTTACTTAATGGCAAAACACAACTTTGTGTAGTCATGAAAGCAAATGCATACGGCCATAGTATTGACCTACTTATGCCAAGTGTTATGAAGTTAAACGTATCGTGTATTGGCATCACCAGTAATGCAGAAGCGGCGATGGTTCGTAAGCATGGCTATAAAGGCAAAATTACACGTTTACGTACAGCAACTGATAGTGAAATCATCAATGCACATGCGTTAAATATTGAAGAGCTTTTGGGTAATTATGATCAGGCTGCCCGTATCTCTAAATGGGCAGAAGCGAACAATACAACTGTTCATTATAGCTTGGCTTTAAATTCGGGTGGTATGGATCGTAATGGTCTTGAAATGTCTACAGCTCAAGGTAAAGAACAAGCTGTTGCAATCACTAAGCTTCCAAATCTTAAAATTGACGGCATTATGACCCATTATGCTGTAGAAGATGAAAAATATGTTCGTGAGCGCCTAGCTCAATTTAATGAACAAACAGCATGGTTGATTAAAAAAGCCAAACTGAATCGTAAAGAATTAACATTACATACAGCAAATTCATTTGCTACCGTAAATGTTCCTGAATCACATTTAGATATGGTTCGTGCAGGCGCAATTATTTATGGAGATTTTCCTAATCACCCTGAATTTAAACGCATGATGGCATTTAAAACACAAATTGCTGCAATTAATAATTACCTTAAAGGTTCAACTGTAGGTTATGACCAAACTTATACGTTGACACGTGATTCTAAACTCGCAAACTTGCCTGTAGGTTATTCGGATGGCTACCGTCGTAGTTTTAGTAATAAAGCTTTTGTCTTAGTCAATGGACAAAAAGCGCCAGTGGTTGGTCGAGTATCAATGAATACTGTTATGGTTGATGTAACAGATATTCCAGAAGCCAAAGCGGGCGATGAAGTTGTATTATTTGGACGTCAAGGCAATGCTGAGGTTCAATCTAGTGATTTAACGAGTCTTACAGGCCATATTTTGACAGAGGCCTATACTCCATGGAGTAACTCTAATCCACAAGTGATTAAACCTATTCAATCTCAGCAATCAACGCAAATCAGTAATCATCAAGTTGCAGCAACCGCTGAGTAAACTTTAGGTGAATTGATGAGTAGCCCTATATTTCAAAAAGTATCGGGGCTACTTTTAGTATGACCATATCTCTTAATCTATTACATCCTACTTAAATTCTTATATAAAAAAAGAGCATTTTCATGCCCCTTTTATTTAGTCTTTAGCTTGCATGCTTAAAACTATCAATTTGCTTAATTTCATAAGGCAAACCGACATAGTTTTCAGCCAATGTAGTTTTACCCGCAATTGAACCCAGTACATAACTTAGCTCGGCTTGTTTAATCTTATGATCAAACTCACTTTCAGTTTCAAAACGATGCAATAAGTGAGTCATCCACCAAGAAAAACGCTCTGCTTTCCATACGCGTTGTAGGCATTTTTCAGAGTATTCATTTATACCTTGTTCGGAACCTTCGGCATAATATTCAATAAGTGCACTTGATAAATAAGCAATATCAGACGCAGCAAGATTTAAACCTTTTGCTCCTGTTGGTGGCACAATATGCGCAGCATCACCTGCTAAAAATAGTTTTCCGAAACGCATTGGCTCGGTCACAAAGCTGCGTAACGGCGCGATACTTTTTTCAATAGAAGGTCCGGTGACTAACTTTTCACGGCTTTCAGGGTCTAGGCGGTTTTTTAACTCATCCCAGAACTTTTCATCCGACCAGTCTTCAACGTGATCTGTTAAAGGGACTTGTAAATAATAGCGGCTACGCGTTTCTGAACGCATACTACATAAAGCAAATCCACGCTCTGACTGTACATAAATGAGTTCATCAGCTACAGGTGGGACATCTGCCAACACCCCTAACCAGCCAAACGGATAAACTTTTTCAAAGGTCTTTATTTTATCTTCAGGCACGCTGGCACGGCAGACACCATGGTAACCATCACACCCTGCTATAAAGTCACACTGAATTTGAAAAGCTTTACCTTGGTATTCAAACTCAACTTTTGGTGTAGTATAGAAGTCTTTCACCTGTACATTTTGAGCTTCATAAAATGAAGTGAGCTGCTCTGCTTCACGTGCAGTCATTAAATCTTTGGTGACTTCGGTCTGACCATATACGGTCACTTGTTTACCACCTGTGAGTGCGGCCAAATCAACTCGGTGTAACTCACCGTTGGTCAAGATTTCGATACCCGAATGTGGTAATCCTTTTTCTTTTAAGTTTTGGTCAACGCCGGCTTGTTTCAGTAAGTCGACCGAAACTTGCTCTAAAATTCCTGCACGAATCCGTGAAGCCACATATTCAGCACTACGTTGCTCAACAATAATATGATCGATGCCAGCTTTATATAGAAGTTGCCCAAGCAATAACCCTGCTGGTCCAGATCCAATAATTGCAACCTGTGTCTTTAAAATATCCATAACTTCATCCTTGTTTCATCCTGACTTTTAAATTACTGGCTTTAAGTTTTGTTCACTATGTATCCAAGACGAAAATAACCGTTTATCATCTAGTTTGTCCGAATAGCGGACAGAAACAATCAAAATAACAGGAATGAAAGGATGCCTTCTCTCGATGCTTTTTTAGAGCACCCGAACTCGCATGAGAAAATTCGTCAAGAAGACTACATTGCAGGATTAGCAAAAGGCTTGGCTTTACTGGAAGCTTTTGGAACAGATCGCCAGCGGCTCAATGTCACTCAAGTGGCCGAACGAACTGGCATTAGTCGTACCGCGGCAAGGCGTTATCTAAAAACTTTAAAATACTTAGGCTATTTAGAAACCGATGAACATTACTTTTGGCTCACTCATCGTGTGCTGCGCTTTTCGAGTTCTTATTTAAGCTCGGCCCATCTGCCTAAAGTTGCTCAATCATTTTTAAATCTTTTGTGTGCGCAGACATCACTTACTTTTTCAATTGTGGTGTTAGACGATAACGAAGTGGTGCCGATTGCTCGTAGTTATTTACCGCAGCAAGATAACTTACGCGTTAGTCCTTATGGCATGCATTTAGGAAACCGACTCCCTGCCCATGCAACGTCTACGGGTAAAGTATTGCTGGCAGCATTGTCTGAAGAAGCTCAGCATGCATGGGTAAAAACTTATGGTTTAAAGCGCTTAACCCCTTTTACCATTGTAGATGAGTCAAAGTTTTTTGAAGTACTTAAGGGTATTTCGTTATCGGATTATTGTCTTTCCAAAGAAGAACATGAACTTGGCGTAATTGCGATTGCCGTGCCCGTATTTAACGCCCAAGGTCAAGCCGTTGCTGCGCTTAACTGCATGTCTCAAACCAACCGCGTACAAGAAGATTATTTGGTTCAGCAAATTTTGCCATTGCTACGCAACACGGCAAATGAACTCAGAAATGTGATTTAAATGGACTTAGAAACTCTTGTGATCAGTTAGAGCTGCAAGAGTTTCAGCTCATGATTTTAAATGGCGAACTCTTTGACTTGCTGGCTTGCCAGATCCAATGCATTGCTGCGATAAGCCTGCATGTCTAAGCCTTCTGCATAGATAAATTCAACCTCATGAATGCCCATTAGCCCTAACACAGCTTTGAGATAAGGCGTGACTGCCTCAGTTTCTTGGCCGACATGAATACCACCACGACTACTTACCACCACCGCTTTGACCCCTTCAACCAAACCTTGAGGATAAGTTTCGGTGTAACGGAATGTTTGTCTTGCTCGCGCCACCAAATCAAACCAGTTTTTGAGCTGAGTCGGGACATTTAAGTTGTACATCGGTGCGCCAATGACCAATAAATCGGCACTTTTTAATTCAGCAATTAATTCATCAGACAAAGCGACTATTTGCTGAAGGTCTTGATTGTTATTTTCAGCCCCACGAAGCGCCTGAAAGATTTCCAGATCTAATACAGGCAGGTTCATTTCAGCTAAATTGCGTATGGTAATGGCATCTTGCAAACCTTGATCTTTTCGATGTTCAAGCATCACATCAATTAAGCGATTAGTTTGTGAACCCTCACCCATAATGCTGGATTTTAATACCAATATTTTAGCCATGACCATCTCCACGTTTTTGATGATGCCATATTAACCCCACAATAAATTCAACAGTGGTGATATTATTTCTTATCATTGGTTCCATTTAGGCAACAATCATGCAACATGAGCTAAGTGCAATTTCTATATTTGTGACGGTGGTTGAAGCTGGAAGTTTTGTAAAAGCTGCCGAGCAATTGCATTTAACTCGCTCAGCCATTAGTAAAAATATTGCTCGGCTTGAAGATCAGCTTGGTGTGGCTCTATTTAAAAGGACAACACGTTCGCTCAGCATGACTGATGAAGGCGCTTTGTTTTATGAGCACAGTCGCCGAGCGTTAAGTGAAATACAAAATGCAGCGGCTTTATTAGACCAAGGGAAAATTAACGCGACAGGCCGGTTAAGAATGTCTGTGCCAGTGCTATTTGGGCAACTCTTTGCTGCCCCGCTCATGATTAAATTCGCTCAGCAGCATGCGGACTTACAGCTAGAAATTTCATTTAATGATCGAAATGTAGACTTGGTCGAAGAAGGTTTTGATTTATGTATAAGAATTGGAACACTACCTGACACCACTCAGCTCGTTGCTAAACCGATTGGTGAGCATCGGATGCTACTTTGTGCCTCACCTGACTATTTAAATAAAGCAGGTCCCCTAGAATATATTGAGGACTTAGACCATCACGCGACGATTGCCGATCCGCATTTTGGTCAAATGCAGAAATGGCGACTTCAAAAGGAAAATGACGAGCCATTATTTATTAAACCTAAAGCAAAACTTCTTTTGAATGACTTACAAGCCATTAAAAATGCAGCACTTGCTGGAGCAGGTATTGCTTGGCTACCCGACTGGCTCATTCAAAATGAATTACAGGACGGTAAGCTCGTACAAGTGTTAGAAACCATGTCGAGCATTGCTTTTCCGATTCATTTGGTATGGCCTACACTGCCTTTTATGCCTCTAAAAACCCGTCTTGCAATTGATTATTTGGCGCAACATTTATCACCTGAACTGAACAGACAAGTTTAAAATAAACAAGGCCTTTTGCAGTCATGCTTGCTTTGTGAATATCATAATTTATATAGATCAAACTTAATCTTTTTTAGAAAAAAGCCACATGCAAAGATGTGGCTCAATAGAATTTACTCGTATTTCAATCGAAAACTTTCAAGCAAACTAATCGATATTCTCTTTTTTAGAAGAAGACCCTAAAGCCATACTCGAAAATACGCCATCGCGATAAATCCACGCATGTAATAATGCAGCAGATAGATGACCAATAACGACAGCAAATAATAGCCAAGCCAAAATTCCGTGTAGAGTACGGAACCAAGCGTAAAGCGTAGAGTTGGTTGGTGCTATAGGTGGAAGATCCCAACCCGGAAATAAAGTGACAGGCCAATTACCTGCCGATAGCGTCGCCCATCCGAGCAATGGCAAACTAAACATCAAAATATAAAGTAGCCAATGTGATGCATGGGCAAGAAACGCTTGCCAGCGCGGTACAGACGGCGGCAAAGGTGGAATTGGGTAACAGAGTCGATTTATTAATCTTATGATGACCAATAATAAGATTGCGATTCCTAAAGGACGGTGAATATCGATTAACCACGGACGCCAAGTCATTGAGGTGGTCATTCCTACCCCAATAAATAGCATGGTCAAAATTGCTGCCGCCATAAGCCAATGCAGTATTCGAGCAGTTAAATTAAAATGACGTGGAGCATTATCGTTAGATTTATTTTGCATTGTTCAGCTCTCCTATTTGCCCACGGCATCGGTTGCTTTGCCAAATCCAATTTCACGTAATCGAGCATTGTAAGACTGTGAATAAATCGCCGCTCGTGCTGCAAGTACTGGATCATCTGATAACTCAATTCCGGGTGGCACCAAAGTTGGGTCAAAGTTAATATCACGACAAGCGCCATTTACCTGTTCAGTCACATTTTTGACTTCTAATGTTCCGGCTATAACTTCTTTACGGTCTTTTGGCCAAGGCTGAGATGGGTCATTCACCGGGTCTCCCGGCTCGGCAAGTTGCAAAACTAAGTCCCAATAGAGCGGTCCTTCAGCCAAACGTTTTTTGATGTCTTTAAATAAGAAATCATGGTCAGCTTGATCACGTTGTTCTTTGGTCAGACTAATAAATTTTGAATGAGGACGCATAGACCAACGGACTGGCTGTTCTTGCCCATTGGCTGCCCGCAATATAAAGGCATTTACAACATAAAATTCTGCACCGCTAAAACTACCGGTTAATGGCATTTTTGCCTTTTGCTCAATAGACTTACGTGCTTCGGGATATTCTTTTAAGAAAGCCTCAACAAGGGCTGGATCAGGTTTACCAGTAGACGGAACCGGTTTAAATGCTTTTTGCTGCGCCAAAAAACCTTCAGCATTTCGCGTAGGGAAATAGGGAAAGTTGTTTAATTTCATGCGCCACTGCGAATGATCGGCTGGAGAAAGTAATAAAGCCATACTCACTGTTGCGGTAGAATTATCTGCCGCATGCGGGTTACCGCTTCCAATAGAAAATCGGCCAATTGCTGGTATATCAGACTTGGCAAATACAGTGGCTTTAGACAGTGCTGCTGCCGCACCATTACTATGATAAGTGCCATCAAAACAAATACCTTTACCGTGTGCACGTCGATATCCAGGATCAAAGTTTTTTAATGTGTCGCCCAAAAAAGTTTTGGATGTTATTCGATGTCCAAATAGACCAGCGGTCCAAGCAAATGCCAATACTAAAGCGCCTGCGATTACAGCAATACCCACGAATCGCAGCCAGTACTTCTTTAGAGTTTTAAAATTCAAATTATTCATTCTTCATCCTGTGTAAATTATATAGCTGCATTTATAAAGAAAAGTTTGATCCTATAAAAAGAGTATTACTTATATTGATGGAATTATGTTCAAGATTAGCTAAGTAAATAAAATCCCGAAATTTCTGAAACTAATAGTGATAAGCCTTAATATAATATTTATTTCTGGGCCATATAAGTTACGTACCGTGAGGTTATTATTAAGTTTATTAACATTTGAATGGAGATAAATAAAGCATGGCAACGAAAAATGTAAAAGTCCCCACATTGACAGAGAGAGTCCGAAGAGATGATCTTTTTACTGGCGAAAATAATTGATTCCATGAACCAGATATAACTTATAAGCACTAAAAAAGAGGCCGAAGCCTCTCTATTTTTACTGCATTCAAACTCAGTCATCAATCATAGCGAACTCTTGTTCAGGAGTACCTTTCACCAAATGGTGACGGCTATATAACAAGTAATAGAGTATAAATCCAACGTAAATCAGCGCGGCCAATAACCAAACTTTTGGATTTACCATTAACCCTGCCACTACAGCAACAGCAGCAAGAATCAAGGCGATACAAGACGTCCATATTCCTCCAGGCGTTTTATACGGACGTGATAATTCAGGGCGAGACAAACGTAATTTAATATGGGAGAGCATCATCAACACATAAGAAATTGTTGCACCGAATACTGCCATTAAAATGAGTAAGTCGCCCTCACCTGTTAAAGAGAGTAAGAAGCCAATAATGCCCGGAATGATAATGGCCCAATATGGCGCTTTATTTTCATTAGTAAGCGATAAGTTTTTTGGTAAATATCCCGCACGTGACAATGCAAAAATCTGGCGTGAATAAGCATAAATAATTGAGAAGAAGCTTGCGACAAGTCCAGCAAGACCGACAAAGTTAACAAAGCTTGCCAACCATGTGTGCTGACCATACACCGCAATGAGTGCATCAACTAAAGGCGCTCCCGAATTTTTTAATGCATTTGAACCTGCTGCACCTGCGCCTAAAAATAAAATTAAAAGTGCAAACGATGCCAATATCAACATTGAACCAATCAAGCCTCGTGGCAATGAACGTACTGGATCTTTTGCTTCTTCGGCTGCCAGTGGTACCCCTTCAACCGCAAGGAAAAACCAGATGGCATAAGGTACTGCGGCCCATATTCCCATATAGCCAAATGGTAAAAAGCTACTTGCACCTGCATTAGCGCTGACTGGAATATCAAACAAACGTGCACTGTCAAAATGTGGAAGCATCGCAACAATGAATACGACCAGTGCAATACAAGCAACGGCGGTAATTCCAAACATGATTTTAAGCGCTTCACCTGCACCTTTAAGATGAATGCCCATAAAGACCAAATAGCAAATTAAATAAACAGCCCAGCCGCCAATTCCAAAGAGTGATTGGCAATATGAACCAATAAATACGGCAATGGCGGCAGGTGCAATTGCATATTCAATTAAAATCGCAGTCCCTGTGAGGTATCCTCCAAAAGGACCAAATGCAACGCGGGCAAAACTATAGCCACCGCCAGCAGTGGGCAACATTGTTGACATCTCAGACATTACAAAGCTCATGCAAAGATACATAAACGCGACGATGACTGTTGCAATAAAGAGTCCACCCCAGCCGCCTTGTGCCAGCCCAAAATTCCAACCTGCAAAGTCACCCGAAATGACGTAAGAGACACCTAGCCCCACTAAAAGTAACCAACCTACTGCCCCCTTTTTTAACTGACGTTTTGCAAAATACTCTGCGTCCTGTTGTAAAGCACCAACATCTACGCTTAATTCAGATTCTTTCATTGTCGTATGCCTTATCGACTAAATTTACACCACCAATAGTTGCGCAAAAGATATTCATAAAACTTGACAGCAAAACATCTCCCCGACCACTTGAAGTCAAGTTGATTCATTTTTTCTTTTATAAGATCGACGGCATCTCAACACGAAACGTGTTTAAAAATTAAATTGAGGAGATGGGTTATGTCTGTAGAACAAAATGAATTTTTAAGCCAAGTTCAATTACAAATACTGGCAGAACAAGCAATTAAACAGTATCCATCAGACTATCAAGGACAGGTCAAACTACTGTGTCAGTCTGAAAATGCAACCTATCAAGTTTCGACTGGGTCTGCCCGATATGCACTTCGAATTCACCGCCCCAACTATCACAGCAAACTGGATATACAAAGTGAGCTTGAATGGTTAGATGCTTTAAATGCGAGTGGTATTCAAGTTCCTGTTGCGATTGCAGATCAATCGGGTGAACGCGTAATTACCTTGAAACTATCGAATGATATTTATCGTTATGCAGTCCTTTTCAACTGGGTTGAGGGCGACATGCCAACGGTTGAAGTTGACCCCACTGCATTTGAACAATTAGGACAAATTACCGCAAAGTTGCACGTACATAGTAAGACATGGCAAGCGCCTGAAAACTTTCAACGTATTGTGTGGAACCATGAAACTATGGTCGGTGCAGATGGACACTGGGGAAACTGGAAAAATGCACCTCATTTAAGACCACAAGATCACGGCGTAATTGAAGAAGCCATTGCACAGATTTCGAAAGATTTAAATTTCTTTGGCAAAACCCAAGAACGCTATGGCCTGATTCATGCCGATTTGCGTTTAACTAATCTATTACTACAACAAGAACGTATCGGCGTGATCGATTTTGATGACTGCGGCATGAGTTGGTTTATGCATGACCTCGCCGCTGCAATTAGCTTCAATGAACATTATGCAAATGCGCCTCATTGGGTTGATTACTGGTTAAAAGGCTACGAGCGCGTAGGTCATATTCAGTCTGAAGAATATGAAATGATCCCGACTTTTATCATGCAACGCCGCATTCAAATGATGGCTTGGAATGGTTCTCACGCACTAACAGAAATGGCTCAAAGTCTTGGAGATCAATGGTCCAATGAAACTGTGCGTCTCTGTAAAAAATATTTAAACGGACAAATGCCTGTCGGAATTTGAAAAGTGATTTAGATCGCTTTTCCTCATTTTCAATTTTTAGTTTTTAAATTTTATAGAATTTAAAGGAAGGGTTTATGCAAGCTACCCATCAACTGAGCAAAGTTGCCAAAGCACTATTACTCACCAGTAGTCTGGCAAGTATGATTGTTCTAAGCGCATGTAACTATAACCCTATACAAAGCACATCTCCCGCTGTCGCTATTCCCAAAAAGGAATATATCCAAAAAGGTCAATGGGACGCTTTTAACTTTGACCAACTTAATCAATTGATTGCTACTTATGGAAAAGATAGCCCAAACTACAATCCTGACAAACGCCCGTATATTGTCACTGACTTTGACAATACCTCGGTATTTTTAGACATCGAAGAAGCAACTTTAATTTATCAGCTTGAACACTTAGCCTTTAATGTCACGCCAGAACAGCTTAATCAGATTATTCGCAAAGGAATTAGCTCGCAAAATTTTGAAGCAGCCTACAACAACCAGCAAGGCCAAGCCGTCAATATTGATAAAATCGCCCCTGATATTATTGCGAGCTACTCATGGCTTTATCACCACTATAGCGGTCTAAAAGGCAAGCAAAGTCTGGATCAAATTAAACAAGATCCACATTATCTCGATTTCATTACTAAAATGAGATATCTATATGCGGCAATTGGAGACACGTTTGATCATGAAGTTGCATATCCGTGGGTCACTTATTTATTTACTGGGCTTACCGAACAAGAAGTCCGTAATTTAGTGAAAGCAACGGTGGCTTGGCAAATGCAGCAACCGATTGGACCCGTGACATGGACTTCCCCCGCAGCGCTTTCAGGCCAAGCAGGCATTGTGAAAACTACTTGGGAAAATGGTTTAAGACCATACCGTGAAATGCAAAATCTATTTAAGGCCTTTCAGGACAATGGCATTGATGTCTATGTCTGCTCGGCATCTTTTATTGATGTGATTAAGGAAATTATTTCTAATCCAGAGATCGGCTATAACATTAATGAAAAAAATGCCTACGCCATGGAGCTAGAACGAGATGCACAAAATCGAATTTTACCTGAGTTTCGTCATGACTATGCGCAAACTCAAGGTAAAGGCAAAACCGCAACCATTCAACGTTTTTTAGTCTCTAAATATGGTTACGGACCAATTTTTATCGCAGGTGACAGTGAAGGCGATCAAAATATGATGCAAGATTTTGCGGCGACTCAGAAGGTACTGATTATCAATCGATTGCGCAGTCCGAGTTCTGATATTGGAAAATTTTCTCAGCAGGCTGTGCAGAGCTATGGTCAAGCCAATACTAAGTTCTTATTACAGGGCCGCGATGCCAATACAGGTCAATTTAGCCCCTCAATGGCCAGTTTAAGTTATGGTGCACAAACGGCAAAAACTACAAAAAATTAGTATTTCACTTATTTTCTCATGCCTACAATACATGTTGTATGCATGAGAAGCCGCTTAATTTCTTGTTTTAGTTCTGCCCTGTTTGCCTATCTCTAATGCATTTTCTGCCTTCTTTTAGTTCGCTACCCAACGTTCAATACAACTCTTGATCTCTTCTTAAAGAATCAAGCCTAAAACTTAAAACAGCAACATATAAGTCATTATTTTATAAAAACTTTTAACAACACAAAATCAAGGACGTAAGCAAAAACTGGTATGGCTTTTGCTTAATATAAGAATAGTTAGGAATAAATATCATGAGACTTGACATGTTACATCTCAACCCAGCTCATCTTGTCGATTCAAATATGTGTAATCAAGGTGTATTGTCTGCAGCTGCCTCTGGTTTAAGCGAGTTTATTCGTCATAAAGGTGCAGATGTTGATCGCGTTTTAGGTATTAGTGGTATTAATCCTGAACTTCTAATCAGCCCAACGTTGAGCTTACAACTGCCCAATTATTGCAAGGTGCTAGAACAAGCAGCGCTAGTTTCTGGTTGTGATAATTTTGGCCTGCATTATGGTCAACAGTTTCAACCGAAATCATTAGGGCTCATTGGGTACATTGGTCTTTGTTCAAACACATTAGAATCTGCACTCATGAACATGACCAATAATTTTTATTTGCATCAGAAAGATACCCTTAATCGAATGGTCGATTTGGGAGATAGCTGGCGCATAGATTATCAAGTTCAACACGGCGCGATTTTAACTCGCCGCCAAGATGCAGAACTCACCATGGGCATGTTTATGAATGTGATTCGTGAAGTGATGGGCCCTCATTATTCTCCACGCGCGATTCACTTTGAGCATACTCGACCTGAATTCTGGCAAGAACACAGCAAACTATTTAACGCGCCTGTTTATTTTGATCAGCCTTTTAACTCCATCATCATTTCAAAAAAAGACGTCCAGCATACTATGCCGGGGCGTGATTCTATTTTATTAACAGTAATTTTAGATACGCTGCTGTTACTCAATCGCTCTTCTCAAAGTCAAAGTCTTGCAGATCAGGTTCGCTCTCACATCCAACTTGAACTGAGTGAAGGTGAACCAAACCTTGAAAAAATCGCTCACGATATAGGTTTAACGAGTTGCACCCTTACCCGCCGTTTAAAAAATGAAGGACTGACCTTTACCCATTTAGTCGATCAGGTTCGTTGTGAGTTGGCCGAACATTATATTAAACAAAAAAATATTCCAATTTCAGAAATGGCATTCCTGCTAGGTTACTCAGAAGTAAGTGCTTTATCTCGTGCATTTAAGCGCTGGTTTGGTGTTACACCACGTCAATTAAGACACTAAAACATTGCAAATACAGGCCTTGAATAAAGGCCTTTTTATTATTTAAGTAATTCGAAATAACTTTTACGGCCACAAAATAACTGAACAACAAAATACCCCTCAAATTAGATTTAACATCCAACTTGAAGGGTATTTTTTTATATTTAAAGTGACTTATTTTAATTTTGTTAAGGCTTGATCCAAAGCACCAACTAACCAATCGATATCTTTTATTTGGAAAGCCAAAGGTGGGCGCAGTTTTAATACGTTGCCATAAGGGCCTGCAACTGAGGTTAAAACTCGATGAGTATTTCTAAGCTCTTCAATAAGGTTCAAAGCCAATGCTTTATTCGGCTCTTTTGTCGCTCTATCTTTAACTAGTTCAAACCCTATAAACAGACCAGCGCCACGGACATCGCCAACCATCTCATGTTTATCCATAAGTTTAGTGAGTTCTTTGAGAAGTAGCCCTCCCACATATTTACTATGGGTTTGCAATTCTTCTTCCTGAATGACTTTAAGTACAGCCTGTGCCGCTGCCATAGAAACAGGATTACCGCCAAAGGTATTAAAATATGGAATTTTATCGCTAAAAGCAGCAAGGACTTCACTCTTGGCTAAAAGCCCTGACACTGGAACTCCGTTACCCATTGGTTTACCTGTGGTAATGATATCAGGCACAACATTGTGGCGACCAAAGCCCCAGAAAGAATCGCCAGTGCGCGCGAAACCCGGTTGTACTTCATCGGCAATAAAAATACCGCCATTGGCATGTACAACATCAACCGCTTTTTGTAAGAACCCAACAGGATTAGGCATCACACCGTCAGAAGAAAATATTGAGTCCGCTAAAAAACCTGCAAACTTGATGCCTTTTGCATTCATATCATCAATTTGTTGTTGAATCTGCTGCGCGAACCATTCACCTAAATCATCAGTTTGAATTCGATAATAATCGGGTGCCGGAACTAGACGAGTTGTAGCATCTAAAGGCTGCTCAGTTCCAAGTGCTGGAGAGCATCCTGAGGTTAAGCTACTGGTTCCATGATACGACTCTTGAGACACAATGATTCCTGTACCGCCGCTATATTCACGTGCAATACGAATCGCTAAATCATTCGCTTCCGAACCAGTACACATATACATGGCGCGGTCAATTTCATCGGGAGTGGTTTGTAAAAGTTCTTCGGTATAATCCAAAATATTTTCATGTAAATAACGGGTATGCGTATTGAGCATTTTCATTTGCTCATTTACCGCTTCAATCACCGCAGGATGACAATGACCAATACTGGCAACATTGTTGTAAACATCCAGATATTGATGACCTGCTGCATCCCATAAATATTGCCCCTGTCCTTTTACCAGATGCACGGGATTACGATAAAACAAGCGATAGGATTCACCTAAAATTTTATTTCTTTTATCGGTCAGTTTGCGGGTAGCATGGTCCAGCTCAGCAGCATGTTCTGGACGAAAGCTATTGGTATCCATAATGGTTGAACGCGTACCCATGAATGACTCCTCTATTTATATTCAGCATACTTTTGCGCGAGACGATGACTGACGTAGGCAACTCATACGCTGATTCGAAATATTTCAGTATTTGATTGAAGTTACGCAAACCATATTGCTGAAGTATCTTTAAAAAAACTTGACCTCAGACCACTTAAGCCACGATTTGAAGTCAACTTATTGGCCTGATATTGCAACGCTCACCTATTCTTTTTTTTTCAATAACTCAAATTAACTACACCCATGCTCCACCCATCCAGCTGGCTTTGAGCATGAGTGAATTGTTTTAACCTTTCTCTTTTAATCGTTTTGGCGTAGCCCATATTAGTAGTGCAATACACACAACACATAGGCTTGCAATAATATACAGCGCGGGCGTTGTGCTCCCTGTTATGTCTTTAATATGGCCAACCATAATAGGACTAACAATTCCCCCTACTTGCCCTAATGTATTAATGAGCGCTGTACCACCCGCAGCTCCCGCCCCAGCTCCGACCAAGACTTTAGGTGGTAAATTCCAGAAAGAAGGAATTGCAGCAACAATACCTGCCCCTAATAAAGCAAGCGAAATGACCACAACAACGGGGTTCGCATCAAAGAAACCGGCGGTAAAGAAACCAATAGCACCTAAAGAGAGTAAACCAGCAGTAAATTTTAAACGCTCCCCAGATTTATCTGCTAAACGTCCAACAATTACCATTGTAATTGCTCCCATGAGGTATGGAATGGCACTAAGAAAACCAATCATTTGGGTATCATCAATACCTGAGCTTTTTATTAACTGTGGCCCCCAGAAATTTAAACCATAAGATGCAATCTGAATCAGAAAATAGATAGCACCTAAAATTAATAATCCCGGGGTTTTAATGGCAGCCCATAATGAATGAGAAGCCTTTTCTGGTTGTTTAGGTTCAACCAAACGTTTTAAGTGAACTTTTTCAGAGGATGATAGCCATTGCGCATCATCAATACGATCTTTTAAATAAGTAAGAACACAGAGACCCAGTAAAACACAAGGCACGCCACCGACTAAAAATAACCAATGCCAGCCACGCATGTTCATCACACCATCAAGTGATGTCAACAACACGCCTGAAACTGGTCCTCCAAAGATGCCTGAAAAAGCAGAAGCAAGAAAAAATAATGAAATAATTCGACCACGATAGCTTTGAGGAAACCAAAGCGTCATGTAATACAGCACACCCGGAGCAAAGCCAGCCTCCATTGCACCAATCAAGAAACGTAATACATAAAATTGCCACTCTGTGGTCACACATACCATTAAGGCCGTTGCAACACCCCAAGAAATCATGATGCGCGCAATCCATTTTCTTGCACCAAATTTATGTAGCAATAAATTACTCGGTACTTCAAATATTACATACCCAATTACAAATAAACTGGCACCAAGGCCATAAGCTGTATTGCTTAGAGATAAATCAGCTTGTAACTGAAACTTGGCAAAACTAATGTTGATACGATCAAAAAAGGCAAATAGGTAACACACCATAATTAATGGCATGATTTTCCATGCTACTTTTTTTATTAATTGCTTTTCGGCAATTGCTTCAGCCGATAATTCCATGCTTTGCGTTAAACTCATTTATTTTCTCCTGAAAATGAGCCTCAAGACGCGTCCTATCAAGTTTTTAAAGACGAGTTGACCGATGACGATACGAATATCGTCTCATTTCCAACTATCTTGAGTGACGTATCTTAATTAAGTGATTTGATGTAATC
Organism: Acinetobacter sp. ABJ_C5_2; assembly: GCF_044538485.1. Lineage (NCBI taxonomy): Bacteria > Pseudomonadati > Pseudomonadota > Gammaproteobacteria > Moraxellales > Moraxellaceae > Acinetobacter > Acinetobacter sp. ABJ_C5_2. The sequence goes on along the minus strand of NZ_JBIUCS010000037.1, from coordinate 9,713 downwards.
CGGTATAGGATGCAAGTCTGTATTTCTCCCCGCCTTGGCAAGCTGGCTTGGCGTGTCATGCCCTAAAAGAGCTGGTAAGGTTCTGGAAAGTTGAATGAGAGCATCTAAATCAATCGTGGTGGGTATTCCAATTTCCTCACACATATTGACCAAATCTTCAGTACAAATATTTCCAGAAGCCCCTGGTGCAAATGGGCACCCACCTAAACCACCCAATGCAGCATCAAACCGTCTTGCTCCAACCTCATAAGCTGCAAGAACATTAGTTAATCCCAATCCACGTGTATTATGAAAATGTAGGGTCAACTGCTCAGGTGAAATTAACGATAAAACGTGAGAGACAATTCTTTTCACTTGCACTGGGTTGGCCATGCCAGTGGTATCTGCCAGTGTAATGTTATGAATACCCAGTTTTAGATAGTGCTCAACTAGGCTAAACACTTCCGTTTCACTAATCTTGCCTTCAAATGGACAGCCAAACGTTGTCGCAACAGTTCCATTAAACTGTGTTTTACCCTGTAGCTGCGCCACAATTTCGGTAAATCCCGCAAACGATTGAGCTTTAGTCATACGCATATTGGCAAGGTTGTGGGTTTGGCTAGCAGAGAGAACAAGATTCAACTCATTTGCATTGGCTTCAACTGCCCGAAGCGCGCCTTTTAAATTTGGAATTAGCCCAACATAAATAATATCTTTATGGCGTGTAATTCCAGTAAAAACCTCCTCACCATCTCTCAAATTTGGAATCGCTTTTGGCGAGACAAAAGACCCTGCTTCAATTCGAGAGAAACCCATCGTCGACAACTGATTAATTAAATCAATTTTCTTATCGGTAGGTACCCAAGTTGGCTCAATTTGCAAACCATCTCGTGGAGAAACTTCTTGTACAACAAGTAAGTCGGAAAATGCTGTCATTGCACTACTCCCGATACACGCAGGCTTTCAATTTCTTCAGCTTGATAACCGTATTGTTTTAAAACAGATTCGGTATGCTCACCCAACTCAGGACCACGCCATTTGACCTGCCCCGGGGTTTCGGAAAGCTTCGGTACAATACCCGGCATTTTTACCACCTGACCATCAGGCAACTCGGTTGAAAGCAACATATCACGTGCATTAAAGTGCGGATCATTGACCATATCGGCTACAGAATAAATTCGCCCAGATGGAACCTCAGCTTGTTCAAGCTGTTGTAAGACTTCATCAATTGAATGCTGTCGACTCCAAGATTCAATTGCAGCATCGAGTAAATCACTTTGTTGCGCACGCCCATCGTTGTGTTCAAACTCAGGTCGATTTGCCAAATCTTCACGACCAATTACATGCATTAAGCGCTTAAAAATTGGGTCACTGTTTCCTGCAATCACCACAAAAGCGTTGTCTTTGGTTCGATAGGTATTTGAAGGTGCAATACCCGGTAATGAACCTCCAGAACGCTCCCGAATAAAACCATGCAAGTCGTATTCCGGGACAACACTTTCCATAATATTGAAGACACTCTCTGCGAGTGACACGTCAACAATCTGTCCATTACCGTTATTGGTTTTAATATTCACAATCGACATTAAAGCGCCAATCACTGCATGTAATGAAGCAAGTGAGTCACCCAAACTCACGCCAACTCGTGCAGGCGCAGAATCTTGAGAACCCGTTGTATAACGGATTCCGCCCATTGCCTCACCAATTGCACCAAAGCCCGGCTTGTCTTTATAAGGGCCAGATTGCCCATAACCAGATATGCGAACAAAAGTCAGTTTAGGGTTAATTGATTTTAAGGTTTCCCAATCTAACCCCAGCTTTTCAAGCGCACCGGGACGCATGTTTTCGACCAGAATGTCGGTATCGACAATCATCTTTTTGATTAAAGCAATTGCTTCTGGTGACTTAAGATTAAGCGCCAAGGATTTCTTATTACGTGACTGTAAATACCACCACAAAGATGTTCCGTGATGTAACTTACGCCATTTACGAAGTGGATCGCCTTTGCCAATAGGTTCAATTTTTATGACTTCAGCACCGAACTCAGCAAGAATACGTGTTGCAAAAGGAGCTGCAATTAGCGTTCCTATTTCTAGGACTTTTATTTTTTCAAGGGCTAGACTCATAACAATCCATATTATATCTACTTCCGATAGAATTAAATTTATGGCGCAATGAGCAGTAATACAATTCTTAAAAGATCAACAAGTCTTCGTGGTTTGCGAAACCTATGAAATTTATTCAGATGCAATTTCTTTATGTGGATGCATAAAATATTGTTTTAAAAGCAAAGTTACTGGATTTAAAAACTCATCACGCTTGGACACCAGATATAAGTCTCTTTTTGCCCAATCATCGGTTAACTCTACACTTGCCAGCCCTAATGGTTTACCAAAGATTTCAAAAACCTTATGTGGCAAAATCCCAATCCCCATACCAGCCTGTACCATACGGCAAACAGCATCAAAACTTGTCACCAATATTCTGAGTTTGAGCTGTTTTCCTAACGCTTCAGATTTTTGCTGCAAAATTCGGTTAATTGCACTTTGAGTATGTAAGCCAATAAAGTCGTAGTCCAAAGCATCTTCAAAGGAAATGATTTTCTGTTCACTTAAATATTGCTGGTTTTGTATAACCGCGACCAACCGATCGCTACGATAATGATAATAATCCAGATCTTCTGACAAATTCTCAGCAATACAGATGCCTAAGTCAGCAATTTTATTACTTACATTTTGAATGATTTCTATACTTGGACGTTCTTCAAGCTCAATTTTGATTTGAGGATTTTCAACAATAAAAGGATGTAGGCTTTCGGGTAAAAACTGAATGATCGTTGATAAATTTGCCTGTAATCGTACAAAACCTTTAATACCTATTTTGTATTCTTCTAACTCAACCGAAGCTTTATAAACCGAGTCTAAGATGGTTCTGCAATGATAAAGCAGGCTTTCACCAGCAGGTGTAATTTGCATGCCTTTACCATCACGAATAAACAGTTTGGTTCCAATCAAATGCTCCAAATCAGTCAAACGCTTACTTGCGGCAGACAGCGCAATCATATTTTTTTCAGCGGCCTTGCTCAGAGATTTTTCATCACAAACCGATTGGAAAATCGTTAAGGTGACCAAATCCAGTTTACGAATAATATTTTCGATATGCACTACAGATGACCCATCTTATAACTTGAAACTCATAACGCTATAATAAATATATAGAATTATAAAAATTTTATATTTCTCGCCTATGATTCTGATAAATAAAATATTATCAAAAGCTTAAACTTACCAAGTTAAAATCAAATCTAAATTAATTTGCTGAGTATTAAAAGCTGATTATGGAATAACATCATAAAACGATTACAATTCAATTCATACATATGCTTCCCTCAATCATGGACTAAAATTTCTAGCAAAAGAATTTAGAAAACAATCCAACACTACATCTCTTTCCTCCAAACCTTGCGAGCCTAAAACCTGTAGCAGTAAACCGTCTATCAGGTTTACCACCATGTTGGCATCGAATTGTGGCTCACGGATTTCTCCGCTAAAAATCAGGTCAAAAATTTCATGGCGCAGCCATTTTCGATATTCAACCGCCATACGGTAAGCCTTCGGGTGAAGGAGTTTTATTTCAAAAATAGCTTTCAGTAAAAGGTTGTACAGGCTGTTTAAATTGGTATGTAAAACAATAATTTCTTTGATTTTATTTTTTGACGTGTAGTAGCGGCTTGAGTAAATAATGGCGAGCACTTCTTCTCTGAGCAGGCTTTTTTGAAAGGCGATACACATTTCGACTAAGCGCTCTTTTGAGCCAAAATATTTATAAAATGTAGATTTAGTGATTTGGGCTTCTTTAGCAATCAAGTCTACGCCTGAGGTGTGAAAGCCACGAGTGGTAAAGAGTTGAATTGCGGTTTGAATAACCTGTAATTTTTTGGAAGAGATTTCTAAATTTCGCATAATTTTTCCGTTTTAAATTCTTGTTGTTTCTGCATGAGATAAAAAAGCCTGTGCCCTTTTTGGGAGAAAAAAAGGCACAGCAAAGCCGTAAAGACTGTGCTTGGCACATCTCAAGTTTGTTGTTGCTAAGTTTTAAGTAAAAATGACTTTAAGCCTGAAAACCTTAGTGCATTCAAGCTGCTTTAATTTTTAAGCTGTGTCGTTATAGCTTTTGGCACTCGGTGCCAAGAAATAATGGATGTGCAAAGCCAACTCCTTTTTTATTGGGAGTTCTGCCGACATGAATAGAAATTATGGTGGCAGAACGGAAGAAGGTTCGCGGACTGGTACAACAACCAGCACACCCGAAGGTGTCCCTCTCCCGTCCTACCGCTACGGGAGGAGACGAGGAGATGCTCACACAAAATTATCCCTCAGAAAGGAATAATTCTGATGCTGTTGTACTCGGTCCGCGACGACCGGCTGGTAATGTGACCAGCAGGCAAAGAATAGTGCCCAACCCTTTTGCAGTCAAGCACGCAAAATGCCATTTGTTTTAAATTAAATCATTAGAAAAGTAAGGCTAAATAATGAGGGAGTTATTGTTAAGTGGGGCGTTATAGAGTGGAAAAATTTATATAGATATATTAGTTTAGATAGAACTTTTTATTTTAAAATTAAAAGTTACCTTTGTTTTATAAAGATTTTAAAAATTAATCAAACAACGGTAACTTTCAGATCAGATCTAAGTAAATTTTGGATTCTATTTTCGTCAAATAGTTTCGTTAATTAATCTATCCAGTGAGTCCATCTGTGGATTCAATATGAATATTATCAATAAGATGTTCTTTATTGATATAGATAGTAACTCGACCAGACTGATACTCCTCTGTAATCTTGTCTTCGGGATAAACAATACGAACTTTTCTTCCTAATAATTGCTTTATCAAAATCAGCCCACTTTCATTTGAAAGCTTTAAGGTGGGCCAAGGCAATATTGGGCCGTCCCCAGGACCATCTCCAATAACTTTTTCACCTAAGCTCACTAAATTTTGATTTATATAAGGTTCAATCTTAATATCATATATTCGATGATCTTCAGCGATATGGATAGTGACTCGCCCAGACTCATATTCCTCAGTAATCTTATCTTCTGTATAAACAATACGAACCTTTTTTGCTATGAGATCATTTATCAAAATTGGCATACTTTTCACTGACCATGGCCAGTGAGTCCAATGGTCGTTACCATTACTCATAAAATTTTCCTCCATCCTTGCTCTATAATTAAAAATAACACAGATAAGTGTAAAAAATTATATGATTAATACTTAATAAATAAGTATCTTAGCTATATATAATTTGACTATTCTTCAATTAAAAATAGAAATCATTTAAAAATGGTTTTAGATAAGTTAGAGCTTCTGAAATATTTTGATCATAGGTTTTGTTTTTATCCCATTTTTTTATCGCCTCATCAATCCGATTTATTAAATTATTTTCTTTTGATTTTCTAACTACTTTATTTAAAAGCCTACCAATAGCATTCTCATATACTTTCAAATCATATAATTCATAATTATATATTTTTTCAATTTCATTATCAGAAACATCTAATTCTATTTTTAAATCAAAATCTTGATTATTAATAGGATCAATAAAGTAAGTTTCTTCTTTGTTTTCTCCTATATAGTTACTAGCCAGTGAGAGTACTACTCTGAAGGCACCAAAGTATTCGATGTATCCAAATATTCGCTTTAGTTCATTACTTGCCTTTATATGAACACAATGAAAGGGAATATCTTTATTTCTATTTTTAACAAAATCTTTATCAATTGAATAAAAATATCCAAAGCAAGGCTCCCGATTTTCCAATAAGTACCCAGTTGCCAAATCACATTGCTTTAAATCAATTCCCATTAAAAAAGTCATTGCCAATGCCGTTTTAACAAGCGATCTACCAGATTCTTCACCACCAAAATTTATTTCATCATGTATTATCTGATTCATTGGGGCAATATTTTGTTTTAATTTTTCACTTATAGAATTTTGAGATTCACTACTTATATTATTTTCTTTAAATACTTTTTTTAAAATATCTTTAGCAATTTTAAAATTTGGAGCTTCAATTTTAATATTCAAACTTCCATCTGGATTTTTTTCAATATGCTCAGTTGGACGAGTTAAAAGAAAATCACCTTGAGGTTGCTTTAGATATTGATTACCATCTAAAGTATTTACTAAATAATTAGGAAGTTTTTTCTCTCTCTTAATATTCAAAGACGTTGAAAAGAAAGCTAGTTGATTAGCTAATGTAGAATCCCAATTATGACCAAACTTATTATTACATGTGCGACATATAAAATTTTTAATTTTTAGACGACCACCTATAGCTTGTGGTATAACATGCTCTTCTGATTGATTTTCTTTACTTATAAAAGTATTACATAATGCGCAATTATTCATGATTTTTACCAAAAAACCTTTATTCAAACTATTTAACACCAATATCATTACATGTAAATTTAAATACTCACCTAATTAGACAAAAGCTAAGTACAATAACCATGACTTAGCTTTGAATCAAAATCTGTAATATCTAAAACTATGGAAAGAAATGAATACCACGAAGAAAAACACACAAAGTTTATCTATTCGAGTAAAAGACGTATTCAGCGAAGGGTTCTACAATTAGAAAAACTTACGGCTGAGGCTATTCATAACTACATTCACCTCAACTACAAAGATGAATGGTTTGAAAGTAACTTTTCAATTTTAAGTTGTTGGAAATTTTCTAAAAAAGACTTTGATAACACTGACAAATTTTGGTGTGATGCCATTTATTTTGAAGACTTCCATATAGAAAAGGAACGAGTATTTACTTTTAATGGACACGCATGGATTGGCTTGGTAAGCAACGTTGGAACAGAATGGAAAGTTCCAGTCTCAGGAAAATTTTGTATCAGTTCAAATGGGAAAACTTTAAAAAGCTATACCTTAACTTTTTACAATGAAAGTCAGGAATTAATTTTGGCAAAAAATAGAAAATGCTAAAACTTCAAAAAAGAGTTCCCCCCCTTTTGCACTCAAGTTAGAACTCTGATCGAAGTTTAATACCTTCTAATTTATTAATAATAGGCTTGCTCATATCACAATTTACCGTTGCAAGCTGTTCATCTTCTTGCATTACAGTGATACCAGCTGAGTTTTTACGTGTACTTCTATCAAAGCTATGAAAAACATCATAGACGATCTTGCCATTTGGGATTTGAATTGAATAATTTTCATCACGACCTATGCCAGCCCATTGATAGGTCGTTACTTTATTGCGAGGAATAGACAATGCTATTTCAGGCGTTTTCAGCGATTTGCCAAAAGAATATTGAATAGTCTTATCCGCATCAACGACCTTTATTACTTTATTATTTTTTGTAGTACATTGAAATATAGTTTCAGCATAAACGGGTGCTACAGCAAAGAAGCTATATGAAACTACAATTAAACGAATTAATGTTTTTTTCATAATAATCAACTACAAATATTCGTATCTTCACAACGAATCCAACCAGTTGTGGTTTTGTGATTCTTATTAACATAAGAAATATTTAACCATCTAGAGTAAACCCCTGAAATACTAAATTTGTCACCTGAAATAAGATAACCAGCTTTTTCAGAATTTAGCCCAGCCTCTTTATAAATTTCAGTTTTATTTTTCACAACACCAAACTTTAACTGATTACTCCACCAGTTTTTAAAAAAATTGGAATTTAATTCTTTTTGTACATCATTAACTACCGAATAAGGATATTTCCACATTGTTTTATAGCTTTTAACTTCGACTAAATTCGCCCCATCACCAAAAAAATCAGTCATCTTTTTATTAGCTTTACAAGTAAAGTCATAACAATCAAATACTTTCATGAAATTATACTTACCATTTTCATATACATATTTAGGATTTTCTCCATACTGATCTGTTAAAACATAAGTAGAAATAAATAAATGATTAACACCATCTATTTTTTGAAAAAAGTAATAATTTACTTTAGGGCTATCTCCAAAATATCCAAATGTTTCTATTTTTTTAGATTTCTGATGACAATCAGTTAGGTAGGCATCCAAATCATACATATTTTCATTATTATAATGACTATAATCCTTTTTAAAATTAATGCACTTATTTGTATCGGCATATACATTAAAGGATAAAAATACAAATAGAATCCATATATATTTTTTCACTTATACTCTCTATAATTTACTATAAACTCTGTTGTGCCATGTTTTCTCTATTATTTTAGCATTATTTAAAGTTATAGGGGACAAAAATCCCCCAGCTTTAAAGCAACTAAAGTTATATTTTAAAGTATCTAGCTATTTATAATTTTTTTCCAGCCATTTTTTAATTGATGCTATATCTTTAAATTTAAAGCTCAAATATTCATCAGAAACACCATCTAATCCAGAACTATTTTCACCTAAAATATTAGTTATTGGATCTATTTTTATATTATTATTTATCTTTTTTATTTTATATAAATCAACAGAATAGACAGTCCCTTGAGGTGAAGGATAACAGCACCATTTTTGAGTATGTAGAGTAATTAAAATAGGTTCACTATTTTTCTTTTTATACACACTAACCGCAGCTAGTTTTTGAGGATTATCACCACCATCCATACTGTATTTATTTAAAAAATTTTTTTTATTTTTAGAAACTAAAGTGTTTTCAATAAAAGGGTTCCGTTCAGAATCGCAGGATTTACTAATAAGTTCAAAATCATTTTTTGTATATACTGTGAGTTTAGTAATTTGAGTTTTACAAAATTTTTCTGTATCAACTAAACTGTCTGCATCTCCAGTTGATACTATAAAAAAACTACTAATAAACATCATTAATTTAATTATTCTCATTTTTCACCTTCTATACCTTTAAATATTTTTCTCTATCACTTAATTACGATTAAAAAGACAGCATTAGCGCAGTCGACAGAATTTTAAATACAGGTTCATTCATATTCAAAAACATTAATCTATTTATAATTTTTATCTAACCATTTTTTGATTGAAACAATATTTTTATATTTATAATAACTTACTACATCGGTTTTACCTTCAAATCCGCTAGCATTATCTTTTAACAATTTCTTAGCAATATCTTTTAATGTAATCCTTTCACCTTGCTTTTTTATTTCATAAATATTTACTTGATAAGAGTAGCCTTCAATCTGTGGAGTACAGCAAAAATATGCTGAGGTAATTGATATTAATAACGGATTTTTACTAATCTTAGGGCTATAAATACTGACAGCTATAACTTTTGGTTCCTCATTGGCAGCGAACTCAGCAAATTCATTAAGAAATATATTTTGATTTACCCCAACTAAGTAATTTTTTAAAAATTTTCCTTCTTCTGCATCACAACGTAAGCTTTTAAAATTATAATCATTTTTACCAAAAACACTCAGGCCAACCGATTGACTTTGTTCACATTTATCTTGAGCATACAAGTTTTTTATACTTACCGTATACAAAAAAAATAGTAAGAAAAACTTAAATATACTTTTCATTCTATCTATATCCTAACAATTTAATTAAAAATAGTTTTAGCTCTTGCAAAATTCTTCTACCGATTAATATGTGAGTCTGTGCTTTTATTAATAATTTTTGTAATAGCATCTACTTGCATATTAGTCGAAATAATTAATGCTAACTACAAACGTTAGTATCATTACAATCAATCCAACCAGTAATTTTTTTACCATTTTTATTGATATAAATTATATTCAACCA
>NZ_JBIUCS010000036.1:0-26891 GCF_044538485.1 Acinetobacter sp. ABJ_C5_2 | reverse complement strand
ATTAAAAACATAGGAGCATTTCTCCTATGTTTTTAATATAAAACTTTCCTATCTTATTCCTACATTACTGTTAAAAAATAACCATAAGAAATGATTAAAAAATAAGCTCATCTTATTTTCTGTTGAAGAATAAATTAAATCAAAACATAATAGTCGCAATGATCAAAATTGAAATTTCAAAATTTTAGAGAATCTTAATGAATAATGCTAAAGCATTAAATTTTATAAGCTTTGTGCTCGCTTTTTTATGGATTTATCAAGGACTCATTCCTAAACTAATTTTTATTAACTCTGACGAAATCTTTGTATGGCAAACAATCGGACTTTCTTTTGAGTATGCAAAACTTGCAGGGCGCGCCAGCGGCATAGCTGAAATTATTTTTGGTTTATTGTTTCTTTTTTCTACTCATAAATACATTCACTATTTAAGTATTTTAGGTTTATTCGGCTTACTGCTTTTAATTGGTTTTTTAAAACCATCTACACTTATCTCGCCTTATAACCCTATCGTAATGAATATTTCGATGATAAGTTTATCAATTATCTATTTGCTTTTATTAAAAGAGCAAACAACTCATTTTCATAAAACTGCTCAATAGCGTTAAGTTTTTAAAAAATTTATAGAGATTTCAATGAGTTTATCTAGTCGTGAAGTTGGCTGTGTAGTTATCACTGGAAGCACAAAAGGTATTGGTTTAGCACTCGCCCACGCTTTTTTAGATCTGGGATGTTCAGTTGTGATTGCTGGACGGAACACGGAGCATCTTCACCATGCTCTTTCTCATTTAGAAACTCAATTCAATAAAGAAAAATTTATAGGTCTATGCTGTGATGTGACACAAATTGCGGATGTACAAGCCTTATGGGATGGAGCAATTCAGCATTTTGGACAAGTCAATGTATGGATTAATAACGCAGGCAGCTGCCACCCAACGAAAGAGTTTATTAACCTTCAGCCAGATGAATTAAATGCAGCCATTTCGACGAATATTTTGGGCACAATGCTTGGTTCGCAAGTGGCTCTAAAAGGCATGCTCAAACAGGGTCATGGTCAAATTTTTAATATGGAAGGCTGGGGAAGCAACGGCGAATGGAGTGCTGGAATGACTCCTTACGCAACCACCAAACGAGCGGTTAGTTATTTTAGTAAAGCGCTTTATAAAGAGACTAAGTCGACCTCTATTTTAACTGGCACTCTTAGCCCCGGCATGGTGGCAACCGACTTGTTAGTTTCATCTTGGACCAATGGAAATATTCAAAACTGGAAAAAGATGAAGCGCTTATTTTTCTTTGTAATTGACCCACCAGAAGTTGTTTGTGCGTATTTAGCAAAACAAATTATTCAAAACACAAAAACCAACCGACGCATCGCGTGGATCACACCGTGGAAGCTTTTTCTTAGATTTTTACAGCCTTATTACTGGCGCAGAAACCCTGTTAAAGGCACGGCGTTAGAGCATCTCTAGGTTGGTTTAATATGGTTAACAATCTAACTTCACTAAAGTAAGACGGTTTGATTGATAGGCACCCGTATCAATATAAAAGCAGTTATTTCGCTTAACCATAGTTTCAACAATAGTATGGCCTAAATAAACTTCGTTAATATTTTGAACGGTGCCGTAATCTTTACTATTTTTTATTCGGGACCTGCCCCACAGAACATCGGCATAAGTTAAAAATGTATTGGTTACGTCCGAATTTTTCGCTTCAACGCGAGCTTTCAGGGCATTCCAATCATCGAGTTGAATATCGCCATGAACAATGCCAATCTTTTTTCGGCGTGTATGCAGCTCAAGCATTATGGGGAGCTTTTTTAGCTTCGCAACAATTTGGTTTCTTGCAGTAATCTCTAGTGCATAGAACCATTCACCGCCATACTTTTCATGAATTTTACGGAAGAAGGAATTATAGTTACCTTGAATACATAGTTCTTCATGGTTACCTCGAACCATCGTAAACCACTTATTTTCTATAAGCTCAAGGCATTGGTAACTCTGCGGCCCTTTATCGACTATATCACCGACACTAATTAATAAATCTTGCTCAAAATTAAAGTTAACTTTTGCAAGTTCTTTCATTAAAAGTGAATAACAACCATGTATATCACCCACTACATATATATTTTGATATTTTAAATCAGCATTTTGAATGACCATGCACATCTCTTTCATGGTTTAAACTTTATTTTCACCATGTTGAGCAAAAGCTTTAATTTCACTTCGGATCAGAATATGTCGCGATGGAAAATAAAACCGATAAGCCAACTCATAAGTTTCAAATAAAGCTAGATCAGATTGATGAGTTGCCCAATAGTAAGCCGTCATACCCTTCTCTTTCCTAAGACTTAAATAGTAAGGAACATCGAAGTTATTCGAAACAATCATAAAACTCATCGTATTTGGTCTATCTATCTAGTTCTTTTGGGTAGGGTCAGCTTTGATTACATCTAACGCGCGTAATATTGGAGCCAACATAGATTCAGCAATTTTCATGGCTTCTGTTTCAGATTTTTTAGAAATGGCTTGAACAAGCTCGCTATGTATTTGCTGATTTGGGTCAGGTAAATTCTTATTGGTCACCAACTCTAAAGTGTATTGATAGCTTGAGTTTAAGAAATACTCATAGGTTGCTTGCAAGGCTTTATTATGAGTTGCCTTAGCAATTGCCAAATGCAGTTTTTTATCACTTAACATGAAGTTCGCAACATCTTCTTCATTTGTTCTAGCTCTATTTTCTAAGCACTCCATAACTTCACGCATGTCTTCAGGCGTACTGTGTCGAGCGGCTAATTTGGCAATTTCAATTTCTAATAAACATCTCACTTCTAGGTGTTCATATAAATCAGAATGATGAATGGAATTAATCACAATCGAAAAATCATTTTTAGTTCGTACAAAAGTACCCAGCCCCTGTTTGACTTCTAAAACACCTAAATATTCTAAAATTTTAATTGCTTCACGAATGGTGTTTCGCCCCACTCCTAAACCTTGCACAAGCTCGGGTTCAGTTGGAATTTTCTCGTCTACTTTCCAAATATCATTTTTAATATTCTGGCGTATAACATGAATTACTTCGTCTACGAGAGATCTCTTTTGGATTTGCTCAATCATTAAAATTGGTACTAGCAAGCGAAAACATACGGTGATACTATCATCCTATGTTTGATTATTCAAATTCTCTTTCTTGCATTTTAAAAGGTTGAACTCATGGAATTAAGTCAGACAATTTCAAATCTTATTTTTGAAATTCAAAAACTTACTCAAGCAGTCGAAAAGATTTCTAAAACCCAAGAAGTTTCTGTGGATGTCTTAGATGAAGCGATTGCCTTTAGATGGGAAAGAGAAAATAACAAAGGTTCACTCATTGCTATTCGTAAACCTCAACTCATTTCGTTTAATCATCTGTGCAATATCGACAACCAACTGACCAAAGTGAAGTTAAACACCGAAGCTTTTGCAAAAGGGTTATTGGCAAATAATGTGCTCATGACTGGCTCACGTGGTACAGGTAAATCATCTATTGTAAAAGCCTGTTTAAATGAATATCACCACTTGGGCCTTCGAGTGATTGAGCTTGAGAAAAAGTATCTAGAAGATTTACCTAAAATCATTAATTTACTGCAAGATCGTGAAGAGCGTTTTATCATCTTTTGTGATGATTTGGCGTTTGAAGCTGGTGACACAAGTTATGCGACTTTAAAAACAGTGTTAGACGGTTCATTAGCCACTAGCTCAGACAACACCCTTATTTATGCGACGTCCAATCGAAAACATATGGTGGCCGAATACAATAAAGATAATACCGAGTTAAATGTGGGCGAAAATGGCGAGTTACGCCCAGGTGATAGCATTGAACAAAAGATTTCTTTAGCAGACAGATTTGGTTTACAAATTAATTTTTATGGTTTTAGCCAACAAGAATATTTAAAAACAGTTCAATACTGGCTAAATGAATATGAATGGCAACAGCGCGAAAGCTGGGAAACAATTCAGTTAAAAGCTATTCAATATGCGACTCAGCAAGGTAACCGTTCAGGAAGAATTGCCAATCAATTTGCCAAAATGATTGTGGGCCAAGAAATGCTGAGCGCAGCAGGTTTAGCGGTTTAAGCTTTTCTGGCCATAAAATATTTTCAGTAAAAGTTCTACTAAAGAGAACTTTTACTGAAGTTTTAACTAATTAATACTCTCATTCTCTGAGGTATCTTCCTTATTTAAAATCCGCCCTTCTTGTTTTGGTCGAATCAATGGCGCAGTTGGTCTTGGATGATGAGTATGTGTATATTGCATACCTACCCCTGCATTTACGTCATCTGCTGCGATTTCAGTTTCAAAACGCTCATTATCTAAATCTCGAATTTCCTCGGTAATTCTTTCTACCTCGTCTTCATCCACACCAAGTTCTTGCAAAATCACGCCGCCAAACTTAATTGCTGATTCAAACGTTTCACGAATCATAAAGTCCACTTTTTGTTTGACTAAATGCAGTGAATGCTCACGGTCGTATGAACGGACTAATAGTTTTGCCAAAGGAAATTCATGGGTCACAAGTTCAACAATTCTATTGGTCGTTTCCTTGCTATCTACACACACCACAATCGCTTGTGCTGTTGCCGCGCCAGACGCATGCAGAATATCTAGACGGCAGCCATCTCCATAATAAATTTTAAAACCAAATTTTTCGGCGTTTCGAATCATGTCGGTATTATTATCAATAATGGTGACATCGACACCTCTTGCTAACAATAATTGACTGGTGACCTGTCCAAAACGTCCAAATCCAATCATTAAAACGCTACCGCTTAAACCCTCGGCAATATTGATATTTTCTAATGAAACCTTCGTTTTTACTTGAGTAAAACGTTTAAAAATAATACCGACAATTGGGGTCAACACCATTGAAAGCACAACAATAGCAGTTAAGTTAGATTTAACGGTACTATCAATAACTTGTGCGCTTAATGCAGCCGAGAAAAGTACAAAGGCAAACTCTCCACCTTGAGCCATAAGTAAAGCGCGGTCTAATGCTTCAGTATGAGAGCTTTTCGTTACTCGGGCGACTATATAAATCATGAGCGCTTTGACAAACATCAGGGCAATTACGCCACTCACAATCAGCTGCCAGTTCTGAGCAACTACCGACAAGTCCAGTGACATGCCCACGCCAAGGAAAAACAGGCCCAGTAAGATTCCACGGAACGGTTCAATATCGGCTTCAATTTGATGTCTAAAGGTCGATTCAGATAAAAGCACACCTGCCAAGAAAGCACCCATCGCCATAGTCAAGCCGCTGACTTGCATGAGTAACGCCGCACCCAACACAACCAGTAAAGCCGCCGCAGTCATGACTTCTCGGGCTTTAGCAGCAGCCAAAAGTCTAAATAATGGGTTAAGTAACCAATACCCTGCCGCAATAAGCCCCGCGATTGCGAGTAAACCAATTCCTATATTTTCTAGACGTACCGCTGTGCTTTCGACCACATGATTTGGTGCCATAAAAGCGACAATAGCCAGCAAAGGTACAATCAATAAATCTTCAAAAAGTAAGATGGCTACAATTTTTTGCCCACGTGGCTGAGTCAAATCACCCCGATCACCCAATAACTGCATCACAATCGCAGTCGAGGTTAAGACGAACCCTGCCGCACCAATAAAAGCAACTTGCCATGTAAAGCCAAATAACAGCCCAACACCAGTCAAAGCCAGCGCACAAATGATGATCTGTAGCGTACCAAGGCCGAAAATTTCGCGCCTAAGACTCCATAAATGTGATGGCTGCATTTCCAAACCAATCACAAAGAGGTACATCACAATTCCCAACTCGGCAATATGCAAAATTGCGGTGGAATCTTGAAAAAAGGCAAAACCGAATGGGCCAATAACCAGACCCGCAATTAAATAACCTAATACTGAACCTAAACCAATACGTTTAAAAATAGGGACTGCAATAACAGCCGCTGCCAATAAAACTACGGGGGCAACCAAGCTAATTGAATGTGCTTCTGAGCTCATACATTTCTCTTTTTATTTATCTGCAATTCATTCTATGTGAAAGCATGTTTAAGGGCGATTATTAGTTTTGAGAAAAAGCATCCTAAAAATAAAATGATTTAAATGATCCTAAAACAAAAATTGAGCCTATACGTTTGAAAACTACCTATTCATTTTAATATTCATAAACAAGCACCCATAAAAAAAGCCCTGACGGGCTTTTTTTATTTTATTAAACAATGAACTTCAACATGAGCTGAATCACTGTCGCATTAATTAAATCGACGAAGAATGCACCACAAAGTGGAACGATTAAAAATGCTTTATGCGATGGACCATACATGTTCGTAATCGCTTGCATATTTGCTACTGCTGTTGGTGTTGCACCCATACCAAAACCACAGTGGCCTGCTGCTAACACTGCCGCATCGTAGTTTTTGCCCATAATGCGGAACGTCACAAATGCTGCATATAAAGCCATCGTAATGGTTTGAGCACCTAAAATAACCACAAGCGGACCAGCTAGGTCGGCAAGTTGCCAAAGCTTTAATGAAAGCAATGCCATGGCTAAATAAAGTGATAAAGACGCATTACCAAAAACGTCAATCGCACGGTCAAAAATATCAATTTTCAACACGCTTTCTAAAATATTTCTTAAGATTACACCGCCACCAAGTGCCCAAACAAAGGTTGGTAACTCAAACCAGGTTCCCTTACTAAAGCCCGTCATAAATTCAGCAAATGCTAAACACGCTGCAAACATCCCCAGCGTGGTAATTGCATTATCGGCTGTAATTAAACGAACTTGATGTGGGTTTTCAAACGGCGCAAGGTCATCTGAATTTTGTTCAACATGCGTATCACGATGTTGGATTTCAGCATTGGTTTTTGGTTGAGCAAGGCTATAACGGTTAATGAGTAATTTGGCTAACGGGCCACCAATTACACCACCAATAATCAAACCAAAAGTCGCACTTGCCATACCCAGTGCTAAAGCACCCTGAATACCATGCTGACTTTCTAAGATTTCACCCCATGCACCTGCTGTACCATGACCACCCGTTAAAGTGATTGAACCTGCAATCAAACCAATCAGTGGGTCTAGGCCCAATAAAGTCGCAAGGCTCATACCAACAGCATTTTGCACAACAATAAATGAGGCCACACAAATTAAGAAGATGACTAAAGCAGTACCACCTTCTTTAAGCTTCATAAAATTGGCACTTAAACCAATTGAAGCAAAGAACACGAGCATAAAGCTGGTTTGTAATTCGCTACTAAAAACAATGCTGTACCCCCACAAAGTGTGGACAAGTAAAGAAACTACAGCAGCAACCAAACCACCCGCTACAGGTTCAGGGATATTATAACGTTTTAAAAAATCAATCCGATTGACAAGAAAGCGGCCCAACAATAAAACAATGACCGCCGAAATTAGCGTATAAAAACCATTAAATACAAATTCCATATATATTACATAGACTACTTTCTGATTACATTCCTAATCGATTGTAAAATAATTATATTTTATTTTTGAATATTTAAAAAAAACACAAACAAACTTTACAAAATCCCTCTTTATTTAAGAATATCTAAATAAATCAAACTATTATTTTGAGTATTTAGTAAAAAATTATGATGTAGTCTCTCTTAAATTTCGATATTGCTTGGGAGTCTGATTAGTCCAACGCTTAAATGCCCGCGTAAAATGAGTGACCTCTGAATAGCCCAATTTTTCTGAAATATAAGAAATACTATATTCATGATGATTTAATAATTTCTTCGCATATCTTTCTCTAACTTGGTCTACTAAAACCTGAAAAGTAACCCCTTCTTTTGCTAACTGGCGTTGTAATGTTCTTTCAGTTAAGTACAACTTGTCGGCAACATCTTTCATTTTAAAGAAGCCTTCTACTTCATCAAAAAGTAACTCACGGACTAAAGCTGTCAGTGGATGTTTTTCACCACGTTTAGCAACTAACTTATTTAAATCATGTTTACACTGTTCACGAGCTAAACGAGCGGCTAATGGATCAGCCATAATTAACGGCAGAGCCAAGAAAGTTTCAGAAAAAACCAAACGGTTGAATGGCTGATTAAATTGAATCTCACATGGCAATAATTCTTGAACTTGTTCCAAGAAAGCGGGTTCTGGGTAATTTAGTTCGGCTTTTATCTCTAGCTTTTGTCCAGTAATGGCATTCGACATTTGAGCAAAGCCCACCATTAAAAATGTCATCCCCACAATTCCCATTTTAAAGTTTGTCATGGGTTGATCTAAATATAAAAAAGCTAAGTCATTTTCTATTTCAAGACGTGGTTTTAACGCTGGACAACGTAACCCAATGAACTGTTCCATGACATTTAAAGCTTCACCCAAATTTTGTGAAACCATTGCAGCAAGACCAACCGAACCATGACAAGACACGGTCATTTGCAAGCCAAGATAGATACCTAATGCAGGCTCATTGGTCAGTTCGACTGCTCTATTCAGAAGATTATTAAAAATATTGAAATCTAAATACCAAAAGGGTTCCAACAGTTGCTCAACAGAAACTCCGCTTCCTTCCAAGAGTTCTTCGGGAGATACATTTAGCTTTTGGACGACATCAGCCATAAGGCTGACATAGGTTCCTGGTAAAGACGGATTCACAATACGCTCTCTTTATTTTTCTCGATAAAATGTCGTGAAATGGTCAAAACTGTCATTTCAAGAACTATGACACATATTTCAGATTCGGCATAGTACCTCTTACTAAGTTGCCGCATTTTTATCCACTTTGTACAGGATAAAAATCTAATAAAGATTGGTGAAATATGAAAGCTCTGGTTACTGGTGGTGCTGGTTTTATTGGTTCCCACATTGTACGTACTTTACTCAATGAGAATTATGAAGTACGTGTACTGCATTTGCCTCAAGAAAAATTAACCAATTTAGAAGGGTTAGATGTTGAGTTAATTGCAGGCGACATTACCGACCCAGCAAAAATAGATGAAGCAGTCGCAGGTTGTGATTTGGTTTTTCATACTGCCGCAATTTATGCCTTATGGCTTCCGAAGCCTGAGCTTATGCGCAAAGTCAATGTTGAAGGAACACGAACCGTACTCAATGCTGCAAAAAAGGCTGGTGTTAAACGTGTTGTTTATACCAGTACAGGCGCATGTTTTGCAGGTCAACCCAAAGGCATTCAGGCCACCGAAACAAGTCCATTTGCTTTAGGCGCGACTGGAGATGCATACGTTTTAACAAAATTTGAAGCACATCAGGTTGCCTTACAGTTTGCCGCGGGCGGCTTAGATATTGTGATTGTCTGCCCGACAGGTCCAATTGGCCCTCAAGATATTGCCCCAACCCCAACAGGAAAACTTTTACTCACCATCGCTACCATGCCTGCCCTTGCTGTACCGGGTGCAATTAACAACATGGTTGATGTACGCGATGTAGCAAAAGGCCATGTCTTGGCTGCGCAAAAAGGTAGAAGTGGTGAAACCTATATTTTAGGTAATCGAGATCTTGACGGCGTAGCGATGGCAAAAACAGTTCATCAGCTCTTAGGCATCTGGCGCCCAGTAATGACCATTCCAAGTGTAGTTGAAGGCGTCTCATCTCAACTTGCGGGCCATGCAGCTTTGTGGGTAACAGAACATATTACTCATAAAGCTCCCCTTGTGACGCCTTCAGCAGCCAAAATCGGTCAGCTCGGCACCTCATTTAATTGTACAAAAGCCATTCAAGAGCTTGGACTTCCTCAAACGCCCGTTGAAATTGCAGTACGTGATGCATTGCAGTGGTTTGCAGCCAATGGTTACGTCAAATCTCGTAGCTTGATCAAAAAAATTGAGTCAATTTCGATCTGATTTAAGTAGGCAGGATTCTACTATGAGCACATTTATTGATCATCATATTGTTGCACGGAAAGTACAGTTTGATTTTTCTCAAACGCCTCGTCATTGGGTTCCAAACGATGTGTTAACGACACATGTACTGAACAGCATGCATGTTCTTTTACCTGCTGTTGAACACTGGTTTTGTCGCCTTGCAAACAAAACGTTGCCCTATGTTGAAGATAAAAACCTGAAAGCAGATATCCGTGGTTTTATTGCCCAAGAAGCGGCCCATGCCAATGCACATAAAGGTGCAGAGATTTATTTTCAGACTCACGGCATAGATCCCACACCCTTTAAAGATTTTTTAAACTGGTTCTTTAAAGATGGCTTTATGGGCGACACGCCGTTTGGAATTTATGGTCCTTTTAAGCGTTATCCAAAACAGTGGCTCGCTTTTCGTATGGGCATTATTGCAGGGCTTGAACACTATTTCTGTTTCTTTGGTACATGGGCTTTAGATGCAGAAGGCCTAGAAGGTGCGGATCCAGCCATGCTAGATATTGTGCGCTGGCATGGTGCCGAAGAAGTTGAGCATCGCACAGTTGGCTATGATGCTTATCGAGCTTTAGCTGGAGACGGCGTTAAAGGCTATTTAGGCAGACAGCTCAGCATGGGGTTTGCTTTTGCTGCAATGGTTGGGTTCTGGCTCGGTTCAACGGTCTATCTTTGTCATCTCGATGGAACCAAAGAAGCCCAAAAAATTGCTAAAAAAAATCCATTGGCTTTAGTTTGGTTATTTCAAAAAACTGCAAAGAAAAAGAAAAGCTTACCTGATCTCGGCATGATTTTAACTGCTTTAAAAGGATGGAGCAAATTGAGCTATCACCCTGAACATGATGGTGATGTCGAAAAAGCTTTAGCTTATTTAGCTCAGTCACCCGCCGCTCAGTTAGCCGCAGAGGCTTACGCCAAAGCGCTTTCTTCAAAGTTGAAAAGCTGAGCAGTGCCATGATTCAAGTCGAGCAATTAACCTTAAGCCGTGATGGACTCACTTTGCATGGGACTTTATATGGTAAAGCTGATGTCCCTTTGGTGGTACTTATACATGGTTTTCCCGACACACCGCATAGCTGGGACCATGTATACCCTTTACTTGTAAAAGCAGGCTATCAAGTTTTTGTCCCTTGGCTACGTGGTTACACCCAAGATTCTGTAATTCGGCAGGCACATTACGGTCTCGCATCTGCTCTAGCAGATTTAGCAGCTTGGTTAGAACTTTTAAAAGCAAAAGGACGCTTAAAAAATAAAGCTCACCTCGTAGGACATGACTGGGGAGCTGCAATTGCAATGAGCTTTGCAAGTGGGCAACCCAAAGCTTTACATAGCATTAGTTTGTTGGCTGTTCCTCCCATCCCTAATTTTAAGGATGTTTTTAAAGCCTTACCTAATTTCCCACGTCAGCTCTACATGTCTTCTTATATGTTGCTCATGCAATCAAGATTTGCTGAACAGGTGCTATCTCGTAATAACGCAGGTTTTGTAGAAAAAATCTGGCGTAAATGGTCACCTACTTGGAATTTTACTGAGTCAGATTTTTCACCTACCCGCGCGGCTTTTCAAAATCCCGATATTGCTTGGGCAGCTACCCGCTATTACCACAACTTATTTGCAGTTTTAAATTCGGACAATCTTAAAGCAAATCGGCATTTATTAAGTCCAGTCACCACACCCACACTGGCTTTAGCTGGTTTGGACGATGGTTGTATGAATATACGGCTACATCAAGCTTTAGCCCAGACATCTTATTTTCCGCAAGGAATTGAGAGTGTCTACGTTCCCGGCTGCGGTCATTTTTTACAAGCTGAACAACCCAACATTATCGCTCAGTACTTAATTCAACATTTTCAGAAGACTGATCGCTCCACTTAAGGCTGTACGCAACTCTATCAGCCAAGTCATTTATACTTTATTTCAGGATTTTTCTATGAATAAATTAGTCAAACCCTCTACCCCAACTCAACTTGTAGATGTACTTATTATTGGAGCTGGTCCCTCAGGTTTAAGTACTTGCATCAAGTTAAAAGAGCAAGGAATTAAAAACGTTGTCATTTTAGATATGGCTAGCCGTATTGGTGGCACATGGGCATTAAATGATTACCCGGGCTTATTTTGTGACGTACCGAGTGAAATGTATTCTCTAGGATTTGCTCCAAATCCAAACTGGTCGCGAACCTATGCACCTCAAGCCGAAATTCGACAATATTTAGAAGATGTGGCTTATAAGTTTGAGATTGTGAATCAGATTAAACTTAACACCGAGGTCACTCATGCCGAATGGAATAATGATCTAAATCGCTGGCTCGTTAGCACACGTGATGGTAAAAAATATAGTGCAAAAGTCTTTGTACCTGCGACAGGTTTTATTGGCGAAGCAAAAATGCCGAGCTTCCCGGGTCAAGAAAAGTTTAAAGGTACTATGTTTCACTCAGGTAAGTGGAATCATGAGCATGATTTAACAGGTGAAAAAGTAGCTGTGATCGGTAGCGGCGCTTCAGCTATTCAGTTTTTACCTGCCATTCAGCCTAAAGTTGGCCATCTTTATAGTTTCCAACGTACGCCTTCATGGGTTTTACCAAAACCGGACTTTGCCGTTCCAAATATTGTAAAAGTTACATTTAAGAAAGCGCCAATTTTAGAAAAAATTATTCGTGAAAGTGCGCTGTGGAGTCTAGAACCCTCACTTCCTATTTTCATGAATGAATACATCATGCGAAAACTGCATGCCTTAGGAAAGTTAAACATCTTTTTAGGTGTTAAAGACCCAGAAATGCGTAAGGCATTAACACCTACCCATACCTTAGGTTGTAAGCGTCCAATGTTTTCTAATAACTGGTATACGGCTTTAGCCAAACCGAATGTGACTGTCCTCTTTCAGGGCTTGTCTCATATCACTGAAAATGGTGTAGTCGGTGAAGACGGGAAAGAAATTAAAGTAGATACCATTATTTTCGGTACTGGCTATGCGGTCGCAGAACCTGCGATTTATAAAATTATTAAAGGTGCAGCAGGCCGCAGTTTAAGCGAGGTATGGCAGCGTCAACCGCGTGCATATATGGGGATGTCAATTCACGGTTTCCCTAACATGTTTATGATGCTAGGGCCGAACTCGCAAAACACCGTGGGTTCAGTGATGTGGACCGCTGAACAGCAATCCGTTTATATCGCAAAAATGGTGAAATTAATACAGCAGCAACGTCTGGACCGTATTGAAGTCAAAGCAGA
The DNA here is from genome assembly GCF_044538485.1 of Acinetobacter sp. ABJ_C5_2. Lineage (NCBI taxonomy): Bacteria > Pseudomonadati > Pseudomonadota > Gammaproteobacteria > Moraxellales > Moraxellaceae > Acinetobacter > Acinetobacter sp. ABJ_C5_2. The sequence continues at coordinate 13,791 of NZ_JBIUCS010000036.1, read as the reverse complement.
TGTTCAAAAACGTTTTAATGACCGTATAGATAAGCGATTAGCTAAAATGCCGGTAAGACCAGATGTTTGTAAAAGCTATTATCTAGATGATGCGGGTCGTAACCATATTATTTGGCCCGAGTTTGGTTTTGTGATTAAACATAAGCTGCATCACGTCAATTTGAAAGACTACGACGCCACAACCAAAGTAATTAAAGTGGTCGCTTAATAAACCCATTCAATCTAAGTAAAAAAAGATCAAGATACCGAAGTATCTTGATCTTTTAATAAGTACGAATTAAAAACCAAATAATGAAGCAAGCCAGTTAAAGAAACTAAAAACAACATTATCGGTAGTTTGAGGTTCAGTTGTCGGCTGTGAAGTTGTTGGTGGATTTGTTACCGACGGTTGAGTCGTTGGCTCTACTGACGGCGGTGTAGTTGGTGGTGTTACTGCTCCAGTTTGGTTTCCGGCTGCTGACCATTTCACCAATACATCATTGATTTGATGAGTATACTGACAGATTACAGCACCGTATTTATCAGTACCCGCAATACCGTTATTAATACCAATTAAAGTATTATCATCTGACAGCCAAGGTCCACCAGAATCCCCAGCATTCATAGAAGCGGTTGCCTTATAGTAAATCCCTCGTGCTAACGGTGAAGGACCTACATCTCGAATATTGACATATGAAGTGCCATATAAATTTTCAGGTAAGGCGGCACCCGTACTACTACGACCTAAATAAGCCGTTACATCACCACGCCCAATATTTTGCCTTGCTTCAGTTTGACTACATGCGGCTGGAATTTTGGCTATGGTTGCACCGCTATTATTATCAATAGGATGAGATAAACGTATTAAGGCGATATCTACATCGGGAATCTCAACCCAACCTTCATCTTTTTTAAAAGATGCTGCTTGAGCTTGAGACAAAAAGCTCGCCCCATATTTCACAGCCCCGCCAAGTGTATAGCCTTGATTCGCACTATCACCCCAAACCGCCGCCGTACAATGTGCCGCCGTTAAAACTACATCATTACGAATTAATACTCCTCCACAAGTATTACCTGATGTCTGTGAGAAAAAAAGGAAAGGTTTGGTGACGGTAAATTCCAGTTTTACAAAAGAACTTGAGTTATCTGCTGCCATGACTGAAGAACTGTATATAACTAATGCTAGAGCATTAATTAGTCCCCCAATATTCTTTTTATACATGTTTATCTCCTTCAAATATTTAGAAGTATTTAGGGTGTTATGACTGTTTTTTTGATAAATATTTCACAGGACTGCGATGATTTATCAGCCAGAGATTAACCACTTAACTTCTTGAGGAGAACTTCATTTCACGACATAACTGACCATTTCACGACAATATAAAATCATTTTAATTTCTATTTATTTTTCATAAAGTTAATCTATAAAAAATAATCAAAATTTAAGTTTTTTACTGTTTTCAATTTAGTTATCGATAACCTAACAAGTCCTGATCGAGTTGATTAAACTGTTCTTCTAAAAAATCCAGCAACCTTTTGATGGCAGGTAATAACCCTTTTCTAGAAGCATAAGCCGCATGGACTATACCGCTTGTAGGTTTCCATTCAGGTAAAACCACAATCAGTTCTTTACGCAAAATATATTCGTGAGCCATCATAATCGGTAAAGGAGCTATACCTAAACCATGAATAACAGCCTGTAATACCCCGGTCATGTCATTCACAATTAAATCAGGATCATGCTGGAAATGAGTTGTTCCATGCTCCTGATGATGAAGTACCCACACACTTTGTTGTTCTGCATTGCCAAGCCCAATAGTTCTAAACTGATGCAATTCATCTAAAGTTTGAGGTATCGGCTGCTTAGACAAAACCCGTGGATGCGCGACTAAACACTGATCACTGGTCACAAATTTTTTCATAACCAAACCACTATCTTTGAGTGGCGGATAGCGAACACGAAAAGCAATATCAATTCCTTCATTTAAGACATCAACATTTCGGTTGGTTACATCAATATAAATTTTTATTTTTGGGAATTGCAGCATAAATTTAGTCAGAAACTCGCCCATGTGATGATGCAATAACGCAGGCGGACAAGACACCCGAATCGTTCCACGCGGCTCTGACTGGTTTAAATCAATAAATTCTTGGGCATTTTCAGCATCGATCAAAATCGCGTGACAGTATTGATAATATTGTTGGCCGAGTTCAGTCACACTAAATTGTCTCGTGGAACGATGCAATAAACGTACACCGAGTCTTTCTTCTAAAAGTGTAACTCTTCGGCTGAGTTTAGATTTTGGAATATCGAGCGCTCTAGCGGCAGCAGAATAACCACCATATTCAACAATTTTTGCAAAGTAATATAGATCGTTTAAATCCTGCATTTCCTACCTCTTATTGTTCAAATAATAGAACACTAAAATCAAATTTCGGCAGCTTCTAGGCTCATATTTTCGTTATATCTTAATTAAACAAGAAGTGAATAACTATACAAAAACAGCTATCCCCCTGTTTTATTTAGTCATCCTTCCGACTTTAAATTTATCGAAATAAAGTGGAGCATAAAATGAGTACACCAGCAAATTTTAACGGTCAAGCACCGGTTATCGACCCAAATAATGTCGCAATGCTACTAATCGACCATCAAAGTGGCTTATTTCAAACTGTAAAAGATCTTACTGTTCCTGAGTTACGTGCAAATGTGGTTACTCTGGCTAAAGTTGCAACGCTATGTAATGTGCCAGTGATTACTACTGCTTCTGTTCCTCAAGGTCCAAATGGTCCCTTAATTCCAGAAATTCACCAGTTTGCTCCTCATGCACAATATGTTGCCCGTAAAGGTCAAATTAATGCTTGGGATAACCCTGACTTTGTTGAGGCAGTCAAAGCAACAGGTAAAAAACAACTGATTATTGCAGGTACAATTACCAGCGTATGTATGGCTTTCCCAAGTATCAGTGCAGTTGCTGAAGGTTTCCAAGTCTTTGCAGTCATTGACGCATCTGGAACATATTCAAAAATGGCTCAAGAAATTACATTAGCTCGAGTTGTGCAAGCTGGCGTGGTGCCAATTGATACAGCGGCTGTGTGTTCAGAGCTACAAAAAACATGGCATCGTAGTGATGCAGCAGACTTTGCAGCAGCTTATAGTGCAATTTTCCCACCATACCAATTGCTCATCGAAAGCTATCAAAAAGCACAAGACGTTGTTAAAAACAATGAAATGCTAGATTCTGAAAGAACCTAATTCATCAGTTTTTCAGCTTAAATGTCCAATCTCTTACGATTGGACATTTAAAATAAATCTTTTAAAACCCAAGCTGTGCTTTAGTGTGCTCTTCCAAAGCTTTTGAGTCGTGTTGTTCTGGATGAAAATCTAATTTGTAATAGTCCAAATAATCTTTCCATAAAGTACTTAAAAAGCCATTCTTTCCAAGAATTAACGCGTTAAATTCTTTTAGGTGGAGTAACTTCCATGCGGAAAAGTGAGTTATACCTAAATACACCGTACCCGCTGCCATTATTCCTGCCATATATAAAGTCACAAACGGCATCACAAGAAGCCGAATAAAATTACCCCCAGAGACATCTTGATATAAATCGAAGGCCACACTTTTATGTTCACTTTCTTCTACCGCATGCCATAACCAGATATTTTTTAAAGTTTCATTACTCGATAAACGCTCCTGCAAATCGGAACGTCTCATAATTTGCCGTGCAATAATGGCCGTAAAATGTTCAGCAGCCGAAGTAATGGCTAATTGCTGGGTTGGTGTAAAATATTTTTTCAGCCTAGCCATTAACCATTCCACATTGGCTGAAACAGACTCGGTATCGAGTCCAGATGACTGTATAAGCTGGTTCAATTGTTCATGTTCTTTGGCATGCATCGCCTCTTGTCCAATAAAGGCTGCAATATCTTTTTGAAGTCGCTCTGTTTTAGCCTGATTTTGTAAGTTTCTTACACTATGTACAAAAAATCGCTCACCCGCAGGAAACATAGCAGACAAGGTTGCCAGCCAGTACTCTCCCCAAGGGTTATCCTTAAATAAAGTAGGTTGAGACTGATTAAAATTAAAACTCATATGGCGCACCGGAAAGTGAGCACCGAGATCAAAGACTTTAGCTAGAATTCCCATTTTTTATTCCTTCATTCTTTCATTGAATACAATTCAATGGATTTATTTTTCTATCGGTTTTGAGCTACATAAATGTACGACTTCTAAATAGCTAGGCGGTTTAGGCACCTTGCCACGGCTATATAACAACTTATGCAATTGGGGAAGGCGATAATAAGGAGCGGAAGCCATCAAATGATGTTCCATATGAAAATTTACACGTATAGGTGCCACAGTCATACGGGCAATCCAACCAGCAGAAGTAGTACGAGTATTACGAAGTGTATCGGGTACAAGCTCTAAACACGCATGCTCTGCCATTGCACGAATACGTACAAATACAGTAAAAGGGATGGCATAAGCTATTATCCAAATCAGAAATAACCAAGCATGCCCCGCCACAGCAAGGATGAGATATAACCCAAGATTAGTCACAAAAGTTGGCCAGAAGTCCTTGATAAAGTTGGCAACGTAACGATGCCATGGCCAACCACGCGTATCTGCCCGCTCACCTGTTGCATCAGACCACTTCAGTACGCCAGCACTCATCAAAATTCGGCCAATAAAGAACTTGATCCCTGTTAGCCCAACCAAATCACGACCAAATTTTCGAATTAAAGATTTTTTAGTCACAGGTAAAGCTTCATATATTGGGCGATCAGGATCAAAACTTGCTGTTGTATTCGCATGATGCACCATATGGTGGGCACGAAATTTATGTACATCATTCCAAATAAATTTGGCCGATGCCCAATTAGCGAATACGTCATTCATCCAGCGGCTTTTAAAGAGTGTATGGTGTGCCGCCTCGTGCATTACAATCGCCAATGCCAAATGGCGCCCTCCTAAAACCACTGTTCCTATGCATACAACAGGAACTGCGAAATACCAAGGTAAGTAATCAATTGCCAGAGCCATGACTGTAAATGCTAAGCCAATGATTAACCATACAGAGAAAATGCACCATAATCCCCATAGATTTGAACGCTGAGAAAATTGGCTAATCTCCTCTCGACTAAGAAAGTCGCTTATACGAGTTTGTTTATCCGTAATCATCACTCGCCCTGCTCTACACTATTTAATGGGTGTTGATTGGTTTGATGATTAGACAACATATGAATAACTTGCGCATAAGTTGGCGGCTCTGGAACATGGCCACGTTCTCGTAACATCTGATGCATTTTTGGCAACTTAAAGAAAGGCACCGCCGCCATTAAATGATGTTCCATGTGATAGTTCACTCGAATGGGAGCAACAAAGGCCCGAGCCAACCATCCTGCTTTTGTAGTACGAGTATTCGTTAAAGCATTATTGCTTATTTGAGTACCAGCATGCTCAGCCATAGACCGAATACGAATAAAAAGTGGAAATGGCGTTAAATAAGCAAGAGGCCAAAGTAAATATAATTCTGGACGACCAAAAGCCCATAAAATGCCAAAGATGGAAGCATTAGCAATAATTGCCTTACTACTATTTTTAAGAAATACCTTTGGATAGTCATACCACTGACGGTTTTCACGCGGTAACCAAGTTAAGTCATTCGCAACCGTCCATTTCAAAACTTCAGCATCCATCAAAATACGGCCCACAGTAAATTTAAAACCTGTAATACCAAATAAATCACGTAAAAATTTACGAGTTAAAGACGTTTTCGTGGTTGGAAAGCCTGCGACTAATGTTAAGTCAGGATCTTCTGGTGTTGATGTTTTGGCATGATGACGTGTGTGGTGAGCCCGATATTTATGTACGTCATTCCAGATTGGGCGTGCACATAACCAATCGACTAGATAATCATTCATCCATTTTGTTTTAAACAAGCTATTGTGTGACGCGTCATGCATCAATATTGCCAAGGCTAATTGGCGTCCAGCCAATACAGCCAATGCTGCTAAACATATCAGCAATTTACCCCACCAAGGTAAATAACTCCAAGTTAGTCCAACACCTGCAAAAGTTGCTCCAATAACGGCCCATGTAGAACCTACTGCCCACAAACCATGTATATCAGAAGGCGCAGTAAGCTCTTTAATTTCTTCACGACTAAATAACTCAGTCACACTCACACGCGTATTCATCTTTTTTTTCTCCTAAGCGGGATTGAGAAGACTTAATTCATTTCACAAATTAAACTTTATTATAAAATATGAAATATTTCTATTATTTTTATAAAATTTATTTTTTGTAATATTAAAATTAAAGAAAAAGAAAATTTAAGGATATGTTTTTCATATCCTTATTCATTTGTAATTAAATAAAACTAACTTTACTGAAAAGGCTTAAGTAACTAATTTATTAGAATATTAAAGAGATTTCTTATAATTTTGATTGGTTCATTTCTTTAATAACATTAGGTATACCATCTCTATGAAATGCTTCAAATGGTATTGATTTTTCATGGTCAATCAATGGAAAGAAAGGTGAAACTAAAGATGCTCCCCCATCAATTCTGACGTTCATCCCTGTTATAAAAGAAGCTGCTGGCGACAGTAAAAAACACATTAAAGCTGAGACTTCTGATTCTGTAGCCATTCGTTTTAAAGGGATTTTTGAAGACACTGTAGGGATCATGGCCTTCATGCCATCTTTATAAGAGTCTAGACCTGAGGCCATTACCCAACCTGGTGCAACAGCATTAACTCTTACCCCAGCTCTAGCCCATTCGAGTGCTGAAGTCTTAGTAAGGTTATCGATACCAGCACGAGCAGCTCCAGAGTGTCCCATACTCGGTAAACCGCTCCACATATCTATTGTCATATTCACTATACTACCGCCCGTTTTCACCATACTTTGATTAAAAACTTCTCTCATCATAAGAAAAGTACCCAGCAAGTTATTGCGGATTACACTGTCAAAAGCATTAGCAGACATAGTTTCAAGAAATGCAGGGAATTGACCACCTGCGTTATTGACTAATCCATTAATCTGGCCGAACTCTTCAACAATAGAACTAACTGTTTGTTTTACTTTCTCTTCATCACGATTATCACATACTCGATAAGATGCCTTACCTCCATCTTCAATAATTTCTTGTTTTACTTGTTGTAGTTTTTCTTCGGTCCTACCTGTAAGAATGACTTGCGCACCTAAGGAAGCCAGTTCATGAGCAGTACACCGGCCAATACCCGAACTGCCTCCAGTTACTATAATTATCTGATCTTTAAAAATATCCTTTGCTAAAGCTGATTGATATAAAGGCATATCCATACTCCTGTAATCATGCTCTTCTATTAATTAAGAATTTTAGGAGTTACATCCGCAACGGCGGGTAATTCTAAATTTAATAAGCTCGTTGCAGCTGTACCAAAAGTTAGTTCATGTAACTGTTTCCATAATCTTTGCCCAACTTCATCTAACTTTTTAACATCTGCAGTAAATTGGTCCCTTGCCTCAACATTTACAAAAGGTTCAGGGAGTAAAGGATCATTCATTAATAAAGAAATTGTCTGGCGGCCCAGCAATAACGATTCTCTTGCAGCATCCTCAAGGCCTAAAGCAGGTACTCGACTGAGCCAATGCTGAATAATATGGCTATATTTTTCATAATTTTTATTTAAGTTTTCGGTTTGCCATAAATCTTTAATCATTCCTGTCGTAATCTGATCAAAGGAATTGATATGGCACATCTTGGCTCCTGACTCCAAGCCTATAGATTTCATATGCTCTAGCATGTCTTCCAAAGAAATAACCAAGTTATCTGGTCGAATATATACACTTGGTTCAAGTTCACGAAATCCGTATTTTTTAAGTGCTCTTTCTCTTCTTTTTAAAGCTGTACGGTCAACACGCCCCAATGTTCCTGTAAGAACACATAAATACTTTTGATTCCAAGCTTTTGTTTCTTTTAAACCTGCTCTTCGGTTTAACATTACATCTGCCCATTCAAGAGATTGCTCACTTAACTGATAAAATCCTCTTTCAGCAGAAACAATGACCCCTTCACTAGCTAAACGAGTGACAGCAACTCTTATTCCGTTTTCACTAATTCCAAACAGCTTTGCAGCAAGGATCATTTCTTTAATTGAAATTATTTTACCTTCTGAAGCCAGTAACAGATCTGTAATTAAAGTACGTGCATTAATTTTCTGTGTAGTCATCTCATTTCCAGATCGAAAAATTTAAAATTTGTGAGCGCTCTAAACATCAGAATAAAGCTTACCACAATATTACATTTTTTTATTTTTATTTTTATTAATGAAATAAATCACTCATCGAAGCTTTACGAAAAACGTTCTAGGAGAAATCTAATTTTTTAATTATAAAAAAGATGCTTAAGCCGTCTCACCTAAGCATCTTTTTAAAATTAGTTAGCGACTTGTACTTCCTTCATTTAGACAAGGATCTGATGGTTGTCCCATAAAGTATTTAAAGTAGTGTTGATATTATTTAAGGTTAAAAATGAGGTACTGTTATAAGCAGTTCCTGCACCATCTCGGTCAATACTCAAAATACTGTTATTTCCATTGAGGTCTAATGAGAGATAAGAAAAGATAGAGTTTACAGTACTGCCATTAGCGTAATTGATGAGCAGTTCACTAATATCAATTTTGTCGGCTTCACTGTCGGTTAAGGTATTGCCTACTTTAAAGTCTTTCCAAACGTCAGCTCCGTTACCACCCGTTACATCGTTTGTATTTAATAGTTTATATAAAGCAGTGTCAGAGCCTAAACCACCAATCAAGGTATCGTTATCTTTTCCACCATTTAAAATGTCATTACCAGCACCACCATTTAATACATCATTATTGGTGCCACCGCTTAAGACATTATTGCCACTGTTCCCAACAATTGTATTACCATTTCCATTACCCGTTCCATCAATGTTGTCTGTTCCCAACAGATTCAAATTATTAAGTGCATTGCCGCTATCTAACGCATAACTCACAGTTGAGTTAACGGTCTCAAATCCTTCGTTAATCTTCTCGATAATGACATCATTTACGTTATCAACATAATAGATGTCATCACCCAAACCTCCAATCAGCGTATCTGCTCCACTTCCGCCATCTAAAGTGTCATTGCCAGCCCCACCATCTAAGGTGTCGTTTCCAGCTCCACCATTCAATGTGTCATTTCCAGCATATCCATTTAAAATGTTATTGCCAGCATTGCCAATGAGTACGTTATTCAGCGCATTTCCGTTGCCGTTTAAATTTTCCGCACCATTTAAAGTGAGGTTTTCTAGGTTATCTCCTAAGGTATAATTTATATCCGAGATTACTTTATCGTTACCTTCAGCAGTATTCTCTACAATGCTATCGCCTACATTATCTACATAATAAGTATCGTCACCCGTTCCACCAATCAGGCTATCTGCACCTTTTCCACCATCAAGGATGTCATTTCCGGCACCGCCCAATAGCACATCGTCTCCCCAATTTCCTTTTAAAGTGTCGTTACCAAGACCACCTTCAAGTCGGTTAGATAAATTGTTCCCAACTAAAATATCATCGTAAGCACCACCAATTGCATTTTCAATCTGGGTTCCAAGGTTGATGCTTAGTTGGTTTGCACTCGATATATGAGGAGATTTTTCACCAATATAGCTCCAACCACCCTGATTAAGATCGATGGTAGCGGCTTGTGCAGCATTGCTCGCATTGATTGTATCGACGCCTGCACCATCCCATACCAATACGCCTTTAGTGCCATCAAAGGTATAAGTATCATTACCTGCACGGGTTGAACTATTAACGCCGTATATCGCTTGCAAAGCCGCAATATCAAACGGTGCAAAAGATCCGTCATATGACATACCAGTACGATCATATGACATCACTGACCATGCCCGTGTGTCTTCTTCTTTTGAGAAACTATCAATGGTGGAACCTTCAAAGGTATGACGTAACCCCAAAGCATGTCCCAACTCATGCGGATAGCTTGCAGTCACCCAAGTACCCGCCGGGTCAAACCAAAAACCTGGTCCAAAAGCCACATCTGAACCAACAAATGCTCCGCTTGGATACTGTGCATAAGCCGTAGCTGCGGTACTGTTACGGTAGGCAGCAATGGTATTAAGCTGTGATGCATTGTCCGTTAATGTAAAAGTTAAAGCTGAAAAGTCAGAAGCTTTTTGGTAGACCTGAATCATAAAGTCCTGTTGGGCTTTACTAAAAGGACTCCACCATGCAGGTGCTTGACCATTTGCATCGAGTAGGTAATCAGGTGCGGTTGAAGGGAAAATATACTTAAAGTCTGGATTACTATTTGTTGTGGCAACAAGCGCGCGTACCCAGTAATTCACTCCAACCGTCGTATCTAGTTGAGCACGGTCAATCGTGACGCCATCGGCAAATTGAATACTAAAGTTTTTATTATTGTTAGCGAGATAGCCCGTTAGCTTAACAATATCACTATCGCTGTATTGAATATTCAAAGTGGTTTTATCAAAACTGTATTGAACATCGGTAGATTTAACGTCTGTAAATACAATCGTGTTGTTACCCGAATAGTCTCCATTAATTGTGTCTATTCCATCGCCTAAAGAAAAACGATAAGTATCGTCACCTTCACGACCATTTAACGTGTCATTACCTTTACCGCCCGTAATCACGTCATTGGGAAGAGTCCCTAAAAAGTTATCGGCATTGTCTGTACCATTCCATGTCGCAGTTTTCCCCGTTAAAAACTGCTGATAGGTTTGAACTACGCCATCTGAAAGAATGTAGTTGTTAATATAGGCTTTTAAAGTGATGCTATCCGTTGCTGAATAATTAATGACTAACTCATTATTAGCATTAGTTGTGAATGTAATGTCCTTTGAAGAAACATCGGTAATTTGAATGGTATTTGTGCCCGAGTAGTCATTGATCGTATCGTTACCATCTCCTTTACTAAATTGATAAGTATCGTCCCCACTACCCGAGGCTAACCAATCATTCCCAGTACCACCTATGGTCAAGTCATTACCTGTTCCGCCATATAACTTATCATCACCTGCACCACCATTTAACGTATCATTCCCCGCGTTTCCGTTTAAAGTGTCATTACCTTCAAGCCCATTAATAATGTCATTCGATGCAAAGCCATTAATCGTTTCATTGCCTTTAGTGCCAGTGAGCGTAATGGTTTTATTGGTGAGTAATTGATCGAGTGTGGCAGTTGTCCCATCTAAAAATTTAAAGCTACTTATATTCCCTTCAATTAATACAGCATCACTATCCGAATATTTGACCTGTAAATTACTTCCACTGCCTTGTATAGATAGATCTGCCAAATTACTGGCCGTGAATTGGATCGTGTTATTTCCACTATAGTCAGTGATCTTGTCTATTCCATCCCCTTTGCTGAATTGATAAATATCGTCTCCTACTCCACCAAATAGACGATCATTTCCAACTCCACTATTAATTAAATCTGCTGAGTTTGTACCTACAATCCATTCGCTATTTGCAGTAGAAATATTTAGACCGTTACCCCCACTTGTAAATAAAACCTGCTTTTCAACCCCATCACTAAAAATCATACGGGCTTTAGCAAGAGAGTTAAAATTTAGTGAATAATAAGTTCCTGAATAATTAGTGACGTATAAAACACTATTTATGTATTCAATTTGCCTAATATCATTTGAAGTAAAATTATCGAACTTTAGCCATAAACCATTTTGATCATTGCCATAAGTTACCATTGAGGTTTCCTTATTTTTGTTATTGATAGAGGAAATACTATTTAATTTCACTTAATAGAAGAACCTCTTTTGGCGACAAAAATTACCATTTAGCGACATATTTTTTATTTTTTTTAAATTTACTTAAAATCAAATTTAGATCTATTTTTTAAAAATTTTATATTTTTAATATTAAATAACTATTTTATTAAATTAAGATAATTAGTTCGCAAACATGTTTATAAGAAATTCCTTTTGGTATTTTTAAAACGAAATCCTGTCTTTTAAGTCACTGAACTCACCTTTTATTCCATTTAATATCCGCAAAAGACCAGCTCGTTATTTGCTCTGGGCAACATCTTTATAGGTTTTATATTCAATGAGTTTATTGCTTAAAGTTCGACAGAATGTTCCTCAAGTGAAGTCGATTAAAACATCTCTTAAAAAGCATGCTGGTCAGAAATTACCTCACATGCTAACCAATGCATCAGATCTGTTTTTTAGAGGTCCTCAAATTGCCTTGTCAGGAAAAGCACCTTTTGATGTGATCTATAAGCATGAAATTATTAGCTTACGCCATTATAGAAACGAAGCCGATCCATCGACACCTAAACACCGCGTTCCTTTAGTGATTGTTCCGCCATTAGCAGTGAACATGCTCATTTATGATTTGTTTCCTACTCGTAGTTTTATACGCTTCTTTTTGGCACAAGGTTTTGATGTCTATTTAATTGACTGGGGTGTGCCAACCCGCCACCAAGCAAAATATAATTTCGGCACCTACATTAAAGTTTTTATGCCTCAAATGCTAAAGCAGGTTCGAGAGCACAGTGGTCAGCAACAGCTTTCTTTACATGGCTGGAGTTTAGGTGGCGCACTTTCACTCTGCTATACCGCATTATTTAAAGATAAAAATATTAAAAATTTGATTATTCTTGCTTCACCTATCGACACCCATAAAGCAGGTTATATGGGTAAACTTTATGGCAGCTTGACTAAACCCGCGCAGTGGGTTCGTAAGCATACCCCTTTCCGGATTCGCCAACATGTACCAAGTGAAGTTTTTCATATTCATGGCTGGCAAAACACACTTGGCTTTAAGCTAACTGACCCGATTGGAAATTTAAAAACCTATTGGCAGCTTTTTAAAAATCTTGATAACCGTGAATTTATTGTTGACCACGCTACGTCTAGTTCATTTATCGACAATATGTTGGCGTATCCGGGTGGTGTGATGCGTGACATCATTCTACGTTTCTGGATAGATAATGAACTCTCAACAGGTGTAATCAAATTTGGTGAACTTACAGCTTATTTAAAAGATATTGATTGTTCAGTGTTGGCTGTAGGTGGCGATACAGACATTATTGTGACCGCCGACGCAGTGAAACCGCTTATGGATTTAATTAATAGCCAAGATAAAACTTTTAAAGTGGTTCCAGGCGGCCATATGGGTGTCGTTTCTGGTAGCCAAGCTCCAAGTTCTGTTTGGCCTGAAATGAATAATTGGTTAACTACACGTTCAGATTAAATCTAGTCAATAGTAGTAAGCCAGCGTGGTCATCTCTACGCTGGTTAAAAATTCAAATTTTATCTCATTCTTCTATATCATTTTATTGATTGATAACATGTTCACTTGCTTATCATAATTTACAAGTTAGATTTTAAAAAACATTGCTCCCCTTCGCTTATTTAATATATTGCATACCCAAGAAATATAAATTTTATTTATTAAAAAATTATTTTCACAAAACAACATTTTATCAAACGTTAAAATTTTTAAATTCAAACAGCTCCTGTCAAATAATTAATTTAACTTTTTAAAATTAACTTTCTAAAGGCGATGTTACTTTTTGTTATTTATGTAAAGCTCATCTCAACCATATTTTTAATTAAATAACTGTAATATAACAATTTTAAATTAATTAATTATGTAAAATTAGATCATTTTTCATACAAATGTAGGCAATCTCTCACAATCATGTAAGCCAAAGCTTACAACACAAATGATTGTTTTTCCTATAATTAATTTCAGTACATATAAGCAATCTTTACTATTAAATAGAAAGCTGAATATTAATAAAG